>JAXDQC010000020.1:0-43006 GCA_034668045.1 Betaproteobacteria bacterium | reverse complement strand
CCGACGATGAGCAGGAGCTTCATCGCGTCAGCGCCTTCTTCGGCTCGCGGCTTTCCACCCGCGCGGCAACCAGCTGCGGCGGCCCCACCACCAAGCGCTTCCACGGCGATTCGAGGTGCAGCTCGCGACTCGTCAGCGCGGAGAGCTGGAAGGGCTTCGGCAGCAAGGTGGTGTCGAGGCGCATGCGCACTGCCGCGTCGTAGTCCGACCTGGACAAGTCGGCGGCGCGCTCGACCACCAGCCAGTTGCGCACGCGCTTGAGGACATTGAGCGCTTCCTGCAGCGTAGGGAAGTTCTGCTGCAACATGTAGCGCTCCGGGACCGCGCCGGCGGAAAGCCGGTAGTGGCGCGACAGCGCATGGTAGGACAAGCGCATCTGCAGCAGTCGCGAGGCGGCACGCTCGTCGAACCAGTACCAGCGACTCCGGCCGAGCTCGAACTCGACGCGAAAATAGAGCGGCACGCCGTTCGCCACCACCTCCGCCAGGCGCGGCGTGAGCTCGAAGTCGAAATCGGCGTCGAGGACCAGGCCGCCCTCGGCGACGCGCAGGGCTGTGTCACGCACCTCGATCGCATCGCCGCGCGCCGTGCCGGTGGCGAGCAGCGCAAGGAATGCGGTGAGGAGGGCGATGCGCTGCATCGCGCGGGATCAGGCTGTTTTTTCGATCAGAGCGTAGAAGAAGCCGTCATGCTCGGCGTCGGGCAGCCATTGCGCCGCGCCGCCGTCGGCCAATTGCAGCCGGCGCGCCCCGGCCGTGCGCGAGACGAAAGCGCTGATCACGCCGTCGTTCTCCGGCGGAAAGACCGAGCAGGTGGCATACAGCAATTTACCATTCACGCGCAGCGCCTGCCAAAGCGCGTCGAGGATCGCCGACTGGCGCGCGGCGAAGGATTCGAGATCCTGCGCGCGCCGCAGCCACTTGAGGTCGGGTCGCCGGCGCGCGATTCCCGATGCCGAGCACGGCACGTCGGCGAGGATGCGATCGAACGGATCGCCGCGCCACCAGTCGCGAAGCTGCGTGCAGTCCGCCCGCAGCAGCTCGGCGCGCAGCGAAAGGCGCTCGAGGTTGCGGGCAAGACGCGGCATCCGCGCCGGGTCGCTGTCGAGCGCCGTGAGCTCGACATCCGCGGTCTCGAGGATGTGGGCGCTCTTGCCGCCGGGCGCTGCGCAGGCATCGAGTACGCGCTGGCCGGAGCGCAGATCGAGACAGGCGGTGGCGCGCTGTGCGCCGGCGTCCTGCACCGACACTTCGCCGGTGTCGAAGCCCGGCAAGCCATCGACCGCCACCGGCCGCTCGAGCAGCAGGCCGTGATCCCCGAGCGGTCGCGCCGCGATGCCGGCGGCATCGAGCCGCGCGCTGTAGTCGGCGACGGTCGTCTTGCGCCGGTTGACCCGCAGGCACATCGGCGGGTGCGAGTTCCCCGCGCGCAGCGTGCCTTCCCAATCCTCCGGGTATGCCGCGCGCAGCGCGTCGATCCACCACCGTGGATGCTGATAGCGCGCTTCGAGGTCGGCGGCGATGCGCGTCTCCAGCGAGCTACGCTCGCGCAGCGCGCCGCGTAACACGGCATTCACGTAGCCTTTGGCGTTCCACTTCTCGAGCAGACCGCAGGCGCCCACCGCTTGGTCGACCACGGTGTAGGGCGCGTAGCGGCCCGACTCCAGCGCGTACAAGGCGCACCACAGCAGCGACTCCACCTGGGCGTCCGTCTTGTCGCGGTGGGAAAGTTCGCGAACGATCGCCTGCACCCAGCCGAAGCGCCGCAGCGTGCCGTGCGTCAAATCGAGCAGCGCGGCCCGGGTGGTCGTGCGCCCCGCGCCGTCCAGCTCCTGCGCGAGGCTGCGGCCGGCGGCGACGCGGCTGACGACGCGCGCCGCATCGGCGAGCGCCGGCGCCAGCGCGGCGATGCTCATTCGAGCCGGGTGCCGGGCGACAGCACCCGCCCGCGCAGAAACTCGCGGGCGGGGAGCGGCTTGCCGCCTGCGCGCTGCAGTTCCGTGATCGCCAGTGCGCCCTCTCCGCAGGCGACGACCAAGGCGTCGTCCGCCGCCAGTACGTTACCCGGCGAGCCTCGACCGTCGGCGACGCGGGCGCGCCAGACTTTGAGGCGTTCTCCCTCGAACGTCGTCGCGGCCCCGGGCGAAGGACGTAGTGCGCGGACCACCCGCTCGAGGAGTGCTGCCGCCTGGGACCAGTTCAGCAGCGCATCGTCGCGGCCGATCTTGCGCGCATAGGTCGCACCCTCCGCGGATTGCGCGAGCGCTTTCGCGTTACCCGCCTCGAGCTGCGCCAACGCCTCGACGATCGCCTTGCCGCCGAGCGAAGCGAGCTTATCGTGCAACGTGCCTGCGTCATCGTCATCACCGATCGGCAGGCGATGCCGGCTGAGCACCGGCCCGGTATCCAGTCCGGCATCCATACGCATGATGGAAATGCCGGTTTCGCGATCGCCGGCGAGGATCGCGCGCTGAATAGGCGCGGCGCCACGCCAGCGCGGCAGCAGCGAGGCGTGGATGTTCAGCGCGCCATGCGGCGCGAGATCGAGGAAAGGCGCCGGCAGCAGCATCCCGTAGGCCGCGACGACGAGGACATCCGCTCGCACTGCGCGCAATGCATCCGCTTCGGCGGCGCCGAGGCGCTCCGGCTGCGTCAGCGCCAGACCCCGCGAGATCGCGAGGCGCTTGACCGCGCTGGCTGCCGTGCGCATGCCGCGCCCGGCCGGCCGGTCGGGCTGCGTGACGACTAGGGGTACTTCGTGGCCTGCTTCAAGCAGGCGGCCGAGCGCCTGCGCGGCGAATTCTGGCGTGCCGGCGAAGACTAGACGCAGGAAGGCAGGATCAGGCCGACTTGCGCAGTTGCTTGGCGAGCTTGGCGCGGATGCGCTGCTGCTTCAGCTGCGAGAGATGCTCGACGAAGACTTTGCCCTGCAGGTGATCCATCTCATGCTGGATGCAGACCGCGAGCAGGCCTTGCGCTTCCAGCGTGAACGCCTTGCCGTTCTGGTCGTGCGCGCGCACCTTGACGCGCTCGGCGCGTTGAACCAGCTCGTAGATTCCGGGCACGGAGAGGCAGCCTTCCTCGATGTCCGATTCGCCGGTGGCGTCGACGATCTCGGGGTTGACCAGCACAACCAGCGAATCGTGCCGGTCGGAGGCATCGATCACGATGACCTGCTTGTGCACGTCAACCTGCGTGGCGGCGAGACCGATGCCGGGCGCCGCGTACATGGTTTCGGCCATATCGGCGACGAGCTTTTTCAAGCTCTCGTCGAACACAGTGACGGGCGCGGCCAGCTTGTGGAGGCGCGCGTCGGGATAGCGGAGGATGTTCAAAATCGGCATTTCAGGTCGTTTTCACTTGCAATTGAACAAATTATGTGGACAATCTCAGGTGACGTGTAAGCAGTTCGGCGGTTGTGCTACATGGGGTTAGACAAACCGAATAACAAGCCGGTCCAGGAAGCCGCGAAAAGGACGGGGTGCCATGGTCCAGCAATTGCGTAAGTCTATCACAACACTCGTTTTCTTGGTGTCCGGGGCAACCTGGGCGCAAGCGCCGACCGCGCCTCTGGCCATCAAGCCGGACGCCCCTGACCGCTATATCGTCGTCCCCGGCGACACGCTTTGGGGAATCTCCCAGCGCTACACGGACTCGCCCTGGCGCTGGCCCGACCTCTGGAACATGAACAAGGATCAGATCCGTAACCCGCACCTTATTTACCCGGGCTACGTGCTGATCCTCGACCGCGAGCGCGGGCAACTGACGATTGCGCAGCCTGGAACGATTGCGCAGCCTGGAGCGCGCGAAGCCGAGCCCAGTGGCGCCGAGAGCGGCGCACCCGCACCCGTGAGCGTGCCGCCCAGCAGCTCGACTAGCAGCGCCGACCCCGGCCTCGTCAAGCTGAGCCCGCATTTGCGAGCCGAGTCGCTCGCGCGCCAAGGCATTCCGAGCATTCCCGCGTCGCTGATCGAGCCCTTCCTCACCCGGCCGCTAGTGATCGAGCCCGAGGGTCTCGACAAGGCGCCGACCATCGTCGGCACGCAGACCGACCGCGTGATCATCTCCGCGGGCAACTCGGCCTACGTGCGCGGCATCGGCTCATCGAAAGAAGACACCTGGTTCGTCTATCGGCGAGGCCGGGCGCTGGTCGATCCCGACACGAACCAGACGCTAGGCTATGAGGCGATCTACCTTGGCACTGCGCAGGTCACTCGTCCCGGCGATCCGGCGACGATCATGCTGACCACCTCCGTGCAGGAGGTCGGCCCGGGCGACAAGCTGGTCGCGGCCAGCCGTCCGCAGGCCATTAACTATGCGCCGCACGCCCCGCAAGCGAAGATCCGCGGCCGAATCATGTCCATCTACGGCGGCGGACGCGTCGGTGAAGGCGGCCCGCAGTCGATCGTCACCGTAAACCGCGGCCGCGCCGACGGCGTTGAGGTTGGTCATGTCCTGGCGCTCTATACCAAGGGTGGCATGGTGCGCGACATCAGCAAGCAGCAGAGCGCGCTGGATGCCAAGCTGCAGCTGCCCGACGAGCGAGCCGGCCTTGCGTTTGTGTTCCGCGTCTTCGACCGGATATCCTACGCGCTGGTCATGCACGTCACGAGGCCGGTCAGCCCTCTGGATGTGGTTCAGACGCCCTAGAAGAAGTCGTCTCTACCGGGTCTTCACGACCCAGGCAACGCCGCCCGCATGACGCAAGATCCCGGGCTGGCGAGCTGGCTGCAACTCACACTCACTCCCGGGCTCGGCGCTTCCGCCATCCGCGCGATGCTGCGGCAGTTCGGCCTGCCGCACCTGGTCCTTGCGCGCAAATCCTCGGAGCTCGCACAGTACGCCACGCCTTCGGCCCTCGAGGCTCTCCGCTCGGAAGCAGTCGACGACGCAGTCGCGGCATCCCTGACATGGCTCGAGCAGCCAGGCAACGCGCTCGTCACGCTCGCAGACGCCGGCTATCCGCGCATGCTGCTGGAAATCACCGATCCGCCGCCGGTGCTGTACGCGCGCGGACGGGTGGAGCTCCTGCAGCGTTCGGCTCTCGCCATCGTCGGCAGCCGCAACGCCACCGCGCAAGGCGCGGCGAACGCCGATAGCTTCGCAAAGGCGCTGAGCGCCTCCGGGCTGACCATCGTCTCGGGCCTGGCGCTCGGCATCGATGCCGCGGCGCACCGCGGCGGCCTCGCCGGACCCGGCTCGACCATCGCCGTCCTCGGCACCGGCATCGACGTCATCTACCCCCGCAGCAACGCCGCGCTGGCGACGCAGATCGCCGAGCGCGGCCTGCTGCTGTCGGAGTTCCCGCTCGGCACCGGCGCCCTGGCGTCGAATTTCCCGCGCCGCAACCGGCTGATCAGCGGTCTCGCGCAAGGCTGCCTTGTCGTCGAGGCCGCGCTCGCCTCGGGCTCGCTCATCACCGCGCGCTCCGCCGCCGAGCAGGGGCGCGAAGTGTTCGCCATTCCGGGCTCGATCCATTCGCCGCTCTCGAAGGGCTGCCATGCGCTCATCAAGTCGGGCGCGAAGCTGGTCGAATCGGCGGAAGATGTGCTTGCCGAGCTCAGCGGTTTCCGCGCCAGCGGCTCTGCCTCGACGGTTGCGCCGAAGGAAACGGCGCGCCTCAGCGCTGAAAGCGCCGGCCTGCTGGAGCACATGGGCCACGATCCGGTCGACATCGACGCGCTGTGCGTGCGCGCGGGAATGTCGGCGGAGCAGGTCTCGTCCGAGCTGCTGCGTCTGGAGCTCGCCGGTCGCGTCGCCGCCCTGCCGGGCGGGCTTTTTCAACGCCTCGAGAAGCGCGGCGACAGGTAAACCGCCATGCGCTATTGCGCGTTATAACAACAAGGAGGCTGCATGTACGAAATCCTGGTCTACCTGTTCGAAAACTGCCAGCAAAGGGAAGTAACGTACGAGCGGGAACGGATCGCGAAGAAGCTGTCAGCCGCCGGATTCGAGCACGCCGACATCAGCGAAGCGCTGCACTGGCTCGCCGGCATGGCGCGCGCGCCGCAGGGCGAGCCGTTGCTCCTGCCCGATGCGCGGCGCAGCTTCCGGGCCTTCGCGCCGCGCGAGCTCGCCAAGCTAGACGCGCAGTGCCGCGGCTTTCTCCTCACGCTCGAGCAATCCGGGATCCTCAGCCCGCAGGACCGTGAGCTCGTCCTCGAGCGCTCGCTCGCCGCTTCGGGCGCCTCGCTCACCCTCGAGCAGTTGAAGCTGATCGTGCTGATGGTGCTGTGGAATCAGCAGATGCCGACCAGCCAGCTGGTCGCCGAGGAGCTTTTCAGCGGGCCGCAGGACCGGCTACCGAACTAGCACGTTTCTCTCGGCCTCGCGCGCGCACGCGCGCGTGCGTAGGCCCGTCCTGTCGCGCGGCGGTTGAAGCGGCGCGGTGTTTGCACTTATCATCTGCGGCCTTTCGCCGCCCCCATGGCAAAAAAACTCATCATTGCTGAAAAACCGTCGGTCGCCGCCGACATTGCGCGCGCGCTCGGAGGGTTCACGCGCAAGGGCGACTACTTCGAGAGCGGCCAATACGTACTGTCATCCGCCGTCGGCCATCTGCTCGAGCTCGTGGTTCCCGATGCCCATGAGGTGAAGAAGGGCAAATGGTCGTTCAAGAACCTGCCGGTGATCCCGCCGCATTTCGACCTGTCGCCGATCGAGAAGAACGAGCAGCGCCTCAACCTTCTGCTGCGTCTGATGAAGCGAAAGGACGTCACCAGCCTGATCAACGCCTGCGACGCGGGGCGCGAAGGCGAGCTCATCTTCCGCTACATCGCCCAGCACGCGCGCGCCAAGAAGCCGATCGAGCGCCTCTGGCTGCAGTCGATGACGCAGCAATCGATCCGCGACGGCTTCGGCAAGCTGCGCCAGGACAAGGAGATGCGACCGCTCGCCGACGCCGCCAAGTCGCGCTCGGAAGCTGACTGGCTCGTGGGCATCAACGGCACGCGAGCCATGACCGCCTTCAACTCCAAGGAAGGCGGCTTCTACCTGACCACCGTCGGCCGCGTCCAGACGCCCACGCTGGCGATCCTGGTCGAGCGCGAGGACAAGATCCGCGCTTTCACTTCGCGGGCCTATTGGGAAGTCCATGCCCGCTTCGAGGCCAAGGCGGGCGAATACCCAGGCCGCTGGTTCGATCCCGAGTTCAAAAAGAACGACGAGGACGCCGAGCGCAAGGCCGAGCGACTCTGGGACGCCGCCGCGGCGACGAAGATCGTCGCCGCTTGTCGCGGCAAGAAGGGCATCGCCAGCGAGGAGTCGAAGCCGGCGACGCAGATCTCGCCGCTGCTCTTCGACCTGACCAGCCTGCAGCGCGAGGCCAACGGACGCTTCGGCTTCCCGGCGCGCATGACCCTGTCGCTCGCGCAGTCGCTCTATGAGAAGCACAAGGTCCTCACCTATCCGCGAACCGACTCGCGCGCCCTGCCCGAGGACTACCTGCCGACGGTCAAGGATACGCTCAAGGAGCTCGCCGACACCGACGCCTTCGGCAGCTTTGCAAAGCAGGTTCTGAAGCAGGGCTGGGTAAAGCCGAACAAGCGGATCTTCGACAACGCGAAGATCTCGGATCACTTCGCGATCATCCCGACGCTGCAGACGCCGAAGCACTTGTCCGAGGCGGAGCACAAGCTCTACGACATGGTGGTGCGGCGCTTCCTGGCGGTGTTTTTCCCGGCGGCAGAGTTCCTGCAGACGACGCGCATCACGAAGGTCGGCGAACACCACTTCAAGACCGAAGGGCGTGTCCTGCAGAGCGCGGGCTGGTTGGCGATCTACGGCCGCGCCACGGGCGACGAGGAAAAGACCCTGCCGGCGATCGAGGCGAAGGAGCAGGTGCCGGTGCTGGAAGTTACCGAGCAGGCGAACGAGACAAAGCCGCCGCCGCGCTACAGCGAAGCGACGCTGCTCTCGGCGATGGAAGGTGCGGGCAAGCTGATCGAGGACGACGAGCTGCGCGAAGCGATGGAGGCGAAGGGCCTGGGCACGCCGGCGACGCGCGCGGCAACCATCGAAGGCCTGATCCGCGAGGAGTACATCCACCGCGAAGGCCGCGAGCTCGTGCCGACGCCGAAGGCGTTCTCGCTGATCTTCGCTCTGGACATGCTGCATATCGTCGAGCTCGCGTCGCCCGAGCTCACCGGCGAGTGGGAGCACAAGCTGCGCCTGATCGAGCAGGGCAAGCTGACCCGCGACGTGTTCATGAAGGAAATTTCCGAGCTGGTGGGCAAGGTGGTCGGTCTCATCAAGACCGGCGAGATCCCCGACGTGGTCTATGCGACCGTGTCGGCGCCGTGCCCGAAATGCGGCAAGGGCGTGGTGCAGGAGAACTACCGCAAGTTCCAGTGCCAGACGTGCGACTTCAACATCTGGAAGGTCACCTCAGGCCGCGAGTGGTCGACCGAGGAAGTAGCGACGCTGATCACCAAGCGGGTGATCGGGCCGCTCACCGGCTTTCGCAGCCGCATCGGCAGGCCCTTCGCGGCGGTGATGCGGCTCACCGACGACTTCCGCGCAGAGTTCGACTTCGGCCAGGACAAGGATGGCAACGAGGCGGCGCCGGACTTCAGCGGCCAGGAGCCGCTCGGGCCGTGTCCGAAATGCGGCAACCGCGTCTTCGAGCACGGCATGGCGTATACCTGCGAGAAAGCGGTGGGTCCGGCCAAGACCTGCGACTTCCGCTCCGGCCGCATGATCCTGCAGCAGCCGATCGAGCGCGAGCAGATGAAGAAGCTGCTGGCAACCGGCAAGACTGATCTCCTCACCGCCTTCGTCTCGAAGAAGGGCCGCCGCTTCAAGGCGTTTCTCGTCAAGCAGCCCGACGGCAAGATCGGCTTCGAGTTCCAGGCGCGGGCACCGAAGAAGGGGGAAAAGCCCCAGGCGCCCGAAGAGAAAGCTACACGTCGAGGTTCCGGACGCCGAGCGCGTTCGACTCGATGAACAGGCGGCGGGGCTCGACCTCGTCGCCCATCAGCTTGGTGAAGATCTCGTCGGCGGCGATCCCGTCCTCGATCTGTATGCGCAAGAGACGCCGCTGCGCGGGATCCATGGTGGTCTCCCAGAGCTGCTCGGGATTCATCTCGCCCAGGCCCTTGTAGCGCTGCAGGGACATCGATTTCTCCACCTCGGCGAGCAGCCAGCGCATCGCCTCGGGGAAGTCGCGCACCGGCTGCTTCTTCTCGCCGCGCTGCATGTAGGCGCCTTCGCCAACGAGGTCGCGAAGCATCGCCGCCGTCTGACGGATCTGCGCGTAGTCGCCAGAGAGGACGAACTCGGTGTCGATGGTGCTCATGCGCACGTTGCCGTGCCGCGTGCGCTCGATGCGCACCTGGTAGCGCTCGGTCTTCTGGTCGAAGTGCGGCGCGACAGCGATGCCGTTGCCGCCGATCGCCTGCTCTAGCGCCTCGGCCGAGGCCTCGGCGGTCTCCCGGCGCGACAAGTCGACATGCACGCCGCGCAGCAGCGCCTGCAGCACCTCGCGATCGATGAGCCGCGAGACGCGTCCGATCACCGCCTCGGAGACGAGATAGGACTTCGCCAGTTGCGCCAGCGCATCGCCGGAGATCGGCTCGCGGCCCGCGCCCGGATGAAGGGCAGACTCGACCAGCGCCTGGCGCAGCATGAATTCGTTCAGCTCGTGCTCGTCCTTCAGGTAGCGCTCTTCCTTGCCGAGCTTCGCCTTGTAGAGCGGCGGCTGCGCAATGTAGATGTGGCCGCGCTCCACCAGCTCGGGCATCTGGCGATAGAAGAAAGTGAGGAGCAGGGTACGGATGTGCGAGCCGTCGACGTCCGCGTCAGTCATGATGATGATGCGGTGGTAGCGCAGCTTGTCGGCGTTGTATTCCTCCTTGCCGAAGCCGCAGCCCAGCGCCGTGATCAGGGTCGCGATCTCCACCGACGAGAGCAGCTTGTCGAAGCGAGCGCGCTCGACGTTGAGGATCTTGCCCTTGAGCGGCAGGATCGCCTGGAACTTGCGGTCGCGGCCCTGCTTCGCCGAGCCACCGGCGGAATCTCCCTCGACCAGATACAGCTCGCACAGCGCCGGATCGCGTTCCTGGCAATCGGCGAGCTTGCCGGGCAGCCCCATGCCGTCGAGCACGCCCTTGCGCCGGGTCATGTCGCGCGCCTTGCGCGCCGCTTCCCGGGCGCGCGCCGCGTCGACGATTTTGGAGGTGATGATGCGCGCATCCGCCGGCCGCTCGGCGAGGAACTCGCGCAAGCGCTCGGCGACAATCTCCTCCACCACCGGCCGCACCTCCGAGGACACCAGCTTTTCCTTGGTCTGCGAGGAGAACTTCGGCTCCGGGACCTTGACCGAAAGCACGCAGGCGAGACCTTCGCGCATGTCGTCGCCGGTGGTCTCCACCTTCGCCTTCTTGGCGAACTCGCCTTCCTCGATGTACTTGTTCAGGACCCTCGTCATCGCCGCCCGCAGGCCGGTGAGGTGGGTGCCGCCGTCCTTCTGCGGGATGTTGTTGGTGAAGCAGAGCACGCTTTCCTGGTAGGAGTCGTTCCACTGCATCGAGACTTCGGCGGTGATGCCGTCCTTCAGCCCGGTGCCGTGGAAGATGTTCGGGTGCAGGACGTTCTTCGCCCTGTTCATGTATTCGACGAAGCCGCGCACGCCGCCCGAGAAGGCGAAGTTCTCCTCCTTGGCGGCCCGCTTGTCGACCAGCAGGATCTTGGTGCCGTTGTTCAGGAACGAGAGCTCGCGCAGGCGCCGGGCGAGGATGTCATAGTGGAAGTCGATGTTGCCGAAGATCTCCTTCGAGGCGAGGAAATGCACCTCGGTGCCGCGCCGCTCGGTGCTGCCGAGCTCTTTCAGCGGCTCGACCGGCACGCCCAAGCGGAATTCCATGTGGTGGGCGCGGCCCTCGCGCCAGATCGTCAGGCGCAGCCACTCGGAAAGCGCGTTGACCACCGAGACGCCGACGCCGTGCAGTCCGCCGGAAACCTTGTAGGTGTTGGAGTCGAACTTGCCGCCAGCATGCAGCTCGGTCATGACGATCTCGGCCGCGGAGCGCTTCGCCTCGTCGTCGTCCTTGATGCCGGTCGGAATGCCGCGGCCGTTGTCGAACACCGAGATCGAGTTGTCGGTGTGCACGGTGACAATGATCTCGTCGCAGAAGCCGGCGAGCGCCTCGTCGACCGCGTTGTCGACCACCTCGAACACCATGTGGTGCAGCCCGGTACCGTCCGAGGTGTCGCCGATATACATGCCAGGGCGCTTGCGCACCGCGTCCAGGCCCTTCAGGATCTTGATCGAGTCCGAGCCGTATTCGCCCGGGACCGGCACCAGCCTTTCGCCTTCTCCCACCTAGATCCTCATCGGCATGACAACGTAGCGGAAATCCTTCTCCGACGGATAGCTGATGAGGGCGCTCGAGGACGCATCGCCGAATGCGCATTCGATCTCGTTGCCCGACACGTTGTTCAGCACGTCGAGCAGGTAGTTGACGTTGAAGCCGATGTCGAGCGCGTCGCCCGAGTAGTTGATCTCGACCTCCTCGTGCGCCTCCTCCTGCTCGGCGTTGGAGGAAACGATCTTCAGGCTGCCCTCGGTCAGGACCCAACGCACGCCGCGGAATTTCTCGTTCGAGAGGATGGCGGCGCGGAGCAACGCCTGGCGCAGCGCTTCGCGGTCGATCTTCAGCTTATTTTTGTGGCCCGTCGGAATGACGCGGGTGTAGTCGGGGAACTTGCCGTCAATCAGCTTGGAGATCAGCTCGACGGTGCCGAAGCGGAACGCCGCCTGGGTGGCGGAGACCTCGATGTTCACCTCGTCCTCGTTGTCCATCAGCAGCTTCGAGAGTTCGAGGACGGTCTTGCGCGGCACGATCACCTCCTGCCGCGGCAGCTTGCCGCCGATCTCCGTCGCCGCGTAAGCAAGTCGATGGCCGTCGGTCGCAACCAGCTTGAGTTGGCCTTCCTCGACCACCATCAGCAGGCCGTTCAGGTAGTAGCGGATATCCTGCTGCGCCATCGCGTACTGCACCAGGCCGAGAAGGCGCCTCAGGGCCTTCTGGCCGAGGCTGAACTTCGCCGCCTCGCCGGCGGGCTTCGCCAGACGGGGGAAATCCTCCGCCGGCAGGGTCTGCAGCGTGAAGCGGCTCTTGCCGGCTTTCACCAGCAGGCGCTTGTCTTGCGGCTGGAGCGTCAGGTCGGCGCTGTCCGGCAGGGCGCGCAGAATGTCGACCAGCTTGCGCGCTCCGACGGTGATCGCCTTCGTCTCGCCGCTCGCCTGCAGCGGCGTGCGCGCGGTGATCTGGATCTCGATATCGGTGGCGAGGAACGCGAGGTTCTGGCCAGCCTGCTCGATCAGAACGTTGGACAGGATCGGCAGCGTATGGCGCCGCTCGATGATGCCGCTCACGGCCGAAAGCGGCGTGAGGATGTCGTCACGTTTCGCTTTGATCATTTGTTATTTACTTTCTGTTTCTTAGTAGTAGTAACTAGTAGTAACTAATAGAGAGAGCGAAACCACGGGATAACTCCGGATTCCCCCGTCTGACCCGTCGGTTACGCCGTGCGCGAAGAAGCTGGGAAGCTGTGCAGCGTGTATTTCGGATTGTGGATAAATCTTCGCGCGCGTCGAAGGCGACGGGTTATGCACAAACTGTCCCGCCTGCACACACAGCTTGTCCACGCTCAACCTTTCATCACCTGCTCGAGCACGAGATAGTCGCGGTTGAGACCGGTGTCGTGCTTGCGCAAGGCGGCAATGGTGCGGCAGGCGTGCAAAACGGTCGTATGGTCGCGATTGCCGAAGGCCTCGCCGATCTCCGGCAGGCTCATCTGCGTCAGGTCCTTGGCGAGCGCCATCGCCACCTGGCGCGGTCGCGCCAGATTGCGGCTGCGTTTCTTCGAATGCATGTCCGAGACCTTGATCTTGAAGTACTCGGCGACGGTTTTCTGGATGCCTTCGACGCTGATCTGGCGGCTGTTGAGGTTGAGGATGTCGCGCAGCGCTTCCTTGGCCAGATCGAGCGACAGCTCGCGCTCGGTGAAGCGTGAGAAGGCGAGGACCTTCTTCAGGGCGCCTTCCAGCTCGCGCACGTTGGAGCGGATGTGCTTGGCGATGAAGAAGGCAATGTCTTCCGACAGGTCGATCGCATCGGCCTCGGCCTTCTTCAGCACGATCGCGACCCGCATCTCGAGCTCCGGCGGCTCGATCGCCACCGTCAGGCCCCAACCGAAGCGCGAGATCAGGCGCTCCTCCATGCCGGCGATCTCCTTCGGGTAGGTATCGCAGGTGATGACGATCTGCTTGTGGGCCTCGACCAGGGCATTGAATGCGTAGAAGAACTCCTCCTGGGTGCGACCCTTGTTGGAGAAGAACTGGATGTCGTCGATCAGCAGCAGGTCGAGCGAGTGGTAGTAGCGCTTGAACTCGTCGAAGGACTTCTGCTGGTAGGCGCGCACCACGTCGGTGACATACTGCTCGGCGTGGATATAGCGGATGCGGGCCTGCGGCCGCGCATCGGCGAGCGTGTTGCCGATCGCCTGAACGAGGTGAGTCTTGCCCAAGCCGACGCCGCCATAGACGAACAGCGGGTTGTAGGAAATGCCGGGATTCTCGGCCACCTGAATGGCGGCGGCACGAGCGAGCTGGTTCGCCTTGCCGGTAACGAAGCTGTCGAAGGTGAAGGCACGGTTCAGGCGCGAGCGCTCGGCGAGCGTCGGCGCCTCCGCCACGGGGCGCGGGGCGGGCTGCGTCGAGCGCGTGGCCGGGTCGGCGCCGCGGGCGAGGACCAGCCGCACGCCCAGCTCCTTGCCGCTGGCCTCGGCCGCGAGGCGCTCGATGCGCGCCGCGAAGCGCTCGCGCACCAGCTCGAGGACGAAGCGGTTCGGCGCGGTCAAGACGAGCATGTCGCTGGCGACATCCGCCTCGGGAGCGAGCGGCCGGATCCAGGTATTGAACTGCTGCGCGGGAAGTTCCTGCTCGAGACGGCGCAGGCAGGTATCCCAGAGGTTTTGCATCTTTTGATTGGGCCTAAACGAGCGAGAATTTTACTCGCTTCGGCATGGCTTATCCACAGCGAAAAATGCTCGAGAAAGCGCGCCGAAACGATTTGACAATGCGTTCATGCGCGCGCTCTAATACCGCCCTTTTTCGGATCGGCAGATGGCCACCAAGCGCACTTATCAACCCTCGAAGACACGGCGCGCCCGGCGCCACGGATTTCTGGTGCGCAGCCGCACTCCCGGCGGACGCAAAGTGTTGCGCAACCGGCGCGCCCGCGGGCGGCGTCGGCTCGCGCTATAGTCGCCGCCGCGCCGCGCGAGAAGCGCTTCGGACTCGGTGCGGCGCGTCGGCTGCGCCGCAAAGCCGATTTCGAGCGGCTGCTGCGACGGGGGAAACGCCTGCGGGCCGACGGTTACACCTTTTTCATCGAGCGACGCGTTGCCGGGCGGCCGAGGCTGGGAATCCTCGTGTCGCGCAAGCACAGCGCCGCGGCTTCGGAGCGCAATTACCTCAAGCGCTGCATTCGCGAGGCGTTCCGCCTGGAGCAGGCAACGCTCGGCCCGGTGGATCTGCTGGTGCGGCCGCCCGAGCGGATCGAGGCGTCGGCGGACATGATTAACCGGTTGCGAAGGCTTCTGACGGACTTGCACGAATGATCGCGACGCTGCTGCGCTTTGCCGTGCGCGCCTACCAGGTGGCGGTGAGCCCCCTGTTGCCGCGCGCCTGTCGCTTCCATCCCAGTTGCTCGGAGTACGCCGCCGAGGCGCTCACGCGCCATGGCGCCTGTCGCGGCTGCTGGCTCGCGGCGCGTCGCGTTGCGCGCTGCGGTCCGTGGCATGACGGCGGCTACGATCCGGTGCCTTGATCATGGACTCGCAAAGACTCGTTCTGATGCTGATTTTCGGCTTCTCGGTGCTCATGCTCTGGGAAGGCTGGGAGCGCGAACACCGGCCCAAGCCCGCGCCGCAGGCGCCGTCGCCGGCGGTGCCGGTCGCGGAAGCCGCCGCGCGCGGCGAGACGGTGCGCGTGACCACCGATCTCGTCATCGCCGAGATCGACACGCTGGGGGGCACGCTCAAGCGCCTCGAGCTTCTGCGCCACAAGGACACGGAGGACGAGAAGAAGAATCTCGTCCTGCTCGGCGCCGATCGGCACTACGAGGCGCAGAGCGGCATCGCCGGGGAAGGCGGTCCCAACCATCGCACGCTGTGGCGGGTCCTGCCCGGGGAGCGCGTGCTCAAGGAAGGCGCCGACCGGGTCGAGGTGCGGCTCGCTGCCCAAGGGCGCGACGGGCTGGAAGTCCAGAAGGTCTATCTGTTCAAGCGGGACAGCTATGTGGTCGACGTCTCGCTCGAGCTCAAGAATCCGCGCCAGCAGCCGCTGGCGGCGTACGCCTACTTCCAGCTCACGCACGACGGGCGGCCGCTACAGGACGCGAACACGATCGCCCAGTCGTTCGGCGCGCAAAGCTACACCGGCTTCGCGCTCTACTCCAAGGAAAAGGCGTTCGAGAAAGTGGCGCCGTCCGACCTCGACAAGGCGAAGGAGCATGCCGCCCGCGCCGACAACGGCTGGCTCGCATTCGTGCAGCACTACTTCGTTTCCGCCTGGCTGCCGCACGATGGGCCGCGCGACTACGCGCTCGAGAAGCGGCAGGACGGCACCTACGCTGGGCGCGTCCTGGTGCCGCTGCAGGTCGCGGCGGGCAGCAGCGCCACGGTGACGGTACCGCTCTACAGCGGGCCGCAGGAGAAGCGCCGGCTGGAGGGCGCTGCGCCGGGGCTCGACCTGGTCGTCGACTATGGCTGGCTGACCGTCATCGCCTGGCCGCTCTTCTGGCTGCTGGAGAAGTTCCACGCTTTGTCGGGCAACTGGGGCGTGGCGATCATCCTGCTCACGGTGCTGATCAAGCTCATCTTCTTCCCGCTTTCGGCCGCGAGCTACAAGTCGATGGCGAAGATGAAGCTGGTCACGCCGCGGCTGACCAAGATCCGCGAGACGTACGGCAACGATCGCCAGAAGATGAACCAGGCGATGATGGAGCTCTACAAGACGGAGAAGATCAATCCGCTCGGCGGCTGTTTCCCGATCCTGGTGCAGATCCCGGTGTTCATCGCCCTCTACTGGGTGCTGCTCGCCGCGATCGAGCTGCGCCACGCGCCGTTCATGCTCTGGATCAAGGATCTGTCGGCGCTCGACCCGTACTACGTCCTGCCGGTCCTGATGACCATCACCATGATCGTGCAGACCAGGCTGAACCCGGTGCCGCCGGACCCCGTGCAGGCCAAGGTGATGCAGTTCATGCCTTTCATCTTCAGCATCTTCTTCTTCTTTTTCCCGGCCGGGCTGGTGCTCTACTGGCTCGTGAACAACATCCTCTCGATCCTGCAGCAGTGGCAGATCCAGCGCTTGTTCGACCGCGACAAGCCGGCGTATGCCAAGCGATGAAGTAGCCCGAGACACGATCGCGGCGATCGCCACGCCGGCCGGGCGTGGAGGAATCGGGGTAGTGCGCGTCTCCGGCCCTGAAGTGCCACGCATCGCTCGCGCCCTCCTTGGCCGCCTGCCCGAGCCGCGCCTGGCGACCTTCGGCGCTTTTTCAGACCTCGACAAAGGCATCGCACTCTACTTTCCAGCGCCACATTCCTACACCGGCGAGGCGGTACTGGAGCTGCAGGGCCACGGCGGACCGGTTCTGATGCAGGCGGTGCTCGGCGCCTGCCTCGACGCCGGCGCGCGGCTCGCTCAGCCGGGCGAGTTCACGCGCCGCGCATTTCTCGAAGGCAAGCTCGATCTCGCGCAGGCGGAGGCAGTCGCCGACCTGATCGACGCGACCACGCGCGAAGCGGCCCGCTCGGCGCTGCGCTCGCTCTCGGGAGAGTTCTCGGCTGCAGTCGCCGTGCTGGTGGGCGAGCTAGTCGAGCTGCGCGCGCTGATCGAGGCGATGCTCGACTTTCCCGAAGAGGAGGTCGACCCGTTGCACGCCAGGGACGCGGCGGCACGCCTTGCGCGTACGCGGGAAGCGCTCGACGGCGTGCTGGCGAAGAGTCGCCAAGGCAGCCTTCTGCGCACCGGTGTGCACGTGGTGCTAGCCGGTCGCCCGAATGTCGGCAAATCGAGCCTCCTCAACCGGCTGGCCGGCGACGAGCGGGCCATCGTCGCTCCCATTCCCGGCACGACGCGCGATGCGCTGCGCGAGCCGGTGCAGATCGAAGGCGTGCCGCTGGTGCTCGTCGACACCGCCGGCTTGCGTCGCGATGGCGATGCGCTCGAGCAGCTCGGCATGGAGCGCACGCGGCGGGAACTGGAGCATGCCGGCGTGGTCCTGGCGGTGCAGGAGGCGGGCAGCCAGGCGCCGCCACCGGAGGGATTGCCAGCGCAGGCGATCCGCATCGACGTCTACAACAAAACCGATCTCGCGCCAGATTTTGCCATCCCGGCCGGTGCCGTCGGTGTCTCTGCCAAAACCGGCGCCGGCCTCGACCGCCTGCGCCGCTCGATTCTCGAGGCGGCCGGCTGGAGCGATACCGGTGAATCGGTGTTCCTCGCGCGCGAGCGCCATTTGCGCGCGCTGGAAAGCGCCCGCGACCATCTCACCGCCGCGGCGGGCGAGCTTGCCCGCTGGGAACTCTTCGCAGAGGAGTTGCGCCTCGCGCAGGCCGCCCTCGGCGCCATTACCGGCGAGTACAAGGCCGACGATCTGCTCGGCGAGATCTTCGCGCGCTTCTGTATCGGCAAGTGAAGCCGGCGCGCGACAGCTGGCTCAACCCGGCGCTCGCGCTCCTCTTGTGCGTCCTCGCCGGGACCGCCTGCAGTTGGCTGCATATCCCGCTGCCCTGGATGCTGGGGCCGCTCGTCGCGATGGCGCTGTGCAACTTTGCCGGCGCCGAGTTGCGCTCGGTGCGCGGCGCGCGCGAGACAGGGCAGATCGCGATCGGTATCGCTCTTGGCCTCTACTTCACCCCGGAGGTCGGCCGCTACGTCCTTTCGTACTGGGCGTTGCTTCTCGGCGCCGGCCTGTTTGCGATCGCCCTTGGTGTGCTGGGCGGGGCCATCCTCGCCCGGCTTGGCAATGTCGACCGTGGCACGGCGTTCTTCGCCAGCGTGCCCGGCGGCGCGGCCGAGATGACGCTCCTCGGCGAGCGCTACGGCGCGCGGCCCGACCGAATCGCGCTCGCGCAATCGCTGCGCATCCTGATCGTGGTTTTCGTCGTGCCCTTTGCGCTCACGTATTCCGGCGCTCACGGCGATGATCCCTACGTCGCCGCGGCTGGCACGCACCTCGATTGGCCGAAGCTCGCGCTGCTCGTCGCCGGCGCTGCGCTCGCCGGCACCGCGCTCACCCTCCTGGGCTTGCCGAACGGTTTCATGTTCGGCCCGCTCGCGCTGACCATCGTGCTGACTACCTGCGAGGTGCAGCTCTCCTCCATGCCGACGGAGCTCACCAACATGGCTCAGCTGCTGATCGGCTGGGTGCTGGGCTCCCGCTTCGAACGCCGCTCGCTTGGCAGCGCTCCGCGCTACGTCGCCGCGACCGTGGTCAGCATCTTTGTGGGAATCGCCTGCGCGGCCGGCTTCGGCGCGTTTCTCGGCTGGCTCGCCGGCCTTTCGATCCCGACCCTGGTGCTCGCCACCGCACCCGGCGGCATCGCCGAGATGTGCATCACCGCCAAGGTTCTGCAGCTCGGCGTGCCGTTTGTGACCGCGGCCCATGTCACCCGCGTCTTTCTGCTGATTCTCAGCACCGGCCCGGTTTACCGTACCGCTCTCGCGCTCAGGCGTCGTTTTGACAAGTCATAGATACTTGAATATTAATGATTTTATCCATTCGGCGCACTGCACCGCGGCAAGCGCTTAAACGGGACCCGGTGCTAGAATCCGTCGCCATTGCTTCTTCCCTGATCGGCCCAGCCCCACTGGGCCGTTTGGCTTTTTGGAGTCATTGATGACCGCTGCCGCGCCGATTCCCTCCACCAATGCCCCGAGCTGGGTGCGCCATCAGGGGCTGCGGCAGTGGGTCGCAGAGATCGCCGCCCTGGCGAAGCCCGATCGGATCGTGTGGTGCGACGGATCGGAAGCCGAGTACCGCCGTCTCTGCGACGAGCTCGTCGCCGCCGGAACGTTCACCCGCCTGAGCCCTAAGCTCCGGCCGAACTGCTACCTCGCGCGCTCGCATCCCAGCGACGTCGCGCGCATGGAAGAACGCACCTTCATCTGCAGCGAGTCGCCCGAGCAGGCGGGGCCGACCAACAATTGGATCGATCCGCGGGAAATGCGCGCGACGCTGTCGCGCCTGTTCGACGGTTGCATGCGCGGACGCACGATGTACGTGATCCCGTTCTCGATGGGACCGATCGGCTCGCATATCGCTCAGGTCGGCGTTGAGATCTCGGACTCGGCGTACGTAGCGGTGAGCATGAAGCTGATGACCCGCATGGGGCGCGCGGTGGTCGAGTGGCTGGGCGAGGACGGCAAGTTCGTGCCGTGCGTGCACTCGGTCGGCGTGCCTCTCGCCGCCGGCCAGAAGGATGTCGCCTGGCCGTCGAACGAGAAGGAAAAGTGGATCGTGCACTTCCCCGAGACGCGCGAGATCTGGTCGTTCGGCTCGGGATACGGCGGTAATGCGCTGCTCGGCAAGAAGTGCCTGGCGCTGCGGATCGCGTCGGTGATGGCGCACGACGAAGGCTGGCTCGCCGAGCACATGCTGATCCTGGGCATGCAGTCGCCGAGCGGTGAAAAGAGCTATATCGCTGCCGCGTTCCCTTCCGCGTGCGGCAAGACCAACCTCGCGATGCTCATCCCGCCCGCGGGCATGGAGGGCTGGAAGGTCACCACCGTCGGCGAGGACATCGCCTGGATCAAGCCCGGCAAGGATGGGCGCTTCTACGCCATCAACCCGGAGTACGGACTGTTTGGCGTCGCGCCGGGTACCTCCGAGCACACCAATCCGAACGCGATGCGCATGCTGCGCGAGAACGTCATCTTCACCAATGTCGCCATGACGCCGGACGGAGATGTCTGGTGGGAAGGCATGACCGACGAGCCGCCCGCCAAGCTCACCGACTGGCAAGGCAAGCCCTGGACGCCCGCCGACGGCAAGCAGGGGCGCCTCGCCGCGCATCCGAACGCGCGCTTCACCGTTCCCGCTTCGCAGTGCCCGTCGATGGACGAGCGCTGGGAGGATCCGCAAGGCGTGCCGATCTCCGCGTTTCTCTTCGGCGGCCGGCGCGCGTCGACCGTTCCTCTGGTGGTCGAGGCGCCGAACTGGGACGAGGGCGTCTACATGGCGGCGACGCTGGGCTCCGAGACGACTGCGGCGATCACCGGCAAAGTGGGCGTCGTGCGGCGCGATCCAATGGCGATGCTCGCCTTTTGCGGCTACAACATGGGCGATTACTTTGCCCACTGGCTCGCCGTGGGGCGCAAGGTGAAGAACCCGCCGCGCATCTTCCGCGTCAACTGGTTCCGCCGCGACGCGCAGGGCAAGTTCATCTGGCCGGGCTTCGGCGAGAACATGCGCGTGCTGCAGTGGATCGTCGAGCGCTGCCAGGGCAAAGCGAAGGGCGTGGAGACGCCGCTGGGCATCATGCCGCGCTTCGAAGACATCAACTGGATCGGCATGGAGAAGCTGTCCCCGGCGCAGTACGCCGAGCTGACGAAGATCGACGCGGGCTCCTGGAAAGAGGAGCTCGCGCTGCATGACGAGTTTTTCGCCAAGCTCGGACGGCATCTACCGGACGCGCTCGAGGCGCGCCGCGGCGGGATGCACGAGCGCCTCGCCGCCTAGCGGTCTTTCAAAGCAAAGCGCGCCAGCGCCGCGCCGAGCAGCGCGCTCGCGGCTGCGCCCGCGATCGCAGCGTTGGAGCGGTACGTCTCCAGTAGGAGCCCGCCGCCCGCGAGTCCGAGGCCGACTCCGGCCAGCAGCGCGCTCGCTGACCAGGTGAATGCCTCCGCGGTGTGCTCCGGCCGCACGCTCTTCGCCACGAGCATCGACTGCACGATCAGCACGGGCGCCATGACGATGCCGGCGGCGAATCCGATCGCGGCGAACACGGCCGGATCCGAGGCAAGGCTAAGGAGTGTGAGCCCGATCCCCACCAGCGCCATCAGCAGCGAGAACTGCATCCCCAGCGGCAAGCGCCAGCTGCGACTGCCGTAGGCGAGGCCGCCGAACGCGCTGCCAACGCTCATCAACCCGAGCAGCAGACCGGCGAGCGCGGCCGAGCCCTGCTCGGTCGCGTAGGCAGTGGCTCCGATCTCGAGAAATCCGAATGCAGCGGCGAAGCAGAGAACGACAGCGATGAGCGGGATGAAACCCCGTTCGCCAAGAGGGCCGAGTAGTCGCGCCATCGAGCGCTGCTCGATCCGCCAGGCACGTACGGCCGCCGAGCGAAAGAAAAGAAGCGCGCCGATGCTGCCGCAGCCGGCCGCGAAATAGACCGCCATCGCCGGCGTCGCGAGCGCGACGAAGAGCGCCACCGCCAACGGCCCCAGAATGAAAATGAGTTCGATCAGGACCGACTCCAGCGAATAAGCCGTAGCGAGCAGGAGTTCGTTTGCCAACCGCTGACGGAAATAGGTGCGCATGCAGACGGTGATCGGCGGAAATGTCGCTCCGACCCCAGCTGCGAGCACGATCGCCGCCGACCCCACGTGTTCGACGGCCCAGACGAGACTGAGCAGCGCGGCCGGGAAGAGAACCGCCGTCGCGGCGAGCACGCTTCGGGGGCCGCGCCGATCGATCACGCGGCCCAGGATCGGCGCCATGATCGCCAGGCCGGCCATGTAAAAGGCAGCCGCGGCGCCGCCTTGGGCGAATGAGCCCAGCGTCGACTGAACGAAAAGGAGCAGGGCGAGGCCGGTGACGCCGATGGGAAGGCGACCGATGAATGACGCGGCGAAGATTTGCCGCACATCGCGCGCCTGGAGCAGATCTGTATAGCGGCTAAGGGAAATCACGGACCGCCATTCTCTATGCTGCATAGCAGCAATACATTGTTGTTTCACGTGAAACATCGGCGCTCGCCGTTCCACGTGGAACGTCGCGTAAAATTCGCCGCTCGCTATGTCGACCCGAAAATTTGACGTTATTGTCATCGGCGGCGGTCACGCCGGTACCGAGGCCGCCTTGGCGGCAGCCCGGCTTGGCTGCCAAACCCTGCTTCTCACCCATAGCATTGAAACGCTCGGTCAGATGTCCTGCAACCCCTCGATCGGGGGGATCGGCAAGGGTCATCTCGTGAAGGAGATCGACGCGCTCGGCGGTGCCATGGCGATCGCCACCGACGGAGCAGGCATCCAGTTCCGCACTCTGAACGCATCCAAGGGGCCTGCAGTCCGGGCTACCCGGGCCCAGGCCGATCGCGTCCTCTATCGCCAAGCCATCCGCCGTCGGCTCGAAAACCAGCCGAATCTGAGTCTCTTCCAGCAAGCCGTAGACGATATCGAAGTGGTTGGCGATCGGGCGGTCGGCGTCGTTACCCAACTCGGCCTTCGGTTCCACGCCCGGGCGATCGTGCTCACCGCCGGAACTTTTCTCGCCGGCCGCATCCACGTCGGTCTCGACAACTACGAGGCGGGCCGCGCTGGTGATCCCGCCGCGGTGACGCTCGCCGCGCGCTTGCGCGAGATGAAGCTTCCGGTTGGGCGCCTGAAGACCGGGACCCCCCCTCGGCTCGACGCCCGGACGATCGATTTTTCGCAGCTGGAGGTGCAGCCGGGAGACCAGCCCGAGCCGGTGTTCTCGTTCATGGCGACGCGCGAGCTTCATCCTCGCCAGTTGCCTTGCTGGATCGCTCATACCAACGAGCGCACGCACGAGATCATTCGCGGCGCGCTCGATCGCTCGCCGATGTACACCGGCGTCATCCGCGGGATCGGCCCACGCTACTGCCCGTCGATCGAGGACAAGGTGCACCGCTTCGCCGGCAAGGCGAGCCACCAGATCTTCCTTGAGCCCGAAGGTCTGTCGACCAACGAGATCTACCCGAACGGCGTCTCGACCAGCTTGCCGTTCGACGCGCAGGTGGACCTGGTTCGCTCGATCCGCGGCCTGGAGGCCACGGAACTCGTGCGTCCCGGCTATGCGATCGAGTACGACTACTTCGATCCCCGCAGCCTGCACGCCTCGCTCGAGACGAAAAGCGTCAAGGGTTTGTTCTTCGCCGGACAGATCAACGGCACGACAGGCTATGAGGAGGCTGCCGCGCAGGGCCTCCTGGCAGGCGTGAATGCTGGACTCCAGGCGAAAGGGCGGCAGCCATGGTGGCCACGCCGCGACCAAGCGTACCTCGGCGTGCTGGTCGATGACCTCGTCACGCAGGGCGTGTCAGAGCCGTACCGAATGTTTACGAGCCGGGCCGAATACCGGTTGACTCTGCGCGAGGACAACGCCGACCTGCGGCTCACCGAAGCGGGCCGAGAGCTCGGCTTGGTCGATGACGCCCGCTGGGAGGCGTTTTCTCGCAAGCGCGATGCCATCACTCAAGAAGAACAGCGCTTGAAGAAAGAGTTTGTGAGCGCTGGCTTCCACAAAACAGTATCGAAATTCGACATTCTTAGGCGACCGGAGAGCAGCTACGCAGACGTGGCCGGGGATTCGCCGATCGCGCCTGACGCGGCGGCCCAGGTGGAAGTCCGGGCCAAATACGAGGGGTACATCGCGCGGCAGAGTCTCGAAGTCGCGCGGCGGCAGGAGCACGAAATGCTGCCTCTGCCCCAGGACTTTGACTACGCAGGCGTGAAGGGACTCTCCAAGGAAGTGCAGCAGAAACTGAATCGCCATCGCCCGGAAACGATCGGCCAGGCGTCGCGCATTTCGGGAATTACGCCGGCGGCGGTGTCGCTGCTGCTGGTGCATCTGAAACGGGGCTTCGCCGCACAGAAAAAGACGGCATGACGCCGCGCGCCGCGCTCGACCTCGGGCTCGCCGAGCTTCAACTCACGCTGCCCGACACTGCGCGCGCGCAACTCATGAACTACGTGACGCTGCTCGCCAAGTGGAACCGCACTTACAACCTGACTGCCATCGATGACCCGCTGCGCATGGTGAGCCACCATCTGCTCGACTCGCTCGTCGTCGTGCCGCACCTGCCGATGTCCGGGGAGGGCAGGCTCGCCGACGCGGGCTCGGGCGCGGGCTTGCCGGGCATTCCGCTCGCGGTGGCGCGCCCCCAGTGGCAGATCGTGCTCGTCGAGGCAAGCGAGAAGAAAAGCGCTTTTCTTCGCCAAGCAGTTCTGGAGCTCGGTTTGCGCAATGTCGAGGTGCATCACGGCCGGGTCGAGAAATGGCAGCCGGCGGCGCGCTTCGCCGTGGTCGTCTCGCGCGCCTTCGCCGAGCTCGCGCGCTTCATCGGCGCTTGCCGACACCTGGTCGCCCCGGGGGGCGTGCTGGCGGCCATGAAGGGGTTGCTGCCGCGCGCCGAGCTCGAGCACTTGCCCGGCGGCTGCGACTGCAGCCAAGTGATAGAGCTGAGGACGCCGCAGGTCGACGCGGCGCGCCATCTCGTGCTTTGCCGCGTGGAAGCCTGAAGTGCCGCACGTGCTCGCCGTAGTGAACCAGAAGGGCGGCGTCGGCAAGACGACGACCAGCGTCAATCTCGCCGCGGCGCTGGGCCGAGCCGATCGTCGCGTCCTGCTCATCGACCTCGATCCGCAGGCCAACGCCACCATGGGTAGCGGCGTCGACAAGCGCACGATCACGCGCAGCGTGTACCACGTGCTCCTCGGCCTCGGCGACATCGGCGTGATCCGGGTGCGCGCGGAGAAGGGCGGCTACGACCTGGTGCCCGCCAATCGCGATCTCGCCGGCGCCGAGGTGGAGCTGGTAGATCTGCCGGCGCGCGAGACGCGCCTCAAGACGGCGCTCGAGCGCATCGAGGGCGACTACGACTTCATCCTCATCGATTGTCCGCCGTCGCTCAGCCTGCTGACGGTGAATGCGCTGACGGCTGCGCAGCGCGTCCTCATTCCGATGCAGTGCGAGTACTACGCGCTGGAAGGATTGTCCGACCTCGTCGGCACCATCAAGCGCGTGCGCGCGAATCTCAACCCGCAGCTCGAGATCGCCGGGCTGCTGCGCACGATGTACGACCCGCGCAACATGCTCTCGCAGCAGGTGTCGCAGCAGCTCGAGGAGCATTTCGGCGACAAGGTCTATCGCACGCTGGTGCCGCGCAACGTGCGCCTTGCCGAAGCGCCGAGCTACGGCGTGCCAGCGGTTCTGTGGGACACGGCGTCGAAAGGCGCGCAAGCCTACCTTGCGCTCGCCGATGAAATTCTTGCCAGGGGGCAGGCCGGATGAAGCCGAAGGGGTTGGGGAGGGGACTCGACGCGCTGCTCGGCGGCGACGAGCCGCCGCGCGACGCGCTGCTCACGCTGCCGGTGGCGCGCATCCGGCCGGGAAAATATCAGCCGCGCACGAAGATGGACCAGGAGGCGCTGGCCGAGCTCGCCGCCTCGATCCGCTCGCAAGGCCTGATGCAGCCGCTTCTCGTCCGGCCGGTCGATCGCGATAAGTACGAGCTGATCGCCGGCGAGCGGCGCTGGCGCGCCGCGCAGATGGCGGGCCTGGGCGAGGTGCCGGTGCTGGTGCGCGAGGTGGCCGATGAAGCCGCGCTGGCGATGTCCCTGATCGAGAACATCCAGCGCGAGGACCTGAATCCGCTGGAAGAGGCAAACGGCCTGCAGCGCCTGGTCGATGAATTCAAGATGACGCACGAGCAGGCCGCCGACGCTGTCGGTCGCTCGCGCAGCGCCACCACCAATTTGCTGCGCCTGCTGAAGCTGGCGCGGCCGGTGCAAGATCTTGTCATGGAGGGCGCGCTGGAGATGGGACACGCGCGCGCACTGGTCGCGCTCGAGGCGGCGCGCCAGATCGAGGTGGCGCGCCGCGTCGCCGCGAAAGGCCTCTCGGTGCGCGAGACCGAGGCGCTGGTGCAGAAGATGCTGCGCGGCGCCGCCGGGCCGAAGCGCAAGCGCGCCGATCGCGACCTCGCGCGGCTCGAGGAAGAGCTGGCCGAGCGACTCGGCACGACCGTGGAGATCAAGGCAGCGCGCAAAGGGCGAGGCAAGCTGATCGTCCACTATGCGAGCCTCGATCACCTTGACCAGCTACTGAAGAAGCTCCGTTAATGGCAGACGATGCGAAGAAGCACCGCTGAACGGCAAAGTTACGCTATGCTTCGCCCCCTAAGCAGACCCATCCGCACCGTGTTGATTTGGCAGCTCGTGGCGACGGGTGTGATGATGGCGGTCGGGGGAGTTCTCGCAGGCAGTCACGGGGCTCTATCGGGCGCGGCAGGGGGCACGATCAGCATCTGTGCCGGACTCGCGGCGGCATGGGTGGCCGCGAGGAACGTGAAGTCCGCAGGGGAGGTTCTCGTCGGCGCGTTGACGGCCGAGGCGGTCAAGATCGGCCTCGCCGTGCTCCTGCTCTGGCTGGTGCTCGCGAACTACGCAGACGCGGTTGTGGGCGCGGTTTTGGCGAGCTTCATCGTGACGATGCTGATCTTTGGCATGGCATTTTTTGTGCGCAACTACTAATACGAACGAGCGATGGCTTCCGGTAAAGAGCTGACGCCCTCCGAGTACATCGAGCACCACCTCACGTTCCTGACGAAACCAGTGAGCGGCGATGGCGGCTTCTGGTCGATCAACGTCGACTCGCTCGTCACCGCCGGATTGCTCGGCGTCGTCGGCCTCGGGGTCATCTGGTGGATCGTGCGCGGCGCGACCTCGGGCGTGCCGAACAAGCGCCAGGCGTTCATCGAGCTGCTGATCGAATTCATCGATGATCAGGTGAAGGGCATCTTTCATCATGGCGACCGCAACAAGTTCGTCGCGCCGGCGGCGCTGACGGTATTCGTCTGGGTCGTCTTGATGAACGCGATGGACTTCCTGCCCGCCGACCTCGTCGGCCTGGCGACGCACCATGTTTCCGATCACGGCTTCCGCTACGTGCCGACCGCCGACGTCAACACCACCTTCGCGCTTTCGCTCTCGGTGTGGTTCCTGATGATCGGCTTCGCCATCGCCGCGAAGGGCGTCGGCGGCTTCATCCACGAGCTTTTCTGCGCGCCCTTCGGCTCGAACCCGCTGCTCTGGCCGGCGAACTTCCTGTTCAACTGCGTCGAGTACATTTCCAAGCCGCTGTCGCACTCCTTGCGGCTGTTCGGCAACATGTACGCGGGCGAGATCCTGTTCCTGCTGCTCTGGATGTGGGCGGCGACCGGCCTCGCCGGCACCATCTTCGGCTCGATCCTCGGCCTCGGCTGGGCGATCTTCCACATCCTGATCGTCCTGCTGCAGGCCTATATTTTCATGATGCTGACCGTCGTCTACATCGCGATGGCGCACGAACACCACTAACGCACCGTCTTTCGAAAAGGGAAAACACCAATGGAGAAGCTTCAATTGCTGGCGATGGTTCAGGCCTACACCGGAATCGGCATCGGCCTCATGATCGGTCTCGGCGCCGCCGGGGCGTGCATCGGCGTAGGCATCATGTGCAGCCGCTTCCTCGAGGCGGCGGCGCGCCAGCCGGAGCTGACGAACTCGCTGCAGGGCAAGGTGTTCCTGCTGCTCGGCCTGATCGACGCCTCGTTCATCATCGGCCTGGGCATCGCGATGTTCTTCGCCTTCGCCAACCCGCTCGCGACGGCGTTCCGCTAAAGCGCATTTCGCGGAGGGCAGCATGAATCTCAACTTCACGCTCGTCGCGCAGGCCATCGTCTTCGTGGCCTTCATCGGCTTCACGATGAAGTTCATCTGGCCGCACATGCTGCGCGCGATCGAGGCACGGCAGAAGACGATCGCCGACGGCCTTGCCGCGGCCGAGCAGGGCAAGCGCTCGCTCGAGGTCTCCACCAAGCAGGCCGACGAGGCGATCAAGGAGGCGCGCAGCCGCGCCGCCGACATCCTCGCCCAGGCAGAGAAGCGATCGGCGCAGATGGTCGACGAGGCGCGCAACGCCGCCAAGGAAGAGGGCAACCGCGAGAAAGCCGCCGCCAAGGCAGAGATCGCCCAGGAAGTGACCCGGGCGCGCGAGCAGCTGCGCGACCGTGTCGCCACGCTCGCCGTGGCGGGCGCGGAGAAGATCCTGCGCCGCGAGGTCGACGCCAAAGCGCACGGCGATCTCCTCGACTCGATCAAGCGTCAGCTCTAAATGGCAGAACCGAATACCGTCGCCCGTCCCTACGCCGAGGCCGCCTTCAAGCTGGCCAACGGCGCCGGCGCGCTCGCCAAGTGGTCGGAGATGCTCGCCTCGCTGGCGACGGTCTCGCAGGACCCGCGTATCCGAGCCGCGGTAGGCGACCCAAATCTTTCCGACGCCAAGGTGGCGGGTCTTTTCATCTCGGTTCTGTCCCTGAGCGGCGAAGGCGAAAATTTCGCCCGCGTGCTGGCCGAAAATGGCCGCCTCGGCCTGCTGCCGGAGATCCGGCAACAGTTCGAGGCCCTGCGCAACGAGCGCGAGGGCGTGGTCGAGGCCGAGGTCGTGTCGGCTTTCGAGCTGAGCAGTGCCCAGCTCGCCGACCTGGTGGAGCGGCTGGAGAAGAAGACCGGCCGCAAGGTCAGGGCCAAGGTTCAGCTCGACAAGGAGCTGATCGGCGGCATCAAGGTGGTCATTGGCGACAAGGTCATCGACGGCTCAGCCCGCGCTCAACTCAGCGCGCTCGAGACGGCATTGAAAGCTTAAGGAGCAGGCATGCAACTCAATCCTTCCGAAATTTCCGAGCTCATCAAGAGCCGCATCCAGAACCTGGATGCTGGCGCGCAGATGCGCACGCAGGGGACAGTGATCTCCGTGACCGACGGCATCTGCCGCATTCACGGCCTCTCGGACGTGATGCAGGGCGAGATGCTCGAGTTTCCGAACAACACTTTCGGCCTCGCGCTCAACCTCGAGCGCGACTCGGTCGGCTCGGTGATCCTGGGCGAGTACCAGCACATCAGCGAGGGCGACGTGGTGAAGACCACCGGCAAGATTCTCTCGGTGCCGATCGGCCCCGAGCTGCTGGGACGGGTCGTCAACTCGCTCGGCCAGCCGATCGACGGCAAAGGCCCGATCAACGCCAAGCTCACCGACGTCATCGAGAAGGTGGCCCCGGGCGTGATCGCGCGCCAGTCGGTATCGCAGCCGGTGCAGACGGGACTGAAGGCGATCGACGCGATGGTGCCGGTCGGTCGCGGCCAGCGCGAGCTGATCATCGGCGACCGCCAGACCGGCAAGACCGCCGTCGCGGTCGACACGATCATCAACCAGAAGGGCAAGGATCTCTTCTGCGTCTACGTCGCCATCGGCCAGAAGGCTTCCACCATCGCCAACGTGGTGCGCAAGCTCGAGGAGCACGGCGCGATGGCCTACACCATCGTCGTCGCCGCCTCGGCCTCCGAATCGGCGGCGATGCAGTACATCGCGCCGTATTCCGGCTGCACGATGGGCGAGTATTTCCGCGACCGCGGCCAGGACGCGCTCATCATCTATGACGACCTGACCAAGCAGGCCTGGGCCTACCGCCAGGTGTCGCTGCTGCTGCGCCGGCCCCCCGGGCGGGAAGCGTATCCGGGCGACGTGTTCTATCTGCACTCGCGTCTGCTCGAGCGCGCCGCGCGCGTGAATCCCGACTACGTCGAGAAGTTCACCAAGGGCGCGGTCAAGGGCAAGACCGGCTCGCTCACGGCGCTGCCCGTGATCGAGACCCAGGCGGGCGACGTCACGGCGTTCGTGCCGACGAACGTCATTTCGATCACGGACGGACAGATCTTCCTGGAAACGGATCTGTTCAACGCCGGCATCCGGCCCGCCAACAACGCCGGCATCTCCGTGTCACGGGTCGGTGGTGCGGCGCAGACCAAGATCATGAAGCGGCGCGATACCGGCGGCGGCGTTCGCCTGGCCCTCGCCCAGTACCGCGAGCTGGCGGCGTTCGCGCAGTTCGCCAGCGACCTGGATGAAGCGACCCGCAAGCAGCTCGAGCGCGGCCGCATGGTCACCGAGCTCATGAAGCAGCCGCAGTACCAGCCGCTGCAGGTCTGGGAAATGGCGCTGACGCTGTTCGCGGTCAACAACGGCTACTTCGACGCCATCGACGTGAAGAAGGCGCTCGCCGCCGAGAAATCGATGCGCGACTATCTGAAGAGTAAGTACGCGGCCATGGTGAAGACCATGGAGGACAAGAAGGACCTTTCGGTCGACGAGGAGAAAGCCCTCAAGGCCGCGATCGAGGACTGGAAGAAGAACGGATCGTTCTAGATGCCGGGCACCAAAGAAATACGGATGAAGATCCGGAGTGTGCAGAACACCCGGAAAATCACCAAGGCGATGGAGATGGTCGCCGCCTCGAAGATGCGCAAGGCGCAGGAGCGCATGCGCCACGCGCGGCCGTACGGCGAGAAGATCCGCAACGTCGCTGCGCACATCTCGCATGCCAACCCTGAGTACCGCCACCCGTTCCTGGTCGACCGCGATTCGGTCAAGCGGGTTGGCATCATCGTCATCACCACCGACAAAGGCCTGTGCGGCGCGCTAAACACCAACCTGCTGCGCATGGTGCTCAATCAGTACAAGCAGTGGCAGACCGAAGGCGAGGAGATCGAGGTCTGCGCGCTCGGCAACAAGGGCTTCGGCTTCATGCAGCGCCTCGGCGCGAAGATCGTCTCGCACGCGATCCAGCTCGGCGACCGGCCGCAGATGGAGAAGTTGATCGGCGCGGTCAAGGTGATGCTCGATGGTTACACCTCGGACCGCTTCGACCGACTGATGATCGGCTACACGCGCTTCATCAACACCATGAAGCAGGAGCCGGTGATCGAACAGTTGCTGCCGCTGTCCGGCGAGCGGCTCGGCGCGCCAGAGACGGTCTGGGACTACATCTATGAGCCCGAGGCGCGCGCCGTACTCGACCAGGTGATGACGCGCTATATCGAGGCGCTTATTTTCCAGGCGGTCGCCGAGAACATGGCTTCCGAGCAGTCTGCGCGGATGGTGGCGATGAAGTCGGCTTCGGACAACGCCGCGACGCTGATCGACGAGCTGACCTTGGTCTACAACAAGAACCGGCAGGCGGCGATCACCAAAGAGCTTTCAGAAATCGTCGGCGGCGCAGCCGCCGTCTAAAGGGAAACGCTATGGCACAAGCACAAGGCACCATCGTCCAGTGCATCGGCGCGGTCACCGACATCCAGTTCGACCGCGAGAACATGCCGGGCATCTACGACGCGCTGTTGCTGGTCGAGGATCCGAACAACCCGCTGGTCGAGAGGGAGCTCACCTTCGAGGTCGAGCAGCAGCTCGGCGACGGCGTGGTGCGCTGCATCGCCCTCGGCTCTTCCGACGGCCTGCGCCGCGGCATGAAAGTAACTGGGACCGGCGGGCCGATCTCGGTGCCGGTCGGCAAGGGCACGCTCGGGCGCATCATGAACGTGCTCGGCCGGCCGATCGACGACGGCGGCCCGATCAAGTCCGACAAGAAGCGCTCGATCCACCAGATCGCGCCCAAGTTCGACGAGCTATCGCCCTCGGTGGAGCTGCTCGAGACCGGCATCAAGGTCATCGACCTGATCTGCCCGTTCGCCAAGGGCGGCAAGATCGGTCTCTTCGGCGGCGCCGGCGTCGGCAAGACCGTGAACATGCTGGAGCTGATCAACAACATCGCCACCCAGCACTCGGGCCTTTCGGTGTTCGCCGGCGTTGGCGAGCGCACGCGCGAAGGCAACGACTTCTATCACGAGATGATCGAGGCGGGCGTCGTCAAGCTCGACAAGCTCGAGGAGTCGAAGGTGGCGATGGTGTTCGGCCAGATGAACGAGCCGCCGGGCAACCGCCTGCGCGTCGCGCTCACCGGCCTCTCGATGGCCGAGAGCTTCCGCGACGAAGGCCGTGACATCCTGTTCTTCGTCGACAACATCTACCGCTTTACGCTGGCGGGCACGGAAGTGTCGGCGCTGCTCGGCCGCATGCCTTCCGCGGTCGGCTACCAGCCGACCCTGGCGGAGGAGATGGGCCGGCTGCAGGAGCGCATCACCTCGACCAAGACCGGCTCGATTACCTCGATCCAGGCGGTGTACGTGCCGGCGGACGACTTGACCGACCCGTCGCCCGCGACCACTTTCGGCCACCTCGATGCAACGGTAGTGCTGTCGCGCGATATCGCCTCGCTCGGCATCTATCCCGCCGTCGACCCGCTCGACTCGACCTCGCGCCAGGTGGATCCGAACACCATCGGCGAGGAGCACTACAGCACCACGCGCGCGGTGCAGGCCACCCTGCAGCGCTACAAGGAATTGCGCGACATCATCGCCATCCTCGGCATGGACGAGCTTTCGCCCGAGGACAAGCTCGCCGTGTCGCGGGCGCGCAAGATCCAGCGCTTCCTCTCGCAGCCGTTCACCGTGGCGCAGAACTTCACCGGCACGCCGGGCAAGTACGTCTCGCTCAAGGACACGATCAAGGGCTTCAAGATGATCGTCAACGGCGAATGCGATGCGCTGCCGGAGCAGGCGTTCTACATGGTCGGGGCGATCGAGGAGGCCTTCGCCAAGGCCGAGGAAATGAAGAAAGAGACGGCGAAAAAATAGATGGCGAACGCGACCATCCACGTCGACGTCGTCAGCGCCGAGGAAAGTATCTTCTCCGGCGAGGCGGAGTTCGTCGTCCTGCCCGGCGAGGCGGGCGAGCTCGGCATCTATCCGCGCCACACGCCGCTGATCACGCGTATCAAACCGGGCGCGGTACGGATCACGCCGCCAGGCGGCGGCGAGGAGCAGTTGATTTTCGTCGCCGGCGGCATCCTCGAGGTGCAGCCGAAGCTCATCACCGTTCTCGCCGACACGGCGATCCGCGGCAAGGATCTCGACGAGGCGAAGGCGACCGAGGCGCTGAAGCGGGCCGAGGACGCTCTGCGCAACGCTCAGGACAAGCAGGAGATCGCGACGCTGCAGGCAGAATTTGCCATGCAAGCCGCTCAGCTGGCGGCGATCCGAAAGCTGCGCGGGAAGTAGCGACGGTTGTCGTAGAAGTTCGACGGGGCAAGCGCAGTCGGGCTGGCCCGACCTAGTCCGGAGAGACCAAATCCTGCTCCAACGTTCGCTGTGGCGTGCTGGAACAATGGACCCCAGCCAGCAGGAGCCCATCGCACATGAAACACATCCTCGATTCCGCCTTCCAGTACCGTCCCAGCTTCGACACGGACGTGCGCAAGACCTTCGACAAGGTGCGTCGCCAGCAGCAGGCGCGCGAGCGCGAGCAGAGCAAGCCGAACGCCGAGATCACGGTCAAGGTGCTCAAGCTCGAGCAGCTGAAGAAGGTCGCCAGCAGCTAGCTTTTTCGCTTCCCGCGGGGCGCTCGGCTATAGTGCCCCGCGAGTGAGCTTCGACGTCCTCGTCATCGGCGGCGGCATCAACGGCGCCGGCATCGCGCGCGACGCGGCCGGCCGCGGCCTTTCCACCCTGCTCGTCGAGCGCGCCGACCTGGCGAGCGCGACCTCCTCTTCGTCGTCGAAGCTGATCCACGGCGGGCTTCGCTACCTGGAGCAGTACGAGTTCCGTCTCGTCGCGGAAGCGCTCGCAGAGCGCGAAACGCTGCTGCGCGTCGCCGGCCACCTCGTCTGGCCGACCCGCTTCGTCATGCCGCATGTCCCCGAGTTGCGGCCGCGCTGGATGATCCGCATCGGGCTCTTCCTCTACGATCACCTGGCACGGCGCTCTGTGCTGCCGGGATCCACCGCGGTGCGCCTCACCGGGCCGTACGGCAACGGCCTGCGGCCAGAGCTCAAGCATGGCTTCCTTTACTCGGACTGCCGCGTCGACGACGCGCGTCTGGTGGTGGCGAACGCGATCGATGCCAGGACGAACGGCGCGCGTGTTCTGACCGGCGTGGAGTGCGTATCGGCGAAGCGGCAGGACGGAGGCTGGCAGGCGCGGCTGTCGAACGGCGAGCAAATCGAGGCCAAGGCGATCGTCAACGCCGCGGGGCCCTGGGTGAAGCGCGTGTTGAATGGCACCCTGAACCAGCCTTCCAGCGACGCGGTGCGCCTCGTCCGGGGCAGCCACATGGTTGTTCCCCGGCTCTACGAGGGCGATCACGCGTTCATCCTGCAGAACGACGATCGCCGCGTGGTGTTCATGATCCCCTACGGCGATCTGCACACCATGGTGGGAACCACCGATGAGCCGCAGCACGAAGCGGAGTCGGCGCAACCCTCGTTCGCGGAAGTCGACTACCTCTGCCGCGCCGTCAACCGCTACCTGGCGAAGCCGGTGCATCCGGGCGAGGCGGTCTGGCGCTTTGCCGGCGTACGCCCGCTCTACGACGACGGTTCGAGCGATCCCTCGGCAGTGACGCGCGACTACACCCTGCGCATCGACGACGATGCCGGCGATGCGCCGGTGCTCTCCGTGTTCGGCGGCAAGATCACCACCTATCGCCGGCTCGCGGAGGAGGCTCTGCACCGCCTGGCCCCTTATTTTCCCGGCCTGCGACCAGCCTGGACCGCGCAGACGCCGCTGCCCGGAAGCGATTTCGGCGGACGGCCGCGCATGGCGGCGCGCGACGCTTTCTTCGCGCGGCATCCGACTTTCCCGACGCCGACGCTGCGAGCCATTTTTCGCCGCCACGGAACGCTGGCCGACCAGGTTATCGGCACCGGCGGGCTGGGCGAGGACTACGGCGCCGGCCTGACCGAGCGAGAGGTCGCGTACTTCGCCGAGCATGAATGGGCCCGCAGCGCAGAGGATGTGCTGTGGCGCAGGACGAAATGCGGGCTGCTGATGAACGAGGCACAGCGGCGCCGCGTGGAGCAGGTGATGGGGAAATGAGCGGCCGATGAAACCCCTGATGCAGCTCGATGCGAGCAACATCGGCTCGCTGCTCTTCGACATCGACGAGACGTTGACCACCGAGGGCAAGCTCACCGCGCAGGCCTATGCCGCGCTCGAGCGCCTGCACGCGGCGGGCAAGCGCGCCGTCGCCGTCACCGGCCGGCCGGCTGGCTGGTGCGACCACATCGCGCGCATGTGGCCGGTCGACGCAGTCGTGGGCGAGAACGGTGCCTTCTATTTCTTCTTCACCGATGGGCGGCTGCACAAGCGCTTCGTCGATGACGACACGACCCGGGCGGCGAAGCGCCGCCGCCTGGATGCAGTTGCCGGGTCGATCCTGCAGAACGTCGCGGGCAGCGCCCTCGCTTCGGATCAGGCCTACCGCGAAACGGACCTCGCGGTCGACTATTGCGAAGACGTGCCGCCGCTGCCCCTCGAAGACGCCGAGCGCATCGCCACGCTGATGCGGGCCGCTGGCCTCACGGCCCGCGTCAGCTCGATCCACGTCAACGGCTGGTTCGGCGACTACGACAAGCTGGCCATGACCCGGCGCCTTTTCCAGGAACGTTTCTCCATCGACCTCGGGCGCGCGAACCGGGAGATTGCTTACGTCGGGGACTCGCCCAACGACGCACCGATGTTCGCCTTCTTCGACAACTCGGTAGCGGTGGCGAACGTGCGGCGCTTCGCCGGGCGCTTGGCCGGCGAGCCGAAGTTCGTCACCGAGGCGAGCGCCGGCGCCGGCTTCGCCGAGCTCGTGACCCACCTCCTGCAGCGCTGATGGAGTGGCTCGCCTATCTGGGCATTGGCGTCGTGGTCGGCTTTGCCGCCGGGCTGCTCGGTATCGGCGGCGGCGTGGTGACGGTGCCGCTGCTCGTCTTTGTCTTCACCGCGAGCGGCATCAATCCCGAGCAGGTCTTGCATATCTCGATCGGCACCGCGCTCGCGGCGATGGTCTTCACCTCGCTCTCCAGCATGCGCGCGCATCATGCGCACGGCGCGGTCGACTGGAGGATCGCCCGCTCCATGTCGCCGGGAATGCTGGTTGGCTCTTTCGGCGCCGCCCTCGTAGCCGGCCTGATTCCAACGCGGCCGCTGGCGGTCGGCTTCACCGCGCTGGTCTTCTACGCCGCCACGCAGATTCTTCTCGACCTCAAACCGCCGGGCAGCCGGGAGCTCCCCGGTACGCCCGGGCTCTTCACCGCCGGCGCGGTCATCGGCGCGGTCTCCAGCCTGCTGGCCGCGGGCGGCGCCTTCCTGACGATCCCATTCCTCACCTGGTGCAAAGTGCCCTTGCGTCGCGCCATCGGCACCGCAGCGGCCAATGGCCTGCCGATCGCCATCGCCGGCACCGCGGGATACGTGATCAACGGCGTGCGCGCCGAAGGGCTGCCCGCTTTCAGCGTCGGCTACGTGTATCTGCCTGCCCTCGCCCTCGTCGTCAGCACCAGCATGCTCACCGCGCCGCTGGGCGCGCGTCTCGCCCATCGCCTTCCGGTGAAACGGCTGCGAACGATCTTTGCGCTGATGCTGTACGCAATCGCGGCGAAGATGCTCACCGGTCTTTGGTAACCTAAGCCCATGGCAGGCCCGCTCTCGCATATCCGCGTTCTCGATCTTTCCCGTGTTCTGGCAGGTCCCTGGGCAGGCCAGAACCTCGCCGACCTCGGCGCCGAAGTCGTGAAGATCGAGCGGCCGGGAGTGGGCGACGACTCGCGCGCCTTCGGACCGCCCTGGGTGAAGGACGCCAGTGGCCGCGACACCAAGGACTCGGCCTATTTCACCTCTGCGAACCGCGGCAAGAAATCAGTCACGCTCAACATCTCCGCACCGGAGGGCCAGGCGATCGCCCGTGAGCTGGCGCGCAAGAGCGATGTCCTGCTCGAGAACTACAAGTACGGCGACCTCGCGCGCTATGGCCTCGGCTACGAAGACCTGAAAGCGCTCAATCCCGGCTTGATCTATTGCTCGGTCACCGGATTCGGCCAGACCGGTCCCTACCGCGAGCGGCCGGGATACGATTTCATGATCCAGGGCATGGGCGGCATGATGAGCGTCACCGGCGAGCCCGATGGTGCGCCCGGTGGCGGGCCGCAGCGCGCCGGGGTGCCGATCGCCGACATCATCACCGGCATGTACGCCTCGATCGCGATCTGCGCCGCGCTCGCGAATCGCGAGCGCACCGGCCGCGGCCAGCAACTCGATCTCGCGCTGCTCGATTCGCAGATCGCGCTGCTCGCCTACCAGAACACCAACTACTTCTCGACCGGCGAGCCGCCAAAGCGCATCGGCAACCTGCATCCCAACATCGTCCCCTATCAGCCCTTCCGCACGCGCGACGGCGATGTCATCCTCGCTTGCGGCAACGACAACCTGTTCCGGAAGTTCTGCGAAGCGGCCGGCTGCACTGGGCTCCCCGCGGATCCGCGTTTTGCCACGAATGGCAAGCGCGTGGAGAACCGGGTCGAGCTGACGCGGCTGCTTCAGGAGATCTTTCTCAAGAAAAAAACATCCGAGTGGCTGGAGCTGCTCGAGACGGCGGGTATTCCGAATGGGCCGATCAATAACATCGCCCAGGTTTACGCCGAGCCGCAGGTCAAGGCGCGCGGGGTGCGTGTGCAGCTCACGAACGCCAGCGGCGTCGAAGTGCCGCTGGTCGCGAGCCCGATGCGGTTCTCTGAAACCCCGGTGGAGTACCGGCTCGCGCCGCCCGCGCTCGGTCAGCACACCGAGGAAGTGCTGCGCGGCCTCGGCAAGAGCGACGCCGAGATTGCCGCGCTAAAGGCGAAGAAAATCGTCTAGTTGTCGACCTTGGCGCCGGCGTCCTTGACGACCTTGGCCCACTTGGCGATTTCGCTCTTGATGAGCTTGTTGAATTCCTCGGGCGATTCGCCGCCGACGGTGGCCCCCTGACCCTCCCACACTTTCTTCAGCTCGTCTGAGCGGATCGCTTTTACCGTCTCTTGGTACATGTGGTCGAGCGCCTCTTTGGGTGTGCCGCGGGGCGCCCACAGCGCGTACCAGGTGGTGACGACGTAGCCCGGCAAGCCGGCTTCCTGCATGGTCGGCACGCTCGGGTCGACGAACGAGCGCTGGGTCGTCGTCACGGCCAGGGCCTTCAGCCGGCCGGCCTTGATTTGCGGCGCGGAAGTGCTCATGCCGTCGAATGCCATGTCCACCTGCCCGCCGATCAGGTCCTTCATCATCGGACCGGCGCCGCCATAGGGGATGTGCGTGAGATTCACGCCCGCCATGGTCTTGAACAGTTCGCCGGCGAGATGGTGCGTGGTGCCGTTGCCGGCCGAGCCGTAGTTCAGCTTGCCGGGATTGGCCTTCGCGTAGGCGATCAGATCCTTGATCGAGTTGAGGTTGGTGTGCTTCGGGTGCACGACGACCACGTTAGGTACGTAGGCGAGCACCGTGATCGGTACGAAGTCCTTCTCCAGCGAGTAGGGCAGCTTCGTATAGAGGCTCTCGGCGATGGTGTGGTGAACGGCGCCGAGGAAGAAGTTGTAGCCGTCGGCCTGGCGCTTGGCCGCGCTTGCCGCGCCCACGGTGCCGCCGGCACCGGCCATGTTCTCGACGATGAACTGCGTGCCGAGGTTTTTGCTCAGGATGACTGACAGCGGCCTGCCGAAGGCGTCGACGCCGCCACCGGGGGCGAACGGGTTGATGAGCGTCACCGGCTTCGTCGGCCAGCTTTGCGCCTGCACCGTGCCCGCAAGGGCAATCGTGCAAGCCACGGCAATTTTCAAGATGCGGCTCATTGTCTCCTCCTATCGTTTTGACAAAGCCCCGCGATCATAGCGCAGCGGGTTGCGCTACCTACCTCTTCGCCAAGCCGCGCAGTCGGTCGAGGCCGCCGCTGATCAGCGGCCAGAGCAAGAGAACCAGCGCGAGCGAAGTAATGGTGCCGACCAGGCCATTCGACCAGAACACGCGCAGGTCGCCGCCCGCCCCGATCATCGACAGCCGGAACGAATCTTCGGCACGGTTGCCCAGCACCAGCGCGAGCGTAAACGGCGCGAGCGGGATGCCGATCTTCTTGAACACATAGCCGACGACGCCGAAGACCAGCATCAGCCAGATGTCGAACATGGCGTTCTGGATGGCAAACGCCCCGATTGCGCAGGACACCACGATCATCGGCGCGATCGCCGAGAACGGCACCCGCAGCACGGCGGCGAAAAGCGGCACGGTCGTAAGCACGATGACCAGCCCGACGACGTTGCCCAGATACATCGAGGCGATCAGACCCCAGACGAAGTCCTTGTGCTCGACGAAGAGCAGCGGTCCCGGATTGAGTCCCCACACCATCAGGCCGCCGAGCAGGATCGCCGCGGTGCCAGAACCCGGGATGCCGAGGGCGAGCATCGGCAGCAGCGCCGAGGTGCCCGAGGCGTGCGCCGCCGTTTCTGGCGCGAACACGCCCTCGATGCGTCCCTTGCCGAACGACCCCGGATCCTTCGAGAAGCGCTTGGCGAGGTTGTAGCCCATGAAAGACGCGGCGATCGCGCCGCCAGGCGTGATGCCGAGCCAGCAGCCGATCACCGACGAGCGCAACAGGGTGACCCAATAGCGGGGCATTTCCATCCACACCTTGAGCACCACGCGCAGACTGATGCTGGCGGCATGGCCGCGCAGCGCGAGCCGCTCCTCCATCGTCAGCAGAATCTCGCTGATGCCGAAGAGACCGATTACCGCGACCAGGAAGTTGATGCCGCGCAGCAGCTCGTTCAGCCCGAAGGTCATGCGCAGCTGGCCGGAGACCGTGTCCATGCCCACGCCGGCGAGCAGCAGGCCGAGCGCCATGGAAATGATGGTCTTGTGCTTTTCCTCGCGCCCCAGGCCGACGAACGAGCAGAAGGTGAGCAAATAGACCGCAAAGAATTCGGGCGGTCCGAAGCGCAGCGCAAACGAGGCGATGCCGGGTGCGAGGAAGGTGATCAGCATCACCGCGACCAGCGAGCCGATGAAGGACGAGGTAAAGGCCGCGGTCAGCGCTTCGGCCGCTTTTCCCTGCTGCGCCATCGGATAGCCGTCGAACGTCGTTGCCACCGACCACGCCTCTCCAGGAATGTTGAACAGGATCGAGGTGATCGCGCCACCGAAAAGGGCGCCCCAATATATGCACGAGAGCATGACGATGGCCGAGGTCGGATCCATCGTGAACGTGAGGGGCAGCAGGATCGCGACCCCGTTAGGGCCGCCGAGGCCGGGCAGCACGCCGACGAAAATGCCCAGCACCAGGCCGACGACCATCAGGACCAGGATCTTCCAGGTCATCAGGACCTTGAAGCCGTAGAGCAGCAGACCCAGGGCTTCCATTTTTCCCTAGCGGCCGAACAGGGCTTCGAGCGGCCCCTTCGGCATGATGACGTCGAACGCGACATCGAACGTGACGTACATGACGAGCACGAAGAGCAGCGCCGTTATCAGGGATTTCCAGGCCGCGATCCGCCCGACATACATCATGAAGCCGGCGACCAGGAGAAAACTCGCCACGTAGAGGCCGAGCCATTGCGTGGCGAGGCAAAAGGCGAGCGTTGGAAAGAACACCTGCAGGACGCGGCCAAACTGCTCTCGCGTGACGAACCCCTCGCTCGCCTGCTTGCGTCCGAGGAACTCCCTGGCGAGGCCATAGAGGCAAGCGGCGCCGAGGATGACGGACAGGTAGAACGGGAAGTAGCCGGCTTGCGGGCCGGTCGAATCCCATCCCATTCCGGTGCGCCAGTTGTCGAACGCGAGCAGCGCGGCGAGCGCCAGCAGCAGCAGCGAGACGACGGCGTCGACTACGCGCGAAGAAACCACCGGCGCCTCGCCTTCCTCTAGTTCGCGACGAAACCCGCTTCGGTCATCAGGCTCTTGTTGAGCGTCTCGTCCTCTTCCAGGAATTTCAGCATGTCCTTGCCGGAAAGAAAGACGGGCTTCAGCGCCTGCTTCTCCATGTAATCCTTGTATTCCGCCGTTTGCGTGAGCTTCTTGAACAGATCGACGTAGAACGCGGTTTGCTCGGCCGTCACCTTGCCCGGCAGGAACATGGCGCGCAGCATCAGGTATTGCACATCGACGCCCTGCTCCTTGCAGGTCGGAATGTCATTCCACGACTGCTTGTCCGTGACCTTGGTTTTGTATTGGATGCGTTCTTTGTCGAATACGCACAGCGCCCGCACCTGCCCCGCGCGCCACACCTCGAGGTTCTCGGACGGATTGTTGACGTTCGACTGCGTGTGGTTGCCCACCAGCTGGGTTGCCGCTTCGCCGCCGGACTTGTAGGGCAGGTAGGCGAACTTCGCGCCCGTCTTTTTCTCCAGGAACACCGTGAGGACATGGTCTTCGCGCTTGGAGCCCGTACCGCCCATCTTGAACGGTGGATTCGCGTTCTTAGCCGCATCGGCGAATTCCTTCACGGTCTTGTAGGGAAGCTGCGAGTTGGTCCACAGCACGAACTGGTCGAGCGCGATGACCGAGACCGGCGAGAGCTCGCGCCAGTTGAACGGAATCTTGTCCGACAGCGGCAGCATGTAGATCAGCGAATAGGCGATCAGCACCTTGTGGGCGTCGCCCGGGCTGCTTTTCATGTAAATCAGCGCTTCCGCGCCGGAGGCGCCGCCCTTGAGAGAAACCACCATCGGCTGCTTCATCAGATTGTTCTTCTGGATGGCGGCCTGCATCATCCGCGCCATCTGATCGGACGCGCCACCGGCGCCGGCGGCGACGACGATTTCGACCGGCTTGGTCGGCTCCCAGGCTGCGGCGGACGCGGTACTGAGCGAAACGCCGGCAAGCGCAGCTACGCAAAAGCGAAATTCTCTCCTCATGGCACTCCTCCTATTTTGATTTCGGACCTGCTTAAGCCGCTTGGCGGGCCGGCGTCTTGGCGCACTCGGAAAGATACGCCATCGCCGCGCGCACGCCTTCCGCTTTCATCGGTACGCCCGCCAGTTCCAACCCCATCTCGACGCCAGTCAACGTGCCCATCAGCGTGAGATCGTTGAAGTCGCCGAGGTGACCGATGCGGAACACCTTGCCCCCGAGCTTGCCGAGGCCGGTGCCGAGCGACATGTCGAACGCCTCGAGGATCACCTTGCGCACGCGGTCGGCATCGTGCCCGGCCGGCATCATCACGGCGGTCAGTGAGCCGGAGAATTCGCGGGGATCGAGCGCCAGCACTTCGAGCCCCCACGCGCGCACGGCGCGCCGCGTAGCTTCGCCGTGACGCTGGTGGCGCGCGAACACTGCCTCCAGCCCTTCCTCGTCGAGCAGCATCTTGAGCGCTTCGCGCAGGCCGTAGAGCAGGTTGGTCGCGGGCGTATACGGGAAATAGCCGCTTTTGCCATTGGCGAGCATTTCATCCCAGGCCCAGTAGCTGCGCGGCAGCTTGGCGGTTTTCGATGCGGCCAGCGCCTTGGGCGAGATGCAATTGAAGGAAAGGCCGGGCGGCAACATGAGGCCTTTCTGGGAACCCGCGACGGTCACGTCCACGCCCCACTCGTCGTGCCGGTAGTCGAGCGAGGCCAGCGAAGAAATCGTGTCCACCATGTAGAGCGCTGGGTGACCTGCGGCATCGATAGCCTTGCGCACGTCCGCGATCCGCGAAACGACGCCGGTCGAGGTTTCGTTGTGCACGACGCACACGGCCTTGATGCTCTTGCCGCCGTCGGCTCGCAGTCTTTTCTCGATCGCCTCCGGATCGGCGCCGTGGCGCCAGTCGCCCGGCAGGAACTCCACGTCGAGCCCCATTTTTCCGGCGAGCTTTTGCCACAACACCGCGAAATGACCCGTTTCGGCCATCAGCACCTTATCGCCGGCCGAAAGCGTATTGACGAGTGCCGCCTCCCAGGCGCCGGTGCCGGACGCCGGATAGATGACAACCTCGCCCTTCGTACTTTTGAAAACGCGCTTCATCCCGGCCAGCGTCGCTTTTCCCAGATCTGCGAAACCGGGGCTGCGGTGGTCCATGGTCGGAAAGTCGATGGCGCGAAGAACCCGGTCCGGAACGTTGGTAGGTCCGGGGATCTGTAAAAAGTGTCGACCTGCGTTGCGCGGCATGGTTCTCTCTCTATCGACTTTTTTGCATTTTGAATGCAAAATTGGTTTTGTGCAAGACACTCAAGCAATTACGCCTATCGGCAGGCGTCCGCTGCACGAAGAGGCGGTCGAGCGGCTGCGGGACATGATCGTGCAAGGCCGGCTGAATGCAGGTGAGCGGCTGAACGAG
>JAXDQC010000019.1:0-21949 GCA_034668045.1 Betaproteobacteria bacterium | reverse complement strand
CGGTAGCCCGCCAGCGCGAGTTCCTGGCCGACGCCTCCGCCGTGCAATTCACGCGCAATCCCGACGGCATCGCTGGCGCCCTCGACCAGATCGCCGAATCCGGCGCCGGCACGCTGATCCATGCGCGCTATGCCGAGGAGATGTCGCACATGTTCTTCGGCCAGAGCGTCAAGCTCCGGCTGGCCGGCCTGTTCCAGACGCATCCGGCGATCGAGGAGCGGATCCGGCGCATCAACCCGCGCTTCCAGCCGACGCCGTACCGCCAGAAGCGCTCGGCCGCGGAAGCGTCCACCGCGCCGGCGCAGGCGTCCGGCTTCGCCGGCGGCGTGGCGCCCGCGGGCCGGCGCGGCGCCGACGCCGGCGCCGCGTGGGGCCGCTCCGCGGGCGAGAGCGCGCAGCTGGTCGGCGCGCTGGGCGGCGAAAAGCTGAACTACGCCGAGCGCCTGCTCGCCTCGCTGCCGCAAGCGCTGCGCGAAAGCCTGCGCGAGCCGCTCGGCGCGTCCGCGGCGATGATCGCGCTGCTCCTCGCGCCGAAGGAAGAAGTGATGCGCGAGCAGCTCGCCGCGCTGCAGGCCGCGGGACTCGGCGAGCTGGCACAGCGCGCCGCCGCCGCCGTCGTCCATACGCGCGGCCTTGCCGCCGCGTATCGGCTGCCGCTGGTCGATCTCGGCCTGCCGGCAATGAAGCAGGCGACGGCGCAGATGAAGAAGGAGCTCGTCGCCGGCCTCGAGGCGGTGATCTACGCCGACCGGCGCGTCTCGCTCGACGAGCTCGTGGTGCTGACGCTGGTGCGCGAGCAGCTCCAGCCGCCGGCGAAACCGGCACGCCAGACGAAGAAGATCGTCGAGCTCGCGACCGAGGCGGGGACGGTGCTCGCGCTCGTGGCGCAGGCGGGCACGCGCGCCGACGCGAGCGGCCAGCGCGCCGTGGCGCTCCAGCTCGCCTTGCGCGCCGGCGCCGCGACCCTGGGTATCGAGGCGGCGGCCGCATCGGCCGTCACGCTCGACCTGCCGAAAGTACAGGCCGCGCTCGAAGCCCTGCGCACGCTCGCGCCGCTGCAGAAAGCGATCCTGGTGAAGGGCCTCTTTGCCGCGGTGACGGCCGACGGCACGATCCGCGTCGTCGAAGCGGAGGTGATGCGGCTCGTCGGCGCGGTGCTCGACTGCCCGCTGCCGCCGCTCCTGACGGAAATCGATCCGGCGGCGCTGGCGGCCTAGACGATGCGGCGGTCTTCGCCGCCTTAGTTCTTCTGCTGTGAGATTTTCTGCAGGATGGACTGGCGCGTCTCCTGCACCGTGCTCGCGTACGGGCCGCCGGCGGCCGCCGCGCGCTCGATGAAGGGAAGCGCCTCGGCGGCACGCCCCTGGTCGAGCAGGGTCTGCGCCAGGTTGTTGAGGACGACGACCGAGTCGGGCTCGCGATTCGCCGCCTCGCGCAGGACGCGCTCGGCCTCAGGCAGCTCGCCGAGCGCATGGTGGGTGTTGGCGAGACCGATCGCCGCGTTGACGTTTGCCGGCCAGCGCTCGAGGAACGCGCGGTAGGCGGTGCGCGCCGGGGCCGATTGTCCGGTGCGCTCCAGGGCGGCGACGGCGGCGAGCCAGCGCCCTTCGTCGGCACTCGCGGGGATGCGCTCGGGCGGCACCGCGACCATCGCCCAGTAGCCGCTGCGCCGCCACGCCATCTCGTTCATGGCGAAGGGCAGCTCCTGGCGCTCGTTGCGCCCGGAGCGCAACTGCAGCATGCCGTTGTCCCAGTCGTAGCCGATCGCCACCGCGTAGTGCCAGCCCTCCTTGAAGCCGAGGTTCTGCAGCAGGATCACCGGCGTGCCCGCCGCGATCTCGCGGACCAGGTCGCCGTAGCTCGGCGCGAGCTGATAGGAGACGAGGCCGTGGCGGCGCGCCGCGGCGAGCATCTCCACCTGCAGGCTGCCCTTGCGCTCGGGCAGGTAGACCTCGGGGACGAGCTCATCGGGGGTGATCCTGACGCCGGCGGCGACCATCACCGTGGCGAGCGCTGCCGGCCCGCACTGGTAGTCGCTCTGCGGGAAGAACGGCACCTCGGTGAGCTCGCGCATGCCGGGAATACCGGCGGGGCGGAACTGGGCGAGGTTCTTGGTCTGCGGCGTGAAGCTGACGCAGCCCGAGAGCAGGGCTGCGCAGGCGAAAAGAAAAAAAACGCCCGCGATTGCGCGGGCGTTTTGTCGCAGGGCCCGGAGGCCCCGAATCACATCCGCTTCCAGAGGTACCACACTAGCACGGCGATGCCAGCGATCACCAGGATCGCGATGGCGACATCACCGCTGTCGGCACCGGCGGGAACCGACTGGATCTTGCCGGCGAGCGATTGCACTTCCTGGTCCGACAGCGCGGCGATGCGGTCCTGCGCGGTCTTCGGGTCGATGCCGAGCGTCTGCAGCTGGCGGGCGACGTCGCCGCGATTGGCGAAGCCGAGCACGGCGGCGCGGTCGGATTGCGCCGACGCGGTGACGGCTTGGTCGGTGCCGATCATGCCGGCGGTGGCGATTTGATACGGGGTCCAGATCATCAGTGCGACGAGCAGGCGGCAAAAGACTCTTGCCCAGACGGTTTTCATGAATGCTCCTAGGGAGAGGGGGGTAAGGGAGGTGAACTTAACAACAAGCATTGCGTTCGACTACCGGGAGCAAGAAAAATTCCTATGACAAAATAAACTACACATGGTCGACGTTCGGCGACTCGCGCAAGCCTTGGGTAAGGAAGTGAACGGCGAAGTTCGCTTCGACGATGGCGCGCGCGCCGTCTATGCCTCCGACGCATCCAATTACCGGCAAGTGCCGCTCGGCGCCGTGTTGCCGCGCCACGTCGGCGACATCGTCGCGACGCTCGCGCTGTGCCGCGAATACGGCGCGAGCGTGCTCGCGCGCGGCGGCGGCACCGCGCAAAGCGGCCAGGGCGTGAATGTCGGCGTGGTCATCGACTGCTCGAAATATCTTCACCGCGTGCTTTCGGTCGACGCACGCGCGCGCACGGCGCGCGTCGAGCCGGGCGCGGTCTGCGACACGCTGCGCGGCGCGGCCGAGCGCGAAGGCCTGACCTTCGCGCCGGACCCGGCGACCCATTCGCGCTGCACCCTCGGCGGCATGATCGCCAATAACTCCTGCGGTCCGCATTCGCTGATGGCGGGGAAAACGGTGGAGAACACCGAAAGGCTCGAGGTGCTGACCTACGACGGCGCCCGCTTCTGGTGTGGGCCGACCAGGGATTTTCAAGGCATCGCCGGACGCCAGCGGCAGATCTATGACCGGCTGAAGGCGATTGCCGACAAGTACGGAGACCTCATCCGCGGCCGTTTCCCGAAGATCAAGCGCCGCGTCTCCGGCTATAACCTCGACCAGCTTCTGCCCGAGAACGGCTTCAACGTCGCGCGCGCGCTGGTCGGCTCGGAAGGCACCTGCGCGTTCACGCTCGAGGCCGAGGTGAGCCTCGTCGCGAGCCCGCCCGAGCGCGTGCTCGTCGTCCTCGGCTTCGCCGACATCTTCGCCGCCGGCGACGCGGTGCCGCGGCTCCTCGCCTCGGGTCCGATCGCCTGCGAGGGCCTCGACCACAACATCATCGGCGGCCTGCGCGAGCGGCGGCTCGCGCTCGACGACATCGCGCTGCTGCCGCCGGGCAATGCCTGGCTGATGCTCGAGTTCGGCGGCGCCTCGCGCGAGGAGGCTCGTTCCAAGGCCGAGGCCGCGCTCGCTTCGTTCTCCGGCGTCCTGATTGAGGATCGCGTTCAGATGGGTCGGTTGTGGTCGATTCGGGAGACGGGAGCGTCCGCGACCGCCCTCGCCCTTGGTGCGCGCACTCCCGACCCGATCGTCGGCTGGGAGGACGCCGCGGTCGATCCGCTGCGCATCGGCGACTACCTGCGCGAATTCAGCGCCCTCGTCGGGCGCTTCGGCTACCGCACGTCCATCTACGGCCACTTCGGCGACGGTTGCGTGCACGCGCGCATCGACTTCGACCTCAGGAGCCGCACCGGCATCGCCCACTGGCGCGGCTTCCTCGGCGAGGCGGCGGCGCTGGTGGTGAAGTACGGCGGCTCGCTCTCCGGCGAGCACGGCGACGGCCAGGCGAAGGCCGAATTCCTGCCGGCGATGTTCGGGCCGGAGCTGATGCAGGCGTTCCGCGAGTTCAAGGCGGCCTGGGATCCGGCGGGGCGCATGAACCCCGGCAAGCTGATCGACGCACGGCGCGCCGACCAGGACCTGCGCTGGGGCGAGGGCTACCAGACCGTGCAGATCCAAAGCACGCTCGCGTTCCGCTCCGAGATCGGCGACGGCTTCGGCCGCGAGCTCGAGCGCTGCATCGGCATGGGCAAGTGCCGCGCCGAGCGCGGCGGCACAATGTGCCCGAGCTATCGGGCGACGCGCGAGGAGCGCTATTCGACCCGCGGACGGGCGCGGCTGCTCGCCGAAATGCTGCGCGGCGAGGTGATCACCGACGGCTGGTCGAGCGAGCCGGTGAAGGACGCGCTGGAATGGTGTCTCGCCTGCAAGGGCTGCGCGAGCGACTGCCCGACGCATACCGACATGGCGGCGTACAAGGCCGAGTTCCTCTCGCACTACTACCAAACCCACCTGCGGCCGCGCGCGGCGCACCTGATGGGGAGGATCGGACAGTGGGCGCCCCTGGCGGCGAAGTTCCCCGGGGTTTCCAACTTCTTGGCTTCCATGGGAAAGGGTATCGCGGGCATTGCCCCGGAACGCCACCTGCCTCAGCTCGCGAAGCGCACCTTCCGCTCGAGCTTCGCAAGTACGCGCAAGGGCGAGCGGGTGGTACTGTTCGACGACACGTTCAACAATCATTTCCGCCCGCAGACCGCGGCGGCGGCGCAGCGCGTGCTCGAGGCCGCCGGCTGCGCGGTGGAGCTGCCCGCGGCGCATGTCTGCTGCGGGCGTCCCTATTACGACTTCGGCATGCTTGCGCAGGCGCGCGGCGCCCTCGCCCGTACCCTCGACGTGCTGGAGGGCGACGCGCCGATCGTCGTGCTCGAGCCCGGTTGCCTTTCGGTGTTCCGCAAGGAGCTCGGCCAGCTCTTCCCCAACGATGCGCGCGCGAAGCGGCTCTCGGCCCGGACCAGGACCCTGGCCGAGTTCCTGCACGAAAGGGACTTCTCTCCGCCGCTGGAAGGGGAGATCTTCCTGCACGGCCATTGCCACCAGAAGGCGCTGTCCGGAATGAAAGCCGATCACGCGCTCCTCGCGGGGAGCAAGCTCCTTGCGCCCGACACCGGCTGTTGCGGCATGGCCGGCTCGTTCGGCTATCGCCCCGAGTTCTACGAGGCGTCGAAACGCATCGCCGGGCTGGAGCTGCTGCCGGCGCTCGAGCGCGCGCCCGGGGCGAGGGTGGTCGCCGACGGCTTTTCCTGCCGCGAGCAGATCGAAGGCCTGTCGGGCAGGCCGACGCTGCACCTCGCGGAGCTGCTCAGCGCATCGCTTCGCTGAGCAGCTCGTAGGAGCGAAGGCGCGAGGCGTAGTCGCCGGTAATCGTCAGCACCATCACCTCGTCCGCTTCATAGCGCGCCGCCATCTCCTCCAGCTCGCGCCGGCAGCGCGCCGGGTCGCCGATGACCGCGCGTCCCCGTTGCCCCATCACGTAGCGCCGTTCTTCCTCGGAGTAGCTGTGCCGGGACGCTTCCTGCTCGGTCGGGATCGGCGAGTCGATGTCGAGCGCCATGTGCAGGCGCCGCAGGTCGATCGGCGCGGCCAGGCGCTCGGCGTCGGCCTGCGTTTCGCCGCAGATGGCGAACGTGCAGACGATGACCTGCGGCTTTTCCGTACCCTGGAAATCCCTTCGATAGGCGCGCGCCACCTGGTCGCCGCCCTGCGGGTTGATGAAGTGCGCGAAGGCGAAGCGGATGCCGAGCTGGGCGGCGAGCGCGCCGCTGTACTCGGACGAGCCGAGCAGCCAGAGCTCGGGCGCGGTGTCGACCTCGGGCTGCAGCCGTACGCTCTTGAACGGATGATCGTCGGGCAGGCTGCCGCGGAAATGCTCGCGCAGCTGCCAGACCTGCTCGGGGAAATCGCGCGCGTCGGGCATCGCTCCGCCGCCGACCGCGTTCGCGGTGCGCATGTTGCCGCCGGGCGCGCGGCCGACGCCGAGATCGATGCGGCCGGGATAGAGCGCTTCCAGCATGCGGAAGGTCTCGGCAACGCGGAAGGCGTTGTAGTAAGGCAGCAGCACGCCGCCGGTGCCGACCCGCATTCTCTTTGTCTCCGCGCCGAGGCGCGCCAAGAGGATCTCCGGGCAGGGATCGGCGAGCGCGGCAATGGCGTGGTGCTCGGCGAGCCAGTAGCGGTGGTAGCCGAGCGCTTCCGCGCGGCGAGCGAGCGCCAGCGTCTCCTCGATCGCGCGCCGCGCGCCCAAGGTGCTGATCACCGGCGATTGGTCGAGAACGGACAGGCGCATCGGCACATCGTAGCTTCGTCGCCTGAAAGCGACATACGCAAGGCAATGAGAAATCGGGCGATTTCGAAAAACGCGCGAATCGCCGTCGCCCGGAGGCGACGAAAGAGGTGGTGGAAATTCGTCACGCATGACGCGCAACGTGCTGTTCGAGCTAGGAAGAACGGATCAGGCATGCGTTGTGCAGTACTTGTTTGCCATGCAACTCGAAGCCGCAAGACTGATGCAGGAAGCCTCCTCGGCGATCCAGTCGCTGACCGGCCTCGTCATCCTCGCGCTAGTACCGCTCGGCGTTGCCGGCAGCATCTACAAGGCGATCTCCCCGAATGGCTGGGTGGCGCAGATGTTCGGCCAGAGCATCTCGGCCGGCGCCGCGGTGCTGGGCGCCCTGGCCGTGGTGCTGGTCCTGGCGTGGTTCGGCCGCGCCTACCGCTCGCCGCGCCGGCGCAACGCCAACGCAGGATTGTTCGTCTACTTCTTCGCCGCCGCCGGCCTGATCTACGCCTTGCAGCTGCTCTCGAAGGGCTCGCTCTAGCGCGGCGAGCGAAAACGATTTCCTCCCCCGGGGCCCGTCCTTTATCCCCCTAAGGCGGGCCCCATTTTTTTTGCGAGGTATGCGCCGGCCTCTTCGAGCGCGAATAGCGCCGCCAGCACGATGACGGCGATCGCCGTTGCCCGGGCGCCCGGCTTCCAGCCGCGCGAGCGAACCAGGTAGATCGGCATCGCCACCACGACGGCGAGGAGCATGCCGCCGTTCATGAGCGGCCCCGCCCGGTAACCGTGCTCGGCCTTGTCGACGTGGTACCACCAGAAAACGAGGACCAGCGCGACGAAAGTCTCGGCGAGCTCCCATTTGCCATAGGGCTCGCTATCGCCCGTAATGAGGATTTCGAGGCACGGGCCGGCGAACGAAACGAGCGCCAGCAGCGCCAGTGCAATTCGCTTAGACCGCAATCGGCGCCTTGATCGCCGGGTGCGGCTCGTAGCCTTCGAGCGTGAAATCCTCGTAGGCGAAGCCGAAGATGTCTTTCACCTTGGGGTTGAGCTTCAGGCGCGGCAAGGGCTTGGGCTGGCGCTCGAGTTGCAGCTTCGCCTGTTCGAGATGGTTGAGATAGAGATGCGCGTCGCCGAGCGTCAGCACGAACTCGTCGGCTTGCAGCCCGGCGACTTGCGCCGCCATGATCGTCAGCGCGGCATAGGAAGCGATGTTGAACGGCACGCCGAGGAAGAGATCCGCGCTTCGCTGGTACATCTGGCAGGAGAGCCGCCCCTCGGCGACGTAGAACTGGAACAGGGCATGGCAGGGCGGCAGCGCCATGCGCTCGACGTCGGCCGGATTCCACGCCGTGACGATATGGCGGCGGGAATCGGGTTTCTTTTTCAGAGAATCCATGACCTGGCGAATCTGGTCGATCTCGCGCCCGTCGGGCGTGCGCCAGTGCCGCCACTGATAGCCGTACACCGGCCCGAGCTCGCCTTTCTCGTCGGCCCACTCATCCCAGATCGATACGCCGCGCTCCTGCAGCCAGCCGACGTTGGTGTCGCCGCGCAGGAACCAGAGCAGCTCGTAGAGGATCGACTTGAAGTGCAGCTTCTTGGTGGTGAGGAGCGGAAAGCCCTCGCCGAGCGGGAAGCGAAGCTGGCGGCCGAACACCGACTGCGTGCCGGTGCCGGTGCGGTCGGTCTTGCGCGCGCCGCGCTCGAGCACTTCGGCGAGCAGGTCCAGGTACTGCCGCTCGCCGCTCATGTCGCCCTCATGTTGCTGAAACCGCGTCGCAGACTTCCGCCGCGCTCTGGAAGCGCTCATCCGGATTCTTGGCGAGCAGGCGATCGACGAAGGCCTGGTGCACCGCCAGCGACTCGTGCAGGCGCGACGCCGGCTCGTTGACGTGCAGCCGCACCAGTTCGGCCGGATTGGCTGAATCGAAGATCTTCTTGCCCGAGAGCATTTCGTAGACCACCACGCCCAGGCTGTAGATGTCGGAGCGGGTGTCGACCTCCTTGCCCATGCATTGCTCGGGGCTCATGTAGCGCGGCGTCGCCAGCAGCTTGCCGGCGATGGTCAGCGTGCTGTTGACGCCGAGGTCCTTGGCGAGGCCGAAGTCGACGATCACCGGCCGGCCGTCGGCGCGGAACAGGATGTTCGAGGGCTTGAGGTCGCGGTGGACGATGCCCTTCGCGTGGATGGCGTCGAGGGCGCGCGCGATCTGCAGCGTGAGGCGCAGCGCCGCGCGCGTCGAAAGGCCCTCGTGGATGCGCGTCGCCAGCGTGCCCGAGGGCAGGAATTCCATGGCGATGTAGGCCTGGTCGCCGGCGAAGCCCTGGTCGTAGATGCGCGCCACGTGCTCGTTGTTGAGGCTGGAGAGCAGCTTGTACTCGCGCACGAAGCGCTCGCGGAAGACGGGGTCGGCGCGCAGCCGGCGGTCGAGCACTTTCAGCGCCACGCGCAGGCCATCGTGCTCGCGCTCGGCAAGATAGACGATCGCTTGCCCGCCCTGACCGATCGGATGCACCACGGTGTAGCCCGAGACCAGCTCCATCGAACCGTATTTTGCCATCGCGCGTGCTACGATTTCCGCGGGGGAATCAAAGATGCTGAGTCTGTTCACCGGGGGAAAGGCCGATCATCCGATGGCCAACCCCAAGGAAGCGCGCCGCATTCTCGACGCGCTGCCGGCCCAGGAGCTGAAGGCGCTCGAAGAGCTCGCCCACTGGCACGAGTCGGTGAGCACCGCCGCCGGCTTCAAGCCCGCCGACCGTCTGCAGCTCACCGGTGCGCTCGACGACGCGGCGCAGCCGCGCCTGCGCAAGCTCGCGCGCGACTACTTTGCTGCGACGCGGCCGTCGCGCTACCAGGAAAATCTGCTCTGGACGCAGGTGCACGGCTACTGGCGCCAGGCGGGTCTCGCCTGGGCGCGCTCGGTCGACGCCTGCCTGCAGGCGAACGACGCCCGCGCCCTCGCCACCGCCGCGGTGCGCGCCCTGCGCGCGCTGGCGCAGCAGATCAAGTGGCAGCACCTGCGCTACGGTCCGATCGACCCCGTCGTCTGGGGCGTGATCAACAATGTCTTCGCCGCCGCCGACGCGCGCGGCGTCGCCGATGCGCGCATCGAGTTCCTGAAGGCGGCGATGTTCAGCGCGAGCTCGCCCGACGGTTTGTTGCCCGCCGAGATCGAGCTCGCCGAGAAGATCGTCAGCGAGCTAGCCGGCACCTTTACGATCGCCAACGCACCGGCGCGCGAGCTCCTCTACTGGACCGACCTTGCGCAGCCGATGGCGCCGGTGCGCATGGCGCGGCCGCCGAATGCCGCGCCGACCCTGCGCCATTTCGGGCCGGGCGAGGGCCTCGTCCGGCTGCAGGCCATCGTGCAGCGCATGGAGACCACCGGGCAGGTCCCCTCCGATCTCAACCTCGCCGGCGCCGATGCCGAGACGGTGCTCGAAGTTCTGCGCCACCTCGCGCTCTATTGGGCGCCCGAGCCTCCCGCGCGCCAGCACCCGCGGCACAGCGTCAAGTCGCGCCTCGCCGTCGCGCACGGCTTCGACGGCGTGGTCGAGGCGCTCGGCGGCACGGGCGGCGGCTCGCTCGACTTCGACGCCAAGGCGGCCGAGAGCTGGATCGTCGACAACGTCAGCGCCGGCGGCATGGGCGCGGTGGTGCCGCAGATGAAAGGCGACTGGCTGCGCGTCGGCTCGCTGCTCGCCATGCAGCCCGACGGCGGCGCCAACTGGGTCGTCGGCATGGTGCGCCGCCTCAATCGCACCGGCGCGCAGGAAGCGCGCGTCGGCATTCAGACGCTTTCCCGCGCGCCGGCGGTCGCCAAATTCTCGCTGCGCGGCGTGGGCGAGCACGTCGGCGTGCTGCTGCCCTCGCCGGTGCTCGGCTCGGGCGAGACCTCGATCGCGCTCAAGACCGGCATCTATGCCCGCGGCCAGAACCTCGAGACGCAGATGCAGGGCCAGCACCACGTCTTCATGCCGCAGGGCACGCCCGAGAGCGGCGAGGACTACGAGCTGGTCAGGTTTAGAGCAATGGTCAGAGAAGCTTAGCCAGGAAGGCCGAGATATCCCGGACTTCTTCGCCGCAAACCGAATGCGGCATCGGATAGTCGTGCCACTCGATTCGGTAGCCGAGCTTTTCCAGAACGTTCCTGGAATCTTCGGCGCGCTTGATTGGAATGATGTCGTCGTAGCCGCCGTGCGCCATGAAGATCGGCGTTTGCGCATTTGCCGGCGAGCGCTCCGCGGCGACGCTCGCCGCGAGCGGCAGGTAGGTCGATAGCGCCATCACCCCGGCGAGGCGCTTGGGGTAGCGCAGCGCCATCTGCAGCGCGATCGCCCCGCCTTGCGAGAAGCCGGCCAGGACAACCTTTTCCGGCGGCACCGGCTGCTCTTCGATCAGCTTCACGATCAGGGCCTCGGAAGCGCGGATCCCCTTGTCGTCCTCCGGCCCGCCGCCGAACTGGAAAATGTCGTACCAGGCGCGCATGCGCATGCCCTGGTTGATGGTCACCGGCCGCACCGGTGCGTGCGGGAAGACGAAGCGCACGGCCTTCTTCAGGCCCAGTTCCGGCACGATCGGCTCGAAGTCGTGCCCGTCGGCGCCCAGACCGTGCAGCCAGACGACCGCCGCCTGCGGCGGTGAACCAGTCTCGATTTCAACGGCTTCCATAGGTACGATCCGAGGAGATGAAGAGATTTTTCACCGGCTTGCTTCTGGCGCTGGCGGTCGCAGCGGCGAACGCCCAATCGTATCCCACGCGGGCGGTGCGGGTGCTGGTCGGCTTCCCGCCCGGCGGCGGCACCGACATCATGGCGCGCGTGCTGGCGCCGAAGCTCTCCGAATACCTCGGCCAGCAGTACGTGGTGGAGAACCGTCCCGGCGCCACCACCAATATCGCCAGCGCCATGGTCGCAACGTCCGCGCCCGACGGCTACACGCTGCTTTTCACCACCTCGGCCCTCGCGATCAACAAGTCGCTGTACAAGAACCTGACCTACGACGCGGAGCGCGACCTCGCGCCGATCTCGGTGTTCGCCGAAAGCCCGAACCTGCTGGTCGCGCACGCCAGCGCCGGCGCGAGCGTGAAGGAGCTTCTCGCGCAGGCGCGCGCGAACCCCGGGGCGATGAACTACTCCTCGGCCGGCTCGGGTACCTCGCAGCACCTCGCCGGCGAGCTCTTCAAGTCGCGTACCGGCACGCAGATCGTGCACATTCCGTACAAGGGCACCGCCGCTTCGCTCACCGCCGTGATCGCAGGCGAAGTGCAGTTCAGCTTCGCCAACGTGCCCGCCATCCTTGGCCACGTGAAGAGCGGCCGGATCCGCGCCCTGGCGGTGCTGTCGCCGCGCCGCTCGGAGCTGATGCCCGAGGTGCCGACGATGAGGGAGGCGGGAATCGAGGGCGTCGAAGTGCCGGTCTGGTACGCCATCCTCGCGCCGGCGGCGACGCCGCGCGAGATCGTCAAGGCCCTCGCCGACGCGACCGCGCGTGCGGCGCGCTCGCCCGACCTCAAGCAGAGGCTGGTGGAGCAGGGCACCGAGCCGGTCGGCAACTCGCCCGAGGAGTTCGCGAAGCTCCTGAAGGAAGAGGTCGTGCGCTGGGCCGAGATCGTGAAAGTCTCCGGTGCCAAGCCCGAGTAGCCTGGCGAAGAACGTGAAGCGCCTCTCGCGCCTGGAGCTGCCGGGCGCCGGGCAGGTCACCATCGACGGCAAGCACGCGTACGTCGGCCACATCACCAACAAGCAGGGCCTCGGCACCTCGATCCTCGACGTCTCCGACCCCCGTAATCCTCGCCTGCTGAGCCAGACTTTTCTCGAGGAGAAGGATTCGCATAGCCACAAGGCGCGGGTGGCGGGCGACCTGATGATCGTCAACGTCGAGCAGAACATGGGTGCCGGCGGCCGCAAATCCGCCGACGGCGTTCCCCAGCAGGACGACTATCGCGAAGGCGGCTTCAAGATCTACGACGTCTCGAACCGCGAGAAGCCGAAGCTCGTCACGCACCACCGCACTCACGGGCGTGGCGTGCATCGCTTCGACATGGACGAGAAGTACGCCTACATCTCCACCGAGATGGCGGGCTACGTCGGCAACATCCTGGTGATCTACGACCTGCGCAATCCGGCAAAGCCCGAGGAGGTGTCGCGCTGGTGGATGCCGGGGCAGCACCTCGCCGGCGGCGAGAAACCGACGTGGCAAGGGCGAAGGAACCGCCTGCACCACGCGCTGCGCTTCGGCGACGAGCTCTGGGCAGGCTGCTGGCACGGCGGCGTGGCGGTGATCGACGTGTCCGACATCCGCAAGCCGCGCACGCTCGGTTCGTACAACTACCATCCGCCTTTCCCCGAGCCTTCGCACACGTTCATGCCAGTGCCTAAGCCGATCGGCGGCAAGCGCATCGCCGTCGCGATCGACGAAGAGGATCACGCGCATTCCGCCGACGAGATGGACCGGCGCAAGGGACGGCCGCACGGCTGTCTCTGGGTTTTCGATGTTTCTCGGCTGGATAACATCAAGCCGCTATCCATCTTCGAAGTCAGCGAGCTCGATTCCCCCTGGAGCCGCGCCACGCCGGGACGCTTCGGCGCGCACCAGTTCCAGGAGCACATGGACGACACGCTGGTCTACTGCACATGGTTTTCCGGCGGGTTGCGCATCGTCGACGTCGCCGATCCGTCGGCACCGCAGGAAGTGGGCTACTTCATGCCCGAGCCGGCCGCCGGAAAGTCCGCGCCGCAGAGCAATGACGTCGACGTGGACAGGAACGGCCTGATCTACCTCGCCGATCGCTATACCGGCTTCGACATCCTCGAGTTCACTCGGCCCTAGCTCCCGAGTCGCGCACGACCTTGCTCCACTTGGGAATCTCGCGCGCGATGTAGTCCGCGAAGTCTTTTGCGCTTCCCGTGGTCACTTCAGCACCGAGCCCTGCGAGCCGCTCGCGCAGGTCTTTCTCGTTCAGCACCGCGTTCAGATCCGCGTTCATCTGCTGCACGAGTGATGCCGGCGTCGCTGCCGGGACCACCACGCCGTGCCAGGTCGTCGCTTCGAATCCCGGCAGACCCGCCTCGGAGACCGTCGGCAGCTCGGGCACCGAGGGCGAGCGCTGCGCGGTGGTGACTGCGAGCGCGCGCAGCCGCGACGCCTTTACATAAGGGATGACCGAGGCGGAGGTGGCGAACATGAGCTGCACCTGGCCGGCGAGCAGATCGGTGAGCGCCGGCTGCGCGCCCTTGTAAGGCACGTGCACCATGTCGACGCCGGCCATCGCCTTGAACAGTTCGCCCGCGAGGTGCGCCGCCGCGCCGGCGCCGGAGGAGGCGTAGTTCAGTTTTCCGGGGTTTTGCCTTGCGAGAAGAATCAACTCGCCCAGGGAATTGGCTTTCACGTCCGGATGGACGACAAGAATGTTGGGCTGCACGGCGACCAGGCCCACCGGCGCGAAGTCCTTCACCGGGTCGTAGGGCAGGCTGCGGTAGAGGCTCTGGTTGGTAGCGAGGATGCTGTTGTTGCCGAGCAGCCAGGTGTGGCCGTCGGGAGCGCTCTTCGCGACTTCCGCCGCGGCGATGTTGCCGCCCGCGCCGGGCCGGTTCTCGACTACGACCTGCTGCTTCCAGCGCTCGGCGAGCTTCTGGCCGACCGCGCGCGCCAGGATGTCGCTCGGCCCGCCCGGCGTGAAGCCGACGACGAAGCGCACCGGCTTGTCCGGGAAGGCATGGCAGAGGCCGCTCAACCAGAAGATCGCGATGGCGGCGAGCCGGATCATGCCGACACCCGCTGGGAGCGTGCGCCAAGCCACGAGAGGAGCGGTCCGGTCAGCACCGTCGTCACCAGCGCCATGATCACCAGCATGGTGAAGACGCGCGGCGAAAGGATGCCGAGGTCGTAGCCGATGTTGAGCGCGATGAGCTCGATCAGCCCGCGCGTATTCATCAGCGTGCCGAGGGCAAGCGACTCGCGCCACGCCATGCCGGCAAGGCGCGCTGCCACCGCCGCGGCGCCGAGCTTGCCGAGCGTGGCGACGGCGACGATGAGCAGGCAGAGCGCCCAGCCGGCGAGGTCGCCGAGCAGGCCGATCTGGGTGCGCAGGCCGGTGAAGGCGAAGAAGAGCGGCAGCAGCAGCACTGAGCTGAAGCGCTCGACGTAGGCGTTGATCCGGTCACGGAAGCCCGCGGTGTCCGGCATGACCGTGCCGGCGAGGAAGGCGCCGAACAGGGCGTGGATGCCGATGACCTCGGTGCACATTGCTGCGGCGATGGCGACGCAGACGACGGTGGCGAGCGTGCCGCTGCTCGGCTCCTCGCGCGCCAGGCGCTCGGCGCCGAGCCAGCGCGGCAGCGCCGGGCGCACTGCGAGCGTCATGACGGCGATGAAGACGAGCGCCAGCACCAGGGTGAGCGCCGCGCCGCCGAGGCTCGCCGAGCGCGCGATCGCGACCACGAACGCCATGATCGCCCAGGCGGCGACGTCGTTGATCGCCGCGCAGGTGATCGCCAGCGCGCCGAGCGGCGTGCGCGACAGGCCGCGCTCCTGGAGGATGCGCGCGAGCACCGGGAAAGCGGTGATGCTCATCGAGATGCCCATGAAAAGGGCGAAGCCGGTGAACGTGGCACGCGGGCCGGCGAGATCGGCCAGCCAGTACGCCAGGCCGACGCCGAACACGAACGGCACGACGATGCTCGCCTGGCTCACCGCCACCGCGGTGCGGGCGCTGCTTCGCACCTGCTGCAGGTTCACTTCCATGCCGACCGCGAACATGAAGAGGCAGATGCCGACCTGGCTCAGCAGCTTCAGCGCGCCGAGCGAGTCCGGCGGAAAGACGAAGGCGAACGCGCCGGGGGTGAGCAGGCCGAAGAGCGATGGGCCGAGCAGGATGCCGGCGGTCATCTCGCCGACTACTTCCGGCAAGCCGATGCGCGTGAACAGCTTCCCCACCACGCGCGACACGGCGATGATCACCAGCAGCTGCAGGAAGAGATGGCCGAGCGGCTGGTCGAGATTCGACCACAAGCTTTGTAGCAGGGCCCCCGGGGACGCCTCTGCCGGCGTCGCGAGCTGATCGTCCAGTCTCACGCGCGTTGTGAAAAGCTGCGGCCGAAGATCTCCTCGGCGATGCGGTTCTTGAGGATCTCGAGCGAGCCGCCGGCGATCATCCAGCCGCGGCAGCGGCGCAGGCAGTATTCGACCAGGACGTCCTGGCTGTAGCCGGTGGCGCCCATGACCTGCAGCGATTCATTGGCGACGTCGAAGCCGGCCTGGTTGCACGCCATCTTGGCGAGCGCCGTGTCCTCGGGCGAGGGCAGGCCGCGGTCGGCGTTGGCGGCGGCGCGGTAGAGGAGGAGCTGCGCCGCCTCGAGCTTCAGCTTCATGTCGGCGAATTTCCACTGCAGCCCCTGGAACTCGGCGAGCGCGCGGCCGAACTGCTTGCGCTCGAGCGCCCAGGCGCGCGCCTGCTCGAAGGCGTAGCGGCCAAGGGCGAGCGAGCGCGCGGCGTTGCCGATGCGTTCGACGTTGAAGCCGGCGATCTGCTTCTTGAAGCCGCCTTCGCCGAGCAGCACCATTTCCTCGGGCACGAAGACGTCTTCGAAATGCAGCTCGGCCCACTCCTCGCCGGACATGAAGCGCGATGCCTTGCCGCGACGGACGTTTTTCGTCTCGATCAGGACCGAGCCGATACCGCCGACGCCGGGGCCGAATCGCACATAGGCGAGGATCAGCTCGGCGTAAGCGGAGTGAGTCGTGAAGATCTTCGAGCCGTTGATGCGCCAGCCCTTGCCGTCGCGCGTCGCTTTCGTCGCGAGATCGGTCACCGCCGAGCCAGCCTCGGGCTCGGTCATGCCCACGGCAATGACGCATTCTCCTGAAAGGAGTTTCGTCAGGTACTGCTTTTTCTGTGCGGCGGAGCCGTATTCCGCCAGAACCCGGATCGGGCCGAAGTTGCCCGCCTGGACGACGTCAGCGCTGCGCGGGCAGGCGGCGGCGACGGCTTCGATCGCCAGCACCGCGTCCATGAGCGTGCCGCCCTGACCGCCGTCCTCCTCGCGGATGGTGACGCCAAGCAGCCCCTGCTTCGCCATGCTCTTCGCCACGTCCCACGGATACTTCGGGTCGTGCGCTCTCGCCAGCGCTCCCGCCGAGAGCTCCTTTCGAGAGAACTTCAGCACGGCGTCGCGAAACTGCTGCTGCTCCGGGGTGAGTCGGAAATCCATCGCTACTCCTTGGTCACGACCAGCGCGTCGACCGCGACGACGCCGTCGGCGGCGACGATCAGCGGATTGATCTCCGCCTCGCGGATCGATTCGACGCAGCATAGCCGCGAAAGCGCCGCGACCGCCTTCGCCAGCGCCTTTACGTCGCCGCGCGGCAGGTTGCGGTAGCCGCTCAGCACCGCCAGGCCTTTCACGCTCGCGATCATGGCCAGCGCCTCCTGTTCGGAGACGGGCGCCATCGCCAGCACCACGTCCTGGTAGATCTCGGCGAGCGTGCCGCCCGCGCCCACCAGCACCAGCGGCCCGACCACCGGGTCGACGCGGTAGCCGACGATCGCTTCCGCAAGGCCCTTCACCATTCGCTGGACGAGGAGGGTTTCGCCCTTCAGAACGGGGAAGGTCTTTTCATCGACATTCAAAGCGACTCCCCCAGCCTCGGTCTTGTGCTCGACGCCGATCACCTTCACCGCGACGGGGTAGGGAATCGAATGCTTGAAGTCGGGAGCGCGCGCGATCGCCTGCTCGACCACGGGGATGCCCAGGGACTGCAACAGGCGAAAGGCGTCGGACTCGAGCTTCGGTGCAGCGACTTTCGGCCGCTCGCGTGGCGCGCGCCAGGCGAAATAGGCGGCGAACGCGTCGGCGCACGCTTCGGGAGTGCGGAACCCGGCGATGCCGCGCGCGGCGAGCAGGGCAAGCGAGCGCTCGGCGTGGGGCGTGAAGAAGGCGGCGAGGGGCTTCGCCGCGGGCTTCGCGCCGAGGATCGGCTCGACCGCGAACTCGGGATGAAACTGCGCCGAGGAGCCGACCGCGGCCAGGACAGCGTCGCAGCCGCTCCACGCCAGAAGCTCCTCGAGAACCTTCTTGTACTTCTCGGGCGTCGCTGCCATGGTGAGATCGACGATCGGCTTGCCGTCGGGCGAGACGGTCTCGATGCCCGAGAGTCCGAGGCGATCGACGACGGTCGCCGCGCCGCCGCCGGTGGTGGTGACGACCGCGACGCGCGGCTTGCGCTTCAGATCGGCAGGTTTCCGGTCGAGAAGCAAAGGCGCGATTTCGATCAGCGTCTCCAGCATGTCGACGCGCACGATGCCGCAATCGGCGAAGAAGGCGTCGAGCGCGCGGTCGGAGCCGGCGAGTGCGCCGGTGTGCGAGCGCGCCAGCGCTTCGCCGGCCGCCGAGCGGCCGAGCTTGTAGGCGACGACCGGCTTGCCGGCGGCGTGCGCGCGGCGCGCCGCGCTCGCGAGGCGCGCCGCGTCGCGCACGGTCTCGAGGAAAAGCAGGATGACGCGCGTATCGGCGTCCGCGGCGAGCAGCTCGACCAGCTCGCCGACGCCGAGGTCCGCCTCGTTGCCGACCGAGACCAGCTTGGCGAAGCCCAGGCCGCGCGCCGCGCCGCGCGAGAGCAGCGTGCCGAGCATCGTGCCGCTCTGCGAGACGAGGCTCGTGGCGCCCGCCGGCAGCGCGTCCATTTCCACCACCGCGTTGACCGTGAGGGCGAGCCGGCCCGGGATGTCGATCACCCCCATGCTGTTCGGCCCGAGCAGCCGCACGCCGAGCGCGCGCGCCCGCTCGACCAAGCGCGCCTGGCGCTCGGCGCCCTGCGGGCCCGCGTCGGCGAAGCCGTCGCTGTAGATGCTCGCCACCGGAATGCCACGCGCCGCGCAGTCCTCGAGCGCCTGCTCCACCTCGGCGACCATGATGAAGGCGTGGTCGACTTCGCTGGGGATTGCCGCGACGCTCGGGTACGCTTTTTCGCCGAGAACTTCCTCGCGGGTGGCGTTGACGGGATAAATCGCGCCCCGATAGCCATGCTTGCGCAGATAGCGCTGCGGTCGCGCGGTGTTCTTCTTCGCGTCGCCCGACGCGCCGACCAGCGCCACGGCGCGCGGCGCGAACAGCGCCCGCGCTAGGCGAGCGTCGATTGCGCTTCCAGCCGCCACAGCTCCTCGAGTTTCTTCTTTGCCTTCGTCCCGAGGACCGGACCTGCGAGCTCGAGGAATTTGTCGTTCAACTCCTGGTCGGACAGCGGCATGTCCGGGTCCCCCTTGCGCGTCGGCTGGAGATATTCCTCCTTGCGACCGTCGGCGAGCTGAATGGCTACTCGCGCAGCACGTTGCGCCGGAAACGAAGCGTCGAGCTGCGGGTCGAGCTCGACCGCAACCTTCTTCATCAGCGCGCGCGTCGCGGGATCGTTGAGGCGATCGGCCTCGAACGCGGCGAGGCGCACGCTGCCGTGGGTCAGGGCCGTCGCGACGACGTACTTCAATGAAAAGCGTCCCTCGGCCGGCGTGCGCGGCTCCTCGTAGTGCGCCACCTCCAGGCCAGCCCGGTAGGTAGCGATGTTCACGCTGCGAATATCCGCAGTTCGAAAGCCGAGTTTTTTCTGGACGGCCAGCGCGCCGTCGATCGCGGCGAAGGTGTGGCCGCAGCAGGCGTGGTTCTTGAAGGTCATCTTCGTGATGTGGTAGTCGCGGCCCAGCGTCGCCAGCGCTTTTTCCCAATCCGGCCCTTCGCCCATCGCGCGGCCGAAGCCCTCGATGCAGTCGAGCGAGCCGGTGACGCCCGCCTGTGCCGCCAGCGCGGCGGTGACGCCGGCTTCCGCCGCGCGTCCGGCGTGCAGCGGCTTCGACATCGAGTCCATGCGGAAAGCCTGCTGCAGCGCCGCCGCGAACGTCGCGACTGTAGCCAGGGCATGCGAGAACTGCTCTTTTCTCAAACCCAACAATTCTGAACATGCGGCTGCAGCGCCGAAGCAACCGATGGTGCCGGTGTTGTGCCAGTGCTTGTAGTGTGCGCGGCCCATCGCCGCGCCGATGCGGGTGGAGATCTCATAACCGACGACGACGGCTCTCAAAAAAGACAGTCCATCCCTGGAATGTGATTGCGCCACCGCCATCGCGGCGGCGATTGTCGGCGCGCCGGGATGGTAGATGCCGTCGCGGTAGATGTCGTCGACCTCGACGGTGTGCGCGGCGGTGCCGTTGATCAGTGCCGCGGCCCGCGTCGTCGCACGCTTGCCGAGCGCGAGAAAGGCGTCGCCGTGCCCGAGCTCGTCGGTTAGCGATTTCTCAAGCAGTGTCGCCGGCGGAACCACTGCGCCGGGATAAAGCGCCGCGTGCCAGTCGATCACCGCGCGCTTGGCGTGGTGCAGGACCTCGGGTGCGAGCGGCTTCGCTCTCTGCGCCTCGGCCCAGGCGCCGCAGCGCTCGGCGGCGTACACGCTAGGTCTTGTAGGACGGATCGAGCCGGTCGGCGAGCCGGCGCATCGCCGGCCATTCCATCAGGCCGACGATGCGGCGCACGCCGCGCTTGTAGGCGTGGCTGGTCTTCTCCTGCACCGCGCGCGGCGGAATGATGATCTCGTCATCGGCGCCCTGCGCGAGGAGCTGCGCGCGGCACGCTTTCTCCAGGCGGTAGAGCGAGTTGAAGGCCTCGGCGACGGTGCGGCCCACCGCCAGTGCACCGTGGTTGCGGAAAAGCATGACGTCGCAGTCGCCGAGGTTGGCGACCATGCGCTTTCGCTCCTCGAGGTCGAGCGCCACACCTTCGTAAGGGTGATACGCCACCTTGTCGAAACGCATCGCCATCTGCGTCATCGGCAGCAAGCCCTTCTTCAGCGACGACACCGCCATCGACGCCACCGAATGGGTGTGGATCACGCAGTGCAGCTCGTGCTTCGCTTCGTGGATCGCGCCGTGGATGACGAAGCCCGCATAGTTGAACTTGTAATCGAGGCCCTTCGGCCACTCCGGCTGCCACAGCACGTCGCCCTTGAGGTTGACCTTGAGCAGCGACGAGGCGCAGATCTCGTCGTACATGAGCCCCATGGCGTTCAGCAGGTAGTGGTCGGTTCCCGGGACGCGCACCGAGATGTGGTTGTAGACGATGTCGTCCATGCCGAAGTGGCGCACCAGGCGGTAGGCGCAGGCGCAATCGAGGCGCGCCTGCCACTCGGCGGCGCTCACCTTGCCCTTCAGCGACTTGAACTTGAGCGGCGGGTAGTCGCGGTCCGCCGCCTCCATGTCCGGGTAGTATTTGCGGAGGTCACTGACCTTGGTCTTGCTCATGAGACAAATTTACCACTCTATTTTGCTGCTCGCGGCGTTCGCGGTAGGAGCGCACGCGCAGGACTTCCCCGCCAAGCCGGTGCGCATCGTCGTGCCCTGGCCGCCGAGCGGCAACGTCGACATCACGGCTCGCACGGTCGCCCCGGCCCTCGCCGAGGCGCTCGGCCAGCAGGTGATCGTCGACAATCGCGCCGGCGCCGGCGGGCGCATCGGCACCGAAGCGGTGGTCAAGTCGCCGGCCGACGGCTACACGCTGCTGCTGGGCTCGAGCGGCACGGTCACCGCCGGGCCGGCAGTGTTCAAGACGCGGCCGTACGAGCCGAAGGACCTGGTGGCGATCGGCCCGATCCAGTCGGTGCCGATCGTGCTGACGGTGGCGCTCAAGACGCCTGCCACGTCCTATGCGGAGTTCGTGGCGCTCGCAAAGCAGAAGCCCGGCGGGGTGAGCGTCGCTTCCGCCGGCAGCGGCTCGTCGAACCACCTCGCCCTCGAGCTGCTCATGCGCATGGCGAACCTGCAATTGCTGCACGTCCCCTACAAGGGCAGCGGGCCGGCGCTCACGGATCTCGTCGGCAGCCAGGTCGAGTCGATGATGGACCAGCTCACCGCCTCGATCGGCCACATCAAGGAAGGACGCATCCGCCCGCTCGCCATCTCGTCGCGCACTCGCTCGCCGTTGCTGCCGAACGTGCCGACGCTGGACGAGCTCGGCGTGAAGGGCTACGAGGCCGACACCTGGACCGGCATCTTCGCGCCCGCCGGGCTTTCCGCTTCGACCCTCCAGAAATTGAATGCGGCCCTGCGCAAGGCGATGTCCGTCGAGTCCGTGCGCGAGCGCTATCGCGGCATGGGCGTGCAGGTGATGGACATGGGCCAGGCGGAATTCGCTGCTTACGTGAGCGCCGACTACGAGAAGTGGCTCAAGGTCGCGCGCGAGGGAAACATCGTCGTCGAGTGACGCTTCTCCCGCCCGACGGGAGGTTGCGCCCGCCGCGCCGGCCGCTGCCCGCCGGCACGGTCGACTGCCATGCGCACATCTTCGACCGTCCGGAAAAATATTCCTTTTCAAAAGACAGAAAATACAGCCCACCGCTTTGCACGCGCGAATCCTGGCTTGCCTTGCACAAGTCCCTCGGCGTCGCGCGCGGCGTGCAGGTCAATGCGACGCCGTACGGCTTCGACAACGCCATCACCGAAGATTTCCTGCCCGGGCATCCTGGCCGCTTCGTCGGGGTT
>JAXDQC010000018.1:0-8860 GCA_034668045.1 Betaproteobacteria bacterium | reverse complement strand
TCTTCGTCAAGCTGCCCAACCCGGACAAACAGCTGACCATCATGCCGGGCGCGCACACCAGCATGCGCTCGAAGAACTGGCGCCGGGCGTACCACGTGCTCGACACCTTCTTCGAGCGCCCGGCCCTCCTCTACACCGGCGGTTGAGCTCCTAGTCGGGCGACATTCCGGCCGGCGGCGCGCCAGCGCCGGCGGGCGCCGCGCTCGGCTGCGGGCTGTCGTTGCTCCAGCTCGGGCTGCTCGCGGGTTGGTCCTGCGACTTGGTGGCCTCGTTCGTGCCGCCGACGGCGGCGGGCTGAGGCTCCTGCGCAGCCGGCCCTTGCGTCTTGGTGGCCTCTTCCTTGTCGCATTGGACCTTGGCCTCACCGCTCAGGCTTTCGCAGTGCTTAGATTCTCCGTGGGTAAAGCTGGGTTGGCCAAAGCTCGGCAGCGCGAATCCCAGGGACACGGAGGCGATGGCGGCAGTGATAAGTTGCAATTTCATGGTCGCTCCTTGAAAGCTAGACCAAGGTTCCTGCAAGTCATGTGCCGCGCTGCTGGCGGCTACTTGTTCGCCAGCTTCACCTTGTCCAGCGCTGCTCTCAGTCCTGTAGCCAGCTTCTGCGCATCGTCGTTTGCCCAGAAGTGCATGAAGAAGAGCCGCGGCTCGTCCTCCAGCATGTGACTGTGAAGAGCCGTTACCTCGATGCCGTTGTCGCGCAAAGCCTTCAGCACCGGGTTGACCTCCTTCGCGGTGAGCACGAAATCGCCGGTGATCGCCGCCTTGCCCGATCCGGTGGGTTGGAAGTTGATGACGATGCCCGATCCTGCCGCGATCGGGACCTCCATGCCGCCGTCCGTGATCTTGTCCGCCCGCGGAATATTGAATCCATACACGCCAGCGTTCGCCGTCCCTTTTGCGCGCAACGTGGCTTCGATCGCGCCCGTATCGAGGTCGATCGGCGGAGGCGATCCAGCCGTGGCAGGCGGAGCCAGCGGCGTCTTGCTCTCCGACAGGGCGTCCCGCAGGACCGTGGCAAGCCTTATCGGGTCTCCATGCCCGGAAAAATGCATGTACATCGTTGCGGGAGACGAGCGCAGCACATGATTGTGAAGGGCGGTGATCTCGATGCCACCGTCCAGCAGTTTCTTCATGACGGGATTGACCTCTTCGTGCAGCAGCACCAAGTCGCCCATCACCATGGCTTCGCTGCCCATTCTCTGAAAAGCGAGGTACGACCCCAGCGCCAGCGTCGGCCGGACTTGGACGCCGTCGATGGTTACTTTCAAGTCGCTGCGTCCCAGTCCCACGCGGTACACGCCGCCGGGCATCTCCGTCCCCGGCCTGCCGAGCGCCTTGGCGAGTGGTTCCCAGGGACCCTGCGCCCCGCAGTTGGAGATCCACAGAGCCAGGAGAAACGGCAGGACGGTTCGCTTCATGATTGCGCTCCAGATCTCGGTGGTCGAGCCGACTATCAAACCTCGCAAGTGTTACACCCGCACGATCGGCGGTTGACCGAACCACCTGACAACCGCGTCAGCCGCGGACGAGCGGATAGATCACGAGCCCCGCAGCCGCTGCGAGCGCGACGATCGCCGGTTCGGGAAGCTTCTTCACCTTCCAGAGGAGCAGCAGGGTCACGGTGAGGATCGCGATCGTTGCCGCATCCGTGATCGAGCGCTTGCCGAGGACGATCACGGCGCCGGCGATGGTGCCGATCGCGGCGGCGGTACAGCCGTCGACGAAGGCGACGACGGCAGGCTTCTTTCCGTGCTTGCGGAAGTAAGGCGCGGGAATGATGGTGAAGAGGTAGCACGGCAGGAAGGTCGCCAGCGCCGCGACAGTGGCGCCCGCGAATCCGGCGACAAGGTAACCGATGAAGCCGACTGTGATCACTACTGGCCCCGGCGTGATCATCGCGACGGCCACCGCGTCGACGAACTGGCGGTCGGTCAGCCACTGGTGCTGGCTGACGACGCCGCCGTAGAGAAACGGCACGATGGCGAGACCGCTGCCGAAGACGAAGGCGCCGGCCTCGGCGAAGAAGATGCCGATCTGCGCGAGGACGTGCCAGTCGATCGTCGACGCCGCGCCGGCCGCCACGGGCAGGTTCTCGCTCGCCGCGACAAAGCCGATGAGAGGCGCGCCGCCACCCTTCGGCAGCCAGCGCTTCGGCGGCGCGCGCACCAGCCAGACCAGCAAGCCGGCGACGAGGAACACCCAGACGCTCTCCGACTCGGTGACGATCGTCACCGCCGCGGCGACGAGATAGATCGCCCACAGGAGCTTGTCCTTGCCGATGCTCTTCGTTGTCAGCTTGTAAGCACTGATCGCGATGATGCCGATCACCGCGGCGCCGACGCCGTAGAACACGGCCTGCATCCAGGTCAGCCCGCCATAGGCCACGTACGCGGCGCCGATGGCGATCACCATGGCGAAGGACGGCAGCACGAACGCGACGCCGGCGAGGGTCGCGCCGAGGATGCCGTAGTGCACGAAGCCGAGGTAGATCGCGAGCTGCGCGGCGAGCGGCCCGGGCATCAACTGCGAGAGTGCGAGCCCCTCCTTGTAGTCGCCCTCCGAGACCCACTTGCGCTCCTCGACCAGGTCGCGGTGCATGTAGCCAACCAGCGCGACGGGGCCGCCGAAGCCGATCGTGCCGAGCTTGGTCATGTAGCCGACCAGCTGCCCGAGCGAATAGGCCGGCGCGCTCACCGGTACGCCTGCGGACTCCAGGTGTGGACTTCCTGCTTGCCTTCCTTGCACCAGGTGTAGAGCGCGTCGTACATCACCATCCCATGCTTGAGCATCTCGTGGTCGTCCTGGAAGTTGCGCGACAGGCCGAGCGAGATTGCGGCCAGTCCCGGCGCCTGGGGCGCGAGGCCGAGCTTCGCCGTGTCCGCGCCCCGCACGATGGTGGCGAGCTCGTGCAGCGCGGGATCGGTCAGCCGGAAATGCTTGAGGAACGCATCGAAGCTGCACTGGTCACCATCGTGCGAGAAGTGCACGTCGGCGACGTCGTAGGGCGCGGCGTCGTTTTCCCTGGCCGCTTCGAGCACCTTGGCTGAAGGCACGTACAAAAATTCGGCGTCGGGATCGACGAAGCGGGAGATCAGCCAGGGGCAGGCGATCCGGTCGATCTTGGGCCGCTCGCGAGTCACCCACCGCGTCGAGGCGTTCGCCGGTTTTGCATCGAGCGGCCTCTCCATTCCCTTCCAGCCCTCCTCCAGGCCGCCCTCGAGATAGCGCGCCTGCATGCCGGTATCTGCCAGCGCAGCAGCCGCGTTCTGGCTCACTTCGTGGCCATGCACGCAGTACACGACCACGCTGCTCGCCGAAGGCAGCGACCTTGCCCAGACGCCGATCTGCTCCGGGTCGCGCCGCAACGCGCCGCCGAGCATCTCGCGCGACGCAGTGAAGGCTGGCCGCCGCCGAACATCGATCACGATGGGGGGCGCGCGCCCCTTGAGGTCGGTGCGGAGTTGCTCTGCAGAAATCGAAGAGACGGTCATGGCATCACGCATTCATCTTGATCGGGTGGCCGATCGCCCTCCAGCCCGAGTGGCCGCTGTTCATGTAGCGGGCATCGAAACCGGCCTCGCGCAGCTTGATCGCCGTTTTGCAGCCGACATGGAACCCGTAGGCGCAGTAGACGACGACGGGCTCGGATTTCGACAGTTCGCCGATCCACTTCTGCAGCTGCTCGGGATCGCGCCACTGAACGCCCTCCGCAATGTCCTGCCCGCGCGTGATCGCCGCCCGCGGGCGCACGTCGATGACCTGGACGGGCTTGCCGGAGGCCATCATCCCCTTTACTTCCTCCACACCGATGCCCTGGATATCGCCGAACTCCGGCTGTTCGATCGGCCGCGGCCCGGGAATTTTGGCCGCGTCTTCGTAGCGCAGCTCCAACGCCGGCCAATCGACGTTGCGCAGGAATGTGTCGACGTATGCCTTGGCGTTGGCGCCGAAGTCCATGTGGTACGCGTGCTCGTACATGTCGAGCGCGAGGATCGGCACGCCGCTCGCGACCGACTGCGAGTGGTCGGCAGCGTACTGGTTGATGAGGCGGCCGTCGCGCGGAATGTAGGTGAGCAGCACCCAGCCCGAGCCTCCGCCGAGCGCGTACCCCATCGCCCTGAACTCGGCGCGCCAGCGATCGAGCGAGCCGAAGTCGCGCGCGAGGATTTCGCTCATCGCCTTCGTCTGCTGGCCGTCGCCGCCCATGCTCGCGAAGTAGAGCTCGTGCAGGAGCGTGGAGTTGAGTGCGACCAGCTGCTCGCGCTTGAGCCCGTTCAGGACGTGCCCGGGAGTTTTCTCGAAATCGAGCGACTCGAGCTGCTCGGTGATGGCGTTCAGCCGCCGCAGCGCTCCGCCGTAGTTGTTCTCGTAATGGCTCTCGATGAGCTTCACCGAGAGATACGAGAGCGTCCAGGGACGACAGTGAATCTGTTTCAGCGTGTAGCGCATGTTTCCTCCCGTTTCTGTTCAGTGCGGCGGAACGCCGCGAAAAGCACCACGTCATAGACGATCTTCAATACCCCGCAAGCGACCAGCGGCGCGGCCATCGCGCCGGCGGCGAACATCGCGCCGGTCAGCGTCGGGCTGAGCGCCGCGGCGAGGCTGCGCGGAACCGAAGTGAAGCTCGCCGCTGCCGGCCGCTCCGCCGGCGTGACAACGCTCATGACGAAAGCGCCGCGCGCCGGCACGTCCATCTGCGAAAGCAGGCTGCGCGCGAGCAGCAGGCCGAGCGCCAGCTCGAGCGTCGGCACAAGGGCCGCGCCGATCAGGAACAGGCTCGACGGAATGTGCGTGCACACCATCGTGTTCACCATGCCGATGCGGCGGGCGAGCGGCCCGGCCGCCAGCTGCGACACCGCGCTCAGCATCCCGGTCCAGAAGAAGAACGCGCCGGCCGCGCCGAGCGACAGGCCGAAGCGGTTGAAGAGCCAGAGCGCCAGCAGCGAGTTGAGGACCAGCCCGCCGGCGAACGAGTCGATGCTGAACAGTGCAGCCAGCTTCCAGACGATGCCGCGCGAAGCGCCGAGCGGAGTCGCGGGCTTCTGCTCCTCCGTCTTCGGCTCCGGCATGCCGAGGTAGAGCAGCCAGACGGCGAGTCCCACGGCGCCGTAGAGAACGAACATCCAGCGCAACGAGATCTCCAGCCATTCCGGCACGCCGGACGCGAGCGCGCCGAGCGCACCGGCCAGGGAGCCGATGAAGGTGTACCGGGAAAACACCGAGGTGCGGTCCGGCGCGGTCGCGAGCACCGTGTGATCGAGCGGCATGAACACGCTCGCATCGCCGCTGCTGGGATTGAGCGTGCCGACCGCTGCGACGAGGAAGAGCGGCCAGAACGACGAGAAGCCGGCGAATCCGAGCCCCGTGGCGCCCATGAGCAGGGCGGCGGCAAGGAGCAGGCGGCGCAGGGAGAAGCGATGCCCCCATCTGCCGACCGCGAGCGTCGAGAAGGCGGAGCCGAGCAGCGTCGCCGTACTGATGATGCCGACCTCCAGCAAGCCGTGGCCGAGGACGAGCAGGTAAGCCGGCAACACCACGGCGATGAAACCGTCGGCAAAGCCGCGCAGCGCACGCGCGATGAGAATGCGGCCGATCATGCTCCCCCGCGGAGACGGCAGGCATTGGAGAGCGGCGCGTTGCCGGACACCTTGCGCGCCGTGGCGAGCTGCGCATCGATCTTCCAGCGCGCGCCATAGGTGTCGCTGACGGCGAGGAAAGCGCCCTCATCCTTCGAATAGACGAGCTCCGAGAAGCCGATGTCCTTGTCCAAGTCCGCATCGAGCTGCAGCGGATGGACGGTGACAGCCAGCGTCTCCGGATTGATCTTCCAAAGCGTCGGGACGACGTTGCTGGTCACCACGGCCTCCCCGTTCGGGCCGAGCGCCAGGTCGGGCGGGCAGGCCCACTGGCCGCTGGCCCAGACCCATCCGGGCAGCTCGACAAGCGTTCTGCCGGGCCGCGAGCGGACCTGTACGGAGACGCCGTCACGCGTCAGCAACCAGATCTGCTCGCGGGTCGCATCGGCCTGGTGACGAAGCACGGGCGTTGCGGCGGGCACTGCGGCCGGCGCCGCGGCGCGCTCGCATCCGGCGAGCGAAACGACGGTAAGGCTGGCGAGGATGGCTGCAATTCCGATTCTCATGGTCGTACTCCTTCCCCGAAGGGCTGGAGCAGCGCTTGAGACGGAGCGTCCTTTCGGACCGGGTGTCTGCGGGAACCCGGCTAGCGCGGCGTTGACGCCGCGCTACGGGAGACAAGCTATCCCCGCCTCCGGGCCGCGTCAACGGTTCCTTGTATCTTTTGCTACTTCTGTGTGATACATACTACAGCTATGGAAGCCTTCCAGACGCTGGTGCTGACCCTGCCGACTCGCAACTCCACGCTGCGCATGCGCCTGTGGCGCGCGCTGAAGGACACGGGCTGCGGCGTGCTGCGCGACGGAGTCTATGTCCTGCCGCCGGCCGCGGACGCGGCAGCGCTGGAGAAGCTCGAGTCGGATGTGCGCTCCTACGGCGGCTTCGCTCTCACCGCCGAGCTGACGCCGCGTACCGCCGCCCAGCTCGCGGACCTGCGCCGCCTCTTCGACCGCAGCGAACGCTACGGAGCGCTGGTAAAGAGCATCGATGCCGCACGCACCTCGCTGGCCCGCCTTGGTCCGCGGCGCTCGCAAACCGCCATCCAGCGCCTCGCGCGCGCCATGGACAGGCTGTCGCGCGTCGATTTCTATCCCGGCGAAGCGAAGGCCCAGGCCCTGGCAGCGATGTCCGCCCTGCAGGCAACCTACCGGGAGACGTACGCCGGCGGCGAGCCGCGCAGTTCGAAGCGCGGCCTGCGGGCGTTCGATCGCACGCGCTACCAGAAGCGACTCTGGGCGACGCGCAAGGCACCGTGGGTCGACCGCCTGGCAAGCGCCTGGCTGATCAAGCGCTTCATCGATCGCGACGCCCGCTTCGCCTGGATCGCGCGGCCGAGCGACTGTCCGAAGAGCGCCGTCGGCTTCGACTTCGATGGCGCGGAATTCACGCACGTGAAGAGCCGCGTGACCTTCGAAGTCCTGCTCGCGAGCTTCGGCCTGGAGCAGGATCCCGGCCTCGCCGCCATCGGCGCAGCGGTGCATTTTCTCGACGTCGGCGGCATTCCGGTGCCTGACGCGAAGGGGCTGGAGACCATGCTCAAAGGCGCGCGCGAGAAGGCGCGTAGCGACGACGCGCTGCTCGCCGAGGCAATGCGCGTCCTCGACCTCATGTACGGCGGCCTTACCGAGTCCCGTAGCTGAAATCGTCGAAGGCCGTGACGCTGTCGGCCTTGGTCCACAGCCCGACCGCGCCGGCGCCCTTGATGTGTTCGTCGTCGAGGACGATGTAGGTCTTGCCGTTCAGCGACACGCTGATTTTCTTCAGCGCGAATTCGACGCGAAGGGTGTGCCAGGTGTTCTTCGCCACCGGCGCGTCCACATACTTGATCGTGATGCGCCGCCCGTTCTCGGTGTAGTAGAGCGAGACGTTGTTCTCGAGCGCGTTGGCGCGCGCGACGTAGTAGTTGTTGCCATCCTTCCACCGCCAGACGACGCCGCCGGCTTGGTCTTCCTTGCCACCCAGCGCCTTGAACTTCACCTCGACGAAGCCGTTCTCCAGCTGCGATTTCGGCAGCACGCACCAGGGGAATGCCCCGCTGCCTGACTGCTGCAGCACGTTCGGTTTGCTCGGCGCCGTCGGATCGGAAATCACGGCCCACTTCGGCACGCCCTTGCCGGTGACGCCCTGCTGCCACGCCGGCGGCAGCGAGCCGGAGTGCGTGTCGTCGAAGTTGATCATCGCCATTAATCTCTCCTTTGGTGTCCGTATAGGATAGGCCATGCGCCGGCGCGCCATCGCTTTCGCCCTCCTCTCCGCCGCCCTGTTCGGCGCGAGCACGCCGCTCGCCAAGATCCTGCTCGGCTCGACCAGCCCGCTGCTGCTCGCCGGCCTGCTCTATCTCGGCGCCGGAATCGGCCTCGCCGTCTGGCTCGCGCTGCGCCGCAGCTTCAAGCCGATTGCACGCGGCGACCTGGCGTGGCTCGCGGGTGCGGTCGTCGCCGGCGGGATCGCCGGGCCCGCGCTACTCATGTTCGGCCTCGCGCGCACGGACGGCGCGACGGCATCGCTGCTGCTCAATCTCGAAGCGGTGTTCACCGCGATGATCGCGTGGGTGGCGTTCCGCGAGAACGTCGATCGGCGCGTCTTCGCTGGCATGGTGGCGATCGTCGCCGGCGGCGCGGTCCTGTCGTTTCAAGGTACGCCTCATCTCGAGCTCGGAACGATCCTGATCACCGCCGCGTGCCTTGCCTGGGCGCTCGACAACAATCTCACCCGTCGCATCTCGGCTGGGGACGCGACGACGCTCGCCTGCCTGAAGGGCCTTGTCGCCGGCTCGGTGAACCTGAGCCTGGCGCTCGCCCAGGGCGCCTACCTGCCGGCGCCCGGCTTCCTCGCCATCGCCGGCGTCGTCGGCCTGCTCGGCTACGGCGTCAGCCTGGCGCTCTTCATCGTCGCGCTGCGCGACCTTGGCACGGCGCGCACCGCGGCGTATTTCTCGGTCGCGCCCTTCTTCGGCGCCGCGCTCGCCCTGCTGCTTCTCGGCGAAACGGCGGCCTGGGGTTTCTGGGTCGCGGCGCTGCTGATGGCGCTCGGCGTCGGCCTGCACATCAGCGACCGGCACCGCCACGCCCACCTGCACGAGCCGATGGCGCACGAGCACGAGCATGTCCACGACGAGCATCACCGTCACGAGCACGCCTTCGCCTGGGATGGGCGCGAGCCGCATGCCCACCCGCACCAGCACGGCGCGCTTTCGCACAGCCATTCCCATCATCCGGACCTGC
>JAXDQC010000017.1:0-37675 GCA_034668045.1 Betaproteobacteria bacterium | reverse complement strand
CGTTCGGATCCTGGTAGTTCTCGAAGCGCGTGTGCTGGCCGAGGAAGGTGAGCTTCACCGTCCCGATCGGGCCATTCCGCTGCTTGCCGATGATCACCTCCGCGAGGCCGCGCTGCTCTTCGGGCAGGTCGGGCTTGTAGACCACCTCGCGGTAGATGAACATGATCACGTCGGCGTCCTGCTCGATGGCGCCCGATTCGCGCAGGTCGGACATGACGGGGCGCCGGTCCGGGCGCTGGTCGACCGCGCGGTTGAGCTGCGAGAGCGCGACCACCGGCGTGTCGAGCTCCTTCGCCATCGCCTTCAGCGAGCGCGAGATCTCGGAGATCTCGGTCGCCCGGTTCTCGCCCTGGCTCGACGCCGACATGAGCTGCAGGTAGTCGATCACAATCAGGCCGAGCTTGGAGTACTGGCGCTTCAGCCTGCGCGCCCGCGCGCGCACTTCGAGCGAGTTCATCGCGCCCGTCTCGTCGATGTAGATCGGCGTCTCGTGCAGCTTGCCCATCGCGTCGGAGAGGTTGCTCCACTCCGTGTCGTTCAGGCGCCCGGTGCGCATCTTGTGCTGGTCGACCCGGGCGATCGAGCCGAGCATCCGCTGAGCGAGCTGCGTGCTGCTCATCTCCATGCTGAAGATGGCCACCGGCAGGCCGTTGTCGACGGCGATGAACTGAGCGAAGTTGAGCGCCAGCGCGGTCTTGCCCATGCTCGGGCGGCCGGCGATGATGATCAGGTCGCCGCCCTGCAGGCCCGAGGTCATCTCGTCGAGCTTGGTGTAGCCGGTCGGCACGCCCGTGACGTCCGAGGGGTTGTCGCGGTGGTAGAGGTGGTCGATCTTCTCGAACACCTTCGCCAGCACCGGCTTGATGTCGACCAGCCCCACGACGTGCCGGGCACCCGTTTCGGCGATTTCGAAGATCTTCGACTCGGCCTCGTCGAGCAGCTGGCCGACCTCCTTGCCGCTCGGTGCCAGCGCCTGCTCGGCGATCTCGGTCGCCACGCGGGCGAGGCGGCGCTGCACGGCGCGCTCGCGCACCAGCTCCGCGTAGCGGCGCACATGGAGCGAGGTCGGCGTGTTCTGCGCCAGCGAGGCGATGTACTGCGCCCCGCCGGTCTTGTCCTTGTCCTCGCTCGCGTCGATCGCCTCGGCCACCGTCACCACGTCGGCGGGGCGGTTCTGCTCGATCAGCCGGGCGAGGTGGCGCCAGATGCGGCGATGGTCGTCGCGGTAGAAGTCCTCCGCCGAGACGACGTCGGCGCAGCGGTCGAAGGCGTCGTTGTCGAGCAGCAGCGCGCCGAGCAGCGACTGCTCGGCCTCCACCGAATGCGGCGGGACCCTCAGCGTAACGAGTTGCGCGTCGCCGGCTTCCGCGCGTGCGACGGATTGGACTATTGCCATTCTTTTGGTGTTCTCCCCGCGCGCATCATAGGAACTCGCCCGCCGTTTTTATTTGATAGGTCGAAACGCGGCAGCCGCCAGGAGGAATCGGCAGCACAGTTGCTCCAAAAATGATCATGCGGGGCATGCGCGTCCCGGACGCTGTGGATTAGCTGTGGACAGGATGTCGATAACGTGTGGACGAACCTGTGCAGAAAAAAAATCATTCGCTTGACATGCCGCCCAGCGAGTTTTCGCCCCAGGTGTTGCTTCCACGCACACCTCCGCTGTATCGATATACAGTATACGCCGGCGAAAAAAGCCAGGCGGGTCGTTACTCTTTGGGCTTGTTCTCGTCCCGATGCTGCAGCGCCAGCTCAGCGAGTTCGGATGTCACCTTGTGAAGGTGTTTCAAGGCGCGGTCGAGGTATTGGCTTTTCGCCATCGCGTCCAGCCGCCCGAATTCCTCACGGGTCAGGAACCTGAATGGCTGTTCTTCCATAGCGCCGAAATGTACGTCAACAGCGCTGCTGTCGGAAGAACTTCCACTAACGAGCACAAGGGCCGTTGCCGGCCCTTTGGGGGGTGTTGAAGAAGCTTATTGCTCGCCGAGCACCGCGACCTTCACGGTCACCGTGACGTCGGTGTGCAGCGCGATCTGCAGCGGGTACTCGCCGACCTGCTTCAGCGGCCCCTGCGGCATGCGGATATTGGCGCGCTCGACCTCGTGGCCCTGCTTCTTCAGCTCCTCGACGATGTCGTAGTTGGTCACCGAGCCGAACAGCCGACCGTCCGGCCCCGCCTTCTGGGTGATCTGCACCGTCAGCCCGTCGAGCTTCGAGCCGCGCTCCTGCGCCTTGGCGAGGACATCGGCCTGCGCCTTCTCCAGCTCGCCGCGGCGCGACTCGAATGCCTTCAGGTTGTCGGCCGTGGCGCGCTTCGCCTTGCCATGCGGAATGAGGAAGTTGCGGGCGTAGCCGTCCTTCACCTTGACGACATCGCCGAGCTCGCCGAGGTTGGCCACCTTCTCCATCAGGATCACTTGCATGCCGGGTTCCTCAGTGGAGATCCGTGTACGGCATCAGCGCGAGGAAGCGCGCGCGCTTGATCGCGTCCGACAGCTGGCGCTGGTAGCCCGCCGAGGTGCCGGTGATGCGAGCCGGAATGATCTTGCCCGTCTCGTTGATGAAGTCCTTGAGGACTTCGATGTCCTTGTAGTCGATCCACTCGACCTTCTCGGCGGTGAAGCGGCAGAACTTGCGGCGGCGGAACAGCGCCCGCTGGCCCTTGTCCTTCTTGTCCTTGCCGAACTTCCCCTTGCCCTTGCCCTTCAGATTACGACGTGGAGGCATCTGCCTGTCCTTCCTTGAATTCGATGTTCGTCACATGCAACAGCAACCGCTTCGCTCTCTTGCTCTTCGCGCTCAGGAAGCCCTGCAGCTTCACTTCGCTGCCGAGCGGCCTGCCGGCGAGGAGCTTCGCCTGGCTTTCGAACGCGATCGCGCCGATTTCCGCCATCACCTTGCGCCTGCCGCCCGCCTCGTCCTGCTCCGATTCGTGCGCGACCTTGAACTCGATCGCCGCGACGCCGGCCGGCGTGTAGCGCAGGGCGCCTAGCTCAAGCAGCCGGCCGCTCAGCTCGAGCCGGTTCAGCCGGGGCTTCCGCCGGACGCGGCGCGCCTTCGCCGCGTCCCTCCATCAGCGACTTCGATTTCTCTTCCTTCATCATCGGCGAAGGATTGATGTGCGCCTTGGGCATCTTCACGATCAGGTGGCGAAGCACCGCGTCGCTGAACTTGAACGAGTGCTCGAGCTCGGCCAGCGTCTCGTTGTCGCACTCGATGTTCATCAGCACGTAGTGCGCCTTGTGGATCTTGGCGAGCGGGTACGAAAGCTGGCGCCGGCCCCAGTCTTCGAGGCGATGCACGGTGCCGCTGCGCTGCGCGATGAGGCCTTTATAGCGCTCGACCATCTGCGGAACCTGCTCGCTCTGGTCGGGATGGACGATGAAAACGATCTCGTAGTGCCGCATGTCGATTTGGCTCCTGTTCCTATGGGTTGGGCCTACCGTCATGCGTAACGGTGAGACCAGGAAGGGGGCGGATTATAACCGCAAATCCGGCACTTACACGCCGGCGATACCGAGCTCTTTCTTGACGTCCTCGAGCAGCGGACCGACCTTGCGGACCGCCTCCCGGATCTTGGCCGGGGGCGTTTCCAGCGTCTTCGCCCAGTAATCGAGCGCCGGGGGCTTGACCTCGATCAGCGTCGGGTCGGGGGGAACGTAGGCGCTCATTTCAGTTTCTTTGCCGCTTTGTCATAGCTGTCGTGCAGGTCCTTGTAGGCGTCGGCAAAGCCGTTTTTCGCGTCCTCCCACGCCGCAGCGGATGCCTTGCCCATCTCGTCGAGCTTCTTCGAGGCTTCGGCGCGCTTCGCCCTCAGTTCCTTCGCGTCGCTCTGGAACTGCGCCTTCGCCTCGCCCGAGGTCCTGGCGGCCTTGCGGTCCAGTTCCTTGATTTCGCGGTCGGTCTGGCGCACCAGCTTCTTGCCGTAGGCCACGGCGTCATTCTTCCGGTCGACGCTGTACGACTTGACGGTGTCCCAGGCCTCGCCGGCCTTCTTCGAGACGTCCTTGGTGGTCGTTTCCGCAAGCGCAAACGCGGGCGCAACGACCAGCACTGCAGCCAGAAAATGGATTGGTTTCACGAGTACCTCCGCTTCTTGGACCGCGACCGGACAGCCCCGGTTCACTTCCTCCTGCGCACCGATTCGAACAAGCAGACCCCCGCGGACACGGACACGTTGAGGCTTTCTACGTCGCCCTGCATCGGGATGCGCACCAGCAGGTCGCAGCTCTCGCGCGTCAGGCGCCGCATGCCCTCGCCTTCGGCGCCGAGCACCCAGGCGATCGAGTCGGGAAGGTCGGCCTCGTAGAGCGTCTTTTCGGCCCGCTCATCGGCGCCGACGATCCAGATATTGCGTTCCTTCAGCTCGGCGAGCGTGCGGGCGAGGTTCGTGACCATCACGTAGGGCGTCACCTCCGCGGCGCCGCTCGCCACCTTCGAGACCGCGGGCGAGATGCCGGCGGCGCGGTCCTTGGGTGCGATCACGGCATTGGCGCCGGCGGCGTTGGCGACGCGCAGGCAGGCGCCGAGGTTGTGCGGATCGGTGACGCCGTCGAGCACCAGGAGCAGCGGCTTTTCCACGTTCTCGACGATCTCGTCGACGCTGTGGGACAGGGACTTCACCTCCACTCGCGCCACCACGCCCTGGTGACGGCCGCCGCCAGAGAACCCGTCGAGGCGCTTGGTCGGCACGCGCATCAGCCGAACCCCCGAGCGCTCGGCCAAGACGGCGAGATCCTTGCCGCGCGCGTCGTTGCGCGTTTCGTCCAGGAAAATCTCCACCACCGATTTCGGGTCGGCGCGCAGCCGCGCCAGCACCGTGTGAAAGCCGAACACGACCCGCGGCTCTCTGCTCATGCCGGAACGAGATCCATCTTGCGCTGGTCGACGTCGACCCGCACCAGCTTCACCTTCAGGCGGTCGGCGAGCCGGAAGCGCTTCTTGGTGCGCTCGCCGTAGAGGAGATGGCGCGCGCCGTCGAACTGGAAGTAGTCGCGGCCGAGCTCGGAGATGTGCACCAGGCCGTCGACGAAATAGTCGTCGAGCGTGACGAAGAGGCCAAAGGGCACCACGCCGGTGACGGTGCCGCTGAACACCTCGCCGACGTGGTCGCGCATGTAGTAGCACTTCAGCCAGGCTTCGACATCGCGGCTCGCGTCGTCGGCGCGCCGCTCGGTCTCGGAGCAGTGCCGGCCGAGCTCTTCCCAGTCGACCCCGTCGTACTTCTTGCCGTTCAGCAGGGCTTTCAGGGCACGGTGCACCAGCAGGTCCGGGTAGCGCCGGATCGGCGAGGTGAAGTGCACGTAGGCGTTGAAGGCGAGGCCGAAGTGGCCGACGTTCCTCGGCGTGTAGACCGCTCTTTTCAGCGAGCGCAGCAGGATCGTCTGCAGCAGGTTGAAGTCGGGGCGGGTGCGGATGCGCTCGAGCACCTGGGCATAGTCCTTCGGGCGCGGCACCGCGCCGCCGGGCAGCTGCAGCCCCAGTTCGGCGAGGAAGTCGCGCAGCGCCGCGACGCGGTCCTCGGCGGGCACCTCGTGCACGCGGTAGAGCACCGGCTGGTCGCGCTCGGCGATGAAATTGCCGGCGCAGACGTTGGCCGCCAGCATGCATTCCTCGATCAGGCGATGCGCGTCGTTGCGCTGCTCGGCGACGATTTTCTCGATCTTGCCGCGCGGGTCGAACACCATGCGCGTCTCGACCGTCTCGAAGTCGATCGCGCCGCGCCTCACGCGCTGGCGGTGCAGCGCCTTGAACACCTCGTAGAGCGTCGCCAGGGGTGCCGGCGGCTTGCCGGAGGAAAGCTCGGCCCACACCTTGGTGTAGGTGAGGCGCGCCTTGGAGCGGAATACCGCCGGGTAGAACTCGTAGCCGCTCACCTCGCCCTGGGCGCCGATCGCCATCTCGCACACCATCGCCAGCCGGTCGACGTCGGGATTGAGCGAGCACAGGCCGTTGGAGAGCTTCTCCGGCAGCATCGGGATGACGCGGCGCGGGAAATACACCGAGGTGCCCCGCTCGCGCGCCGAGAGGTCCAGCGCATCGCCGGGACGCACGTAATGGCTGACGTCGGCGATCGCCACCCACAGGCGCCAGTCGCGCCCCTCGCGCCGGGCGTAGACCGCGTCGTCGAAGTCCTTCGCCGTCTCGCCGTCGATGGTGACGAACTCGAGCTCGCGCAGGTCGCGGCGGCCTTGGATGTCCTTTTCCTGCAGGGAATTCGGCAGGGCTTGCGCCTGCGCGAGCGCCTTCTTCGCAAACTCGTGCGGCAAGTCGAACTTGCGCAGCGCGATCTCGATCTCCATCCCCGAGTCGGCGTAGTTGCCGAGCACCTCGGCGATGCGGCCGACGGGCCGCGCATGCTTGGTCGGCGGCTGGACGAGGTCGATGGTCACCACCTGGCCGGGCTTCGCCTTCGCCGCCTCGGCCGCCGGCACGACGATGTCGTGGGCGATGCGCCGGTCCTCCGGCGCGAGATACAGGACGCCGTGCTCGTTGCGCAGCCGGCCGACGATGCGCCGGTTCGCCCGCTCGAGCACCTCGACCAGCGCGCCGACCGGCCGGCCGCGATGGTCATTGCCGGTGATGCGCACCGCGGCGCGATCGCCGTGCATCACGCCGCGCATTTCCGCGGCGGGCAGGAACACCGAAGCGGCGCCGTCATCGGGAACAAGAAAGCCATGGCCGTCGGGGTGTCCCTCGACGCGGCCGGCGACGGCGGCGATGCGCCGCGCGATGAGCAGCGCGCCGGCGCGGTTGCGCACCACCTCGCCCGAGCGCTCCAGCGCGGCGAGGCCGGCTTCGAAGGCGCGCCGCTCCGGGCGGGGCAGGCGCAGCCGCTCCGCCAGCTCGTCGGCGACGAGCGGCGCGCCCGCGCGCTCGAGCTCGCGCAGGACGTCGCGCGCGTAGTCGTTCGCCGCGGGTGCGGTGCGATCGGCGCGCGAACGACGGCGCAGCGCGATGCGAGACGGTCTCTTTTTAGGCATTCCCTTTTTCAGCTAAAATCGCGCCTCCTCGGCCGAGGTGGCGGAATTGGTAGACGCACTAGGTTCAGGTCCTAGCGGTGGCAACACTGTGGGGGTTCGAGTCCCTTCCTCGGCACCAAAACCCGATGTTAGCCCAGCAGGCGGTTTTCCGAGCTTTTAGCGGAAATGCAGTGCTGCGGCGCGCGCCGGCCCGCGCTGGATGAACTCCAGGCTGTAGAGCCGGCTGTCGATCAGCTCGAGGGCGTCGCCGATCTGGCGCTTGAGGAAGTCGACGCCCCAGCGGTGGTGCTCGCTGTGCGCCAGCATCTCCGAGGCGTACTCGGCGACCGTGCGCACCTTCTCGCGGCAATACTCGTCGTCGAGCACCTCGCCCATGCCGCGGCACAGATCGACCACCCGGCGCAGCGCGCGCAGGTCGGCGTTGCTGCCGACGTGGCGCGCGAGGATCAGCTTGAGGGCCGAGTGGTGGCTGCGGGCCGCTTCGAGGTCGGCGATGAGCATGGCGAGGCATTGTGCGACGCCGGCGCGCGTGGCGCTGTCGCGCGTCCCGGTGACCTGCTGTCCATGACCAGCTACACGCGGTCACAGCGGCGTGACAAAACCCGGACGGACTAGGGATGCGCCAACCTGACCGGCCGCAACGGAGTGCTAAACAGTGTCCTGCCATGACGCGCCTTCTCGCGATTGTGCTGCTCCTCACCCTCGCCTCGGGGTGCTCGTTCCTGCTGCCCCGCTCGCAGGAGTCGACCTCCAGCCCCTGGCAAACCTACCAGGAAGCGCAGCTGGCCTTCGACCGCCTGACACCGGGAGCCACGTCGGCGGATGAGCTGAAGGCCATGAGCCTCGACCCGTCGACCAACCCGAACATCACCATCCTCAACTACACCGACATCCTGCGCCGCTTCCTCCTCAGCCAGTCGATCTCGCTCAACGACCTTGATGACGGCGTGCGCCTGTGCGTCACCGCAAAGACCAGCTGCAAGGGCTTCGAGGTCAACCAGAAGATCCTCAGCAAGCAGCGCAACGGTTACTTTCTGCTCGACCTGCTGGGCTTCAAGCGCGACACCCATACCAACGGCTGGGCGTTCTCCGGGCTGATCCTGATCAAGGACGGCGTGGTCATCTACAAGCTGACCGGCGGCCAGCCGTCGATCGTCGGCAACGAGTCGACGCAGAATCCGCTCGGTCCGCTGCAGATGCTGACCAGCAAGATGTACGGCGTGACCTTCTAGGGTCCGCCGCCGCTACTCTTTCCAGCCGCCCCCGAGCGCTTTCATCAGGTCGACCGTGAAGGCGAGGCGCGCCTGCCGGTTGCGCACGAAGGCGATGGCCGCATCGTTCGCCGTGCGTTGCGCGTCGAGCACCTCGAGGTAGGGCGAGTAGCCCGACTCGTAGCGCAGGCGCGAGAGCTCGAGCGCCTTGCGCGCCGCCTCCAGCCGCCCGCGCAGCTCGTCTTCCGCCTCCGCGCTCTCGCGCACATTGACCAAGGCGTCGGCCACCTCGCGAAAGCTGGTCTCGATCGCCCGCTGGTAGCCCGCCACCGCCTGCTCGCGCCGCGCTTCCGCCTGCTCGACCCTCGCGCCACGACGTCCGGCATCGAAAATCGGCCCGACCAGGCCGCTGCCGAACGTAAAGACGCGGGCGTTGCTGGTGAGCAGGTCGCTGAATTCCGCGCTCTGAAAACCGAATACGCCGGTCAGCGAAAGGCTCGGGAACAACGCGGCGCGCGCCACGCCGATCTGCGCATTGAATGAGACCAGGGTCTGCTCCGCGGCGCGGATGTCGGGGCGGCGCTCAAGCAGCGACGAAGGCAGCCCGGCGGGCGGCACCGGCGGCAGCGGCAGGGCAAAGACCTCGCCGGCGGCGAGCTTGAGGTCGAGCCGGCCGGTGAGCTGGGCGAGCTGGCGTTCCACCAGCGCACGGTTGCGCGCCGCGTCGCGGCGCTGGAACAGCGCGTCGGCGAGGGCGCCCTCGGCCTGGTAGACGTCGAGCTCCGAGGCGAGCCCCGCCTGCAGCCGCGCTCGCGCAATGGCGAGCGAATCCTGCCGCAGCTGGATCGACAGGTCGAGCACCGTCACCTGGGAGTCGAGCGAGCGCAGCGCGAAGTAGGTCTGCGCGGTGGCGCCGGCGAGCGTCAGGGCGACCGTGTCCTGCGAAAGGCGCGAAGCGAGCAGGTTCGCCTGCGCTGCCTCGGATGCGCGCGCGAATTTGCCCCAGAAATCGAGCTCGAAGCTGGTCGAGGCCAGCGTCAGCTGGTGACTCGGACGCATGATCGTGCCCGCGGGCGGCGGCGGCACGCTGGCGGTGCTAACGCGGCTGCGCGAGAAGTTGTAGCCCGCGCTGACGTCGGGAAAAAGGGTCGCGCGCGCTTCGCGCAGGACGGCTTCGGCCTCCTGCACGCGCGCCGCGGCGAGGCGAACGTCGGCGTTCGCCTTGCGAGCGCTCGCCACCAGATCATCGAGCGTGGCATCGCTGTAGAGCTTCCACCAGTCCGCGGGAACGACCGCTTCGCCTGGCGCCGCGGGCGCGGGATAGGCCGCGGGCAGCTCCACCACGGCAGGCCGGGTGTAGTCCGGCCCGACCTTGATGCAGCCGGCCAGGAGCAGAAGAGGCAGCAGCTTTTTCAAGCTGCCTTCTTCTCTTTCTTGCGCCGCGAGACGACGACGAAGAAGAGTGGAATGAAGATCGTGGCGATGAAGGTCGCCGCGAGCATGCCGCCGACCACGCCGGTGCCCATCGAGCGCCGGGCGCCGGCGCCGGCGCCGGTGGAGAGCATCAGCGGCATGACGCCCAGCACGAAGGCGAGCGAAGTCATGACGATCGGCCGGAAGCGCAGCCGCGCGGCATTCAGCGCCGCCTCGGTGGCGCTCTTGCCGGCGAGGAAGCCCTGCTGCGCGAACTCGACGATCAGGATCGCGTTCTTGGCCGCGAGACCGATGAGCACCACCAGGCCGATCTGGAAATAGATGTCGTTCTCGAGGCCGCGTATGAAGACGAAGCTGAGCGCGCCCAGCACGGCGAAGGGCACCGACAGCACCACTGCGAAGGGCAGCAGCCAGCGCTCGTAGAGCGCGGCGAGGATCAGGAACACCATGACGATGGCGAGGCCGAAGGCGATCGCCGACTGCCGGCCGGTGCGTTTCTCCTGGTACGCCTGGCCTGCCCAGGCGATCGCATAGCCCTCGGGCAGCGCCTTGGCGGCGACGTCCTCGGCGGCGCTGATTGCCTCGCCCGACGACACGCCGGGACGGCCATTGCCGAGCACGCGCGAGGCGACGAAGCCGTTGAAGCGCTCGAGCTGCTCCGGGCCGACCGTGTTGGAGACGCGGATCAGCGACTTGAGCGGGATCATCTCGCGCGTCTGGGTCGAGCGCACGTAAACCGCGCCGAGGTCGTCGGGCTGGGAGCGGAACGGCGCGTCGGCCTGCATCTGCACGCGGTAGGTGCGGCCGAACTTGTTGAAGTCGTTGACGTAGAGCGCGGCCATGGTGCTCTGCAGGGCGTCGAACACGTCCTGCACCGGCACGCCGAGCGAGATCGCCTTTTCCCGGTCGACCTCGACCTTGAGCTGCGGCACGGTCGGGCGGAAGAAGGAATTGACGCCGGTGAGCTGCGGATGCTCGCGCAGCGCGGCGAGGAACCCTTGGGTCACCTCGTACAGCCGCTGCGGATCGGGATTGGTGCGCGCCTGCAGGTACATCTCGAAGCCGCCGGCGGTGCCGAGGCCGCGGATCGCCGCCGGATTGAAGGCGAACACCATGCCGTCGCGCAAGCTCGCGCCCTTGCGCGCGATGTCGCTCGCCACCGCGATCGCCGGGGCATTCTTGCGCTGGTCCCAGTGCTTGAGCGGGATGAACATGGTCGCGGCGTTGGTCTTGTTGCCGCCCCCCAGCAGATCGAAGCCGTTGATCACCATGGTGGTCTGCACCCCCGGCTCGTTCTGCACGATCTTGCCGAGCTGGCTTGCGACCGCGCGGGTGCGCTCCAGCGTCGCGCCGTCGGGAAGCTGCACGTTGCCGAAGATGTAGCCCTGGTCCTCCGTCGGCACGAAACTCGAGGGAATCTTGACGAACAGGAACGCGCTCAGGCCGAGGATGCCGACGAACGCGAGCAGCGACAGCCCCGGCCGGCGCAGCAGCAGCTCGACCGCGTCGAGGAAGCGCCGCGTGACCCAGGCGAAGCCGACGTTGAACGGCTTGAAGATGCGCGACTCGTGGTGGCCCTTGCGCATCAGGATCGCGCACAGCGCCGGCGTCAGCGTCAGCGCGATGAAGCCCGAGATGATCACCGAGAAGGTGAGGGTCACCGCGAACTGGCGGTAGAGCGCGCCGGCGATACCGCCGAGGAAGGCGACCGGCACGAACACCGCGCACAGCACCAGCACGATCGCCACCACCGCGCCCGAGACCTCGCGCATCGCCTCGAGCGCCGCCTCGAACGGCGGCATGTCGTTCTCGCGCATCAGGCGCTCGACGTTCTCCAGCACCACGATCGCGTCGTCGACGACGATGCCGATCGCCAGCACCAGGGCGAACAGCGTCAGCGTGTTGATGGTGAAGCCGACCGCCCACAGGCCGGCGAAGGCGCCGATCAGCGACACCGGCACGGCGATCATCGGGATCAGCGTCGCGCGCCAGGTCTGCAGGAAGAGGAACACCACCGCCAGCACCAGCAGCGCCGCCTCGAAAATGGTGGTGTTGACCTCCTTGATCGAGGCATCGACGAAGCGCGTGGTATCGAAGGGGATCGCGTAGTCGACGCCCTCGGGCAAGGTCGGGCGCAGCTCCTTCATCTTGCTCCGGACCAGGTCCGCGACTTCCAGGGCGTTGGCGCCGGGCTGCAGGTAGGTCGCCATGCCGATGGTCGGCTGGCCGTCGAGCGTATTGGAGGTGTCATAGTTGAGCGCGCCGAGCTCGATCCGGGCGATGTCCTTCAAGCGCAGAATCCCGCCGGGTCCCATGGCGCGCACCACGATCTCGCCGAACTCCTCGGGCTCGACCAGCCGGCCGGTGGCGGTGACGGTGTAGACGTAGCTCTGCCCCGGCGGCGCGGGCTCGGTGCCGATCCGGCCGGCCGCGTACTGCGCGTTCTGCGCGCGCAGCGCCGCGGCGACGTCGCTGGTGGTGATGCCGAGGCGCGCCATCTTCTCGGGATTGATCCAGACGCGCATCGAGTAGTCGCGCGCGCCGAAGATGGTCACGTCGGCGATGCCGGGCAGGCGCTTCAGCTCGTCGACGATGTTGATCGAGGCGAAATTGGAGAGGTAGAGCGTGTCGCGCTGGTTGCCGGGAGAGATCATCGACACCACGAGCAGGATGTCGAACGAGCGCTTCTGCACGATCACGCCGTTCCGGCGCACCTCGTCGGGAAGGCGCGGCAGCGCGATCTGCACGCGGTTATTGACGTTGAACACCGACTGGTCGACGTTGGTGCCCGGCTCGAAGGTGGCGGTGATCTGCAGCGTGCCGGTCGACGACGAGGTCGAGCTGAAGAACGACAGCTTCTCGACGCCCGAGAGCTGCTCCTCGATCGGCGCCGCAACGGTGCGCGACAGCGTCTCGGCGCTCGCGCCCGGATACGAGGTGGTGATCAGCACCGTGGGCGGCGCGATCTCCGGATACTGGGCGACCGCCAGCAGCTTCGCCGACACCAGACCGGCGATGACGATGATGATGGCGATCACGCCGGCGAACACCGGCCGGTGGATGAAGAAATTCGACACCGCCTACCCCTGGCCGGCCTTCTTCGCCGCCACCGGCGCGTTCGGCCGCATCCGCACCAGGTTGTCGACGATCACCTGGTCGCCGGGCTTCAGGCCCTCGAGCACCGCCCAGTCCTTGCCCACCCACGCTCCGGCCTTGATCGGCCGTTGCATCGCCTTGCCCTCGGCGGCGATCCAGACGAAGCGACCGCCCTCGTTCTGCAGCACCGCGCTCTGCGGCACGACGACCGCCTGCACGCTCCCCGAGGTCACGCGTACACGCACGAACTGCCCGGGCAGGAGCGCGAGGCGCGGGTTCGGCACCTCGGCGCGCATCTGCACCGTGCTCGTCTGCGCATCGACGGTCGAGCCGGAGAAATTGAGCTTGGCCGGCTCGGGGTACGCCGTGCCGTCGGCGAGCTCGATCTTCACCTGCGCCTCCTTGCCTTCGCCGCCGCGCACCTGGGCGAATTCCGGCTCGGACAGCGAGAAGCGCACCCAGAGGGGATCGCTCTGCGTCAGCGTCGTCAGCAGCGCCGCCTCGCCGCCCGGCGACACCAGGCTGCCGATCGACTGCAGCGCCCGCCCGGTGACTCCGTCGATCGGCGCCGCGATGCGCGTGTAGGAGAGATTGAGCTCCGCCTGCCGCACCCGCGCGCGCGCCACCTGGGCGAGCGCCCGCGCCTGCTGCACGGCGGACGCCGCCTGATCGGCCTCCTTCTGGCTGATGGCGCGCTTGTCGGCGAGGCTCTTCAGGCGCTCATGCTCCTGCCCCGCCAGCTCCTCGCGCGCCGACACCTCCGCCAGCGTGCCGCGCGCCTGCGCCAGCTCGATCTCGAACGGCGCCCGCTCGATCTCGAACAGGGTCGCGCCGGCCTTGACCGCGTCGCCCTCGGTGTAGAGCTGGCGCTCGATGATGCCGGCGACGCGCGCGCGCACCTGCACTTCGCGCGAGCCCTCGGTGCGGCCCACCGCCTCGAACGTGATCGGCACTTCGCGGATGGTCGCCTCGATGACGCTGACGGCCACCGGCGGCGGCGCGGCCTTGGCGTCCTTCGCATCCTTGCCCTGCTTGGCGTCGCCCTGGCTGCAGGCGGCGAGCACGATAAAACTGACCGCAATCAAGAGTCTCATTTCTGATAAGCCCTCAGAAAACAGTCGACAATCCGCGCTGCGCGGCGCTCGCTGTTCTCGCGCGCGTCGCTGACGCCGAACAGGCGCTTCACGCGGTCGACCCCGGCCAGCATGCTCATCAGCATCTCCGCCGCCAGCAGCGAGTCGTCGCGCCGCAGCAGGCCGGCCTTCATCGCCCCTTCCAGGTACAGCGCCAGGCGCTCGACCAGCTCGCCGGCGGTGTTGGCGTACATCGCCTTGGCGAGCGCCTTGAAGCGCGGCACCGTCGGCACCAGGGTGCGGAAGGTGGCGATGCCCGCGGCGCCGAGCGCCCGCTCGCGGTAGGCGATGGCGAAGCGCAGCAGCGCGGCGCGAACATCGTCGCCTTCGAGCTCGACCAGCACGCTCATGGCGAGGTCGCGCGCCACTTCCTTGAACAGGCGGTCCTTGCTGGGGAAGTGGTGGTAGACGGTCTGCCTGGCGACGCCCGCGCGGCGCGCGATGTCCTCGACGCTGGAGGTGTAGCCGTGGGCGAGAAAAGAGCTGGTGGCGGCACGCAGCACGCGCTCGCGGTTTGCTTCGGCCAAGTGCTTGCTCCCGGGGTACTAGACTAGACCGTACAGTCTAGCTCAAAGCCCCGCGAGGGTCGAACTAGCGGGGGTCGAAGGGGTGCCTTCTGACAATTGTTTCCTCCCGGTCGGGGCCGGTGGAGATGAGGTCGATCGGCACGCCGCAGAGCTTCTCGATGCGGTTCAAATAGTCGCGCGCGCCCTTGGGCAGCCTCTCCAGGCTCTTCACGCCGACCGTGCTCTCCATCCAGCCGGGCAGGTCCTCGTAGACCGGCACGCATTGCTCGAGCTCCTCGGCGCCCACCGGCAGGATCTCGGACAGCTGCCCTTCCAGCTCGTAGCCGACGCAGATCTTCAGCACCTCGACGCCGTCGAGTACGTCGAGCTTGGTGATGCACAGGCCGGAGACGCCGTTCAGCTGGATCGAGCGCTTCAGCGCCGCGGCGTCGAACCAGCCGGTGCGCCGCGGCCGGCCCGTGGTGGCGCCGAATTCCTGGCCGCGCTGGCGCAGCATCTCGCCGACGCCGTCGGAGAGCTCGGTCGGGAACGGGCCGCTTCCCACGCGCGTGCTGTAGGCCTTGGTGATGCCGAGCACGTAATGCAGGTGCATCGGGCCGATGCCGGCGCCCGCCGCCGCCGCGCCGGCGACGCAGTTCGACGAAGTGACGAACGGATACGTGCCGTGGTCGATGTCGAGCAGCGAGCCCTGCGCGCCTTCGAACAGCAGGTTCTTGCCGGCGCGGTTGGCGTGATAGAGCGCGCGCGGCACGTCGGCGATCAGCGGCTCGAGGCGCGGCGCGAGCGCGAGGCTGTCGTCGAGGGTCTTCTGGAAATCCACCGGCGCCACCTGGTGATACTTCTCCAGCACGAAGTTGTGGAACTCGAGCAGCTCTTTCAGCTTCTCGGCGAAGCGCACCGGCTTGAACAGATCCTGCAGGCGGATCGCCCGGCGCGCCACCTTGTCCTCGTAGGCGGGGCCGATGCCGCGGCCGGTGGTGCCGATCTTCTTCTCGCCTTTCGCGCTCTCGCGCGCGAGATCGAGCGCCGAGTGATAGGGAAGGATCAGCGGGCAGGCTTCGCTGACGGACAGGCGCGCCACCACGCCGCGCGCGCCGGCGCCCTCCAGCTCGTCCATCTCCTGCACCAGCGCCTGCGGCGATACCACCACGCCGTTGCCGATGAAGCAGTCGACGTTCTCGCGCAGGATTCCCGAAGGGATGAGATGCAGCACCGTCTTCTTGCCGCCGATCACCAGCGTGTGGCCGGCGTTGTGGCCGCCCTGGAAGCGCACCACGCCCTGCGCCCGGTCGGTGAGCCAGTCGACGATCTTGCCCTTGCCTTCATCGCCCCACTGGGTGCCGATGACGACGACGTTTCTCGCGCTCACTTCGATACCCCTGCCAGTGCCCTCAAGTCGATCGAGAATCCGGTCGCCGGACGCGCCCTGCCGAACGCCTTGCCGACGTCATCGTAGCGTCCGCCTCTCGCGACGACGCCGCTCACGCCATCGCAGTAGGCGTCGAACACCACGCCGGAATGATAGTGGTAGCCGCGCAGCTCGGCGAGGTCGAAGCTCGCCGGCACCGGGCAGGCCTTGGCGAGCGCACGCAAATCGGCAAGAGCCTTTTCCAACGCGGCAATCTTCGGCAGTTTTCTTGCAGCCTCGTCCAGCACCTTGGCGTCGCCGTAGAGCTCGGGAAGCAGGAGCAGCGCGTCACGTGTTTTTCCATCAAGCCCGCGCGTCAGCGACCGGAGGGCCGGAAGGTCCTTCTTCTGCAGAGCTCCGAAGAAGTCCTTCTCGCGCTCGCCGTTGATCTTCGCCGCCTGGGCGATGGCGCGGAACACCGCGACGTGGCCGATACCCAGCCGCACGCCGCGCATGCCGGCGGCGGCAAGTGCTTCGCAGAGCAGGCCCTGGACCTCGAGGTCGGCGACGACCGCGGCGTTGCCGTACATCTCGGCGCCGATCTGGATCGGCTCGCGCGTCGCGCCGGGGCTCGCCGGCCGCGTGTGCAGCACCGAGCCGCAGTAGCAGAGCCGCGTCACGCCCTTGCGGTTGAGAAGGTGCGCGTCGATGCGCGCCACCTGCGGCGTGATGTCGGCGCGCACGCCCATGGTCTTGCCCGAGAACTGGTCGACCATCTTGAAGGTGCGAAGCTCGAGGTCGTGGCCGGTGCCGGTGAGCAGCGAGTCCATGAACTCGAGCAGCGGCGGCATCACCAGCTCGTATTTCTTCTTGAAGAAGAGATCGAGGATCTTGCGGCGCAGCTTCTCGATGCGCATCGCCTCGGCCGGCAGCACGTCCTCGACGTACTCGGGCAGGATCCATTTCATGAGCGGGCCCACCTCATGAACGAGCCCACAGCAGCAGCAGCAGGCCGACCAGCATCGAGGAGAGGCCGACGAAGCGGATCTGGCCGTCGCTCATCTGCGTGATGCGGCGGAAGGTGTCGCGCCAGAGGTTAGGCGCGAGGAACGGCAGCACCCCTTCGAGAATCAGCATCAGCGCGAGCGCCATCAGAAAGACGGTGCCCATCGGTCATCGTCTCGTCGATGGCTTTCCGAGCGAGTCCCTGAAGTAGCGCAGGAAGTCGGAGTTGCTCTCCAGCAGCATGAGGTCGTTGCGGCCGCGGAACACGCTGCGGTACGCGTCCATGCTGCGATAGAAGGCGAAGAACTCCGGATTCTGGTTGAAGGCGGCGGCATAGATCGCCGCCGACTTGGCGTCGCCCTCGCCGCGCGTGCGCTGCGAGTCGCGGTAGGCCTCGGCGACGATGATCTCGCGCTGCCGGTCGGCGTCGGCGCGGATCTTCTCCGCCTCGGCGGCGCCGGTCGAGCGCAGCTCGTTGGCGATGCGCTTGCGCTCGGCTTCCATGCGGCGGTACACCGACTCGCTGACGTCCTGCGGCAGGTCGACGCGCTTCAGCCGCACGTCGACGATCTTGACGCCGATGCGCTCGAGGTCCTGGTCGACCTTCTCGCGCACGCGGCTCATGATCTGCTCGCGCTCGCCCGAGACGACGTCGTGCAGGATGCGCACGCCGAACTCGTCGCGCAGCACGCCGGCGACGGTCTGCTTGATGCGCGTCATGGCGCGGAACTCGTCGCCCTGCACGCTGACGTAGTACTGCTTGACGTCGACGATGCGCCACTTGACGAACGAGTCGACCAGCACCGGCCGGTTGCCCTGGGTGAGGAAGCGCAGCGGCTCGGCGTCGTCGAAGGTGAGGATGCGCATGTCGAACAGGCGCACGTTCTGCAGCAGCGGAATCTTCAGGTGCAGGCCCGGCTTCTGCACCACGTCCTTCACCTCGCCGAGCTGGAAGACGATCGCGTGCTGGCGCTGGTCGACGGTGTAGAGCGTGCCCGAGACGAGCAGCAGCACGACGATGACGCCGGCGAGGACGGGGCCGAGGGCTCTCATCATCGGTCGCCCCGCTCGCGGTTACGCAGCGTTTCGCGCGAGCGCGGTCCCGGATCGCTCACCGGCGGCGGCTCAGCGGGCCGCTGCGCCGCCTGCGACTCGGTGAGCGGCGAGCCGCCCGCCTGCTGCATGATCTTGTCGAGCGGCAGGTAGAGCAGGTTCCCCGCGCCGCGATAGTCCATCATGATCTTGTTGGTCGACGACAGCACTTCCCGCATCGTGTCGATGTAGATGCGCTCGCGCGTCACCTGCGGCGCCTTGGCGTACTCGGTGAGCACCTGCTTGAAGCGCGACGCGTCGCCCTCGGCGTTGGCGATGACGCGCTGCTTGTAGCCCTCGGCTTCCTGCAGCAGCCGCGACGAAGTGCCGCGCGCGCGCGGGATGACGTCGTTGGCGTAGGCCTGGCCCTCGTTCTTCTGCCGCTCGCGGTCCTGGTTCGCCTTCACCGCGTCGTCGAACGCCGCCTGCACCTGCTCGGGCGGCTGCGCGTTCTGGATGGTGACGGCGCTGATCTGGATGCCGGTGTTGTAGCGGTCGTGGATCTGCTGCATCAGCTGGTGCGACTTGGTCGCGATGTCGACTTGCGTCTCGTACAGGATCGCGTCCATGCGGTTCTTGCCGATCACCTCGCGCATCGCCGTCTCGGCGATCTGCATCGCCGACTCGTCGGGACGGCGCACGGCGAAGATGTAGGCCTGCGCATCCTTCACCAGGAACTGCACCGCGAACTGCAGATCGACGATGTTCTCGTCGTCGGTCAGCATCAGCGATTCCTTCAGGACCTTGGTGCGCACGTTGTTGCGGTAGCCGACTTCCAGCGTGCGCACCTGCGCGAGGTTGACGATCTCGTGCGACTGGATCGGCCACGGCAGGCGCCAGTTCAGGCCCGACATCGTCTCGCGCGAGAACTTGCCGAAGGTGAGGACGATGCCGCGCGTGCCCTCGACGACGATGTAGAAGCCGCTCGCCAGCCAGATGGCGATCGCCACCAGGATAAGCAGGCCCGCGCCGCCGAAGGCGAAGCGGCCGCTGCCGCCACCGCCGGTCGAAGGCGGCTCGTCGCCACCGCGCCGCCGCCGGCCGAACAGCTCGCCGAGCCGGCGGTTGAAGTTGCGCCACAGCTCGTCGAGATCGGGCGGACCCTGATTGCCGCCGCCCGGGCCTTGCGGCCCGCGGGAACCGCCGCGCCCCCAGTTGGGGTCGTTCAAGGACATGAGTGTGGAATCTAGTGAGGTTGCAGTGACTGCGACTCGGGGGCGCCGGCCTCGCTCGCCTTGCGCGATTGCGCGAACTCGGCGATGGCGCCGCGCAACTCCTCCATCCCTGCCCCGGTGCGCGCGCTCACGAAAACGCGCGAAATCCTACCATATTGGTCCCTCTCGACGCGCGGCGAAAGCTGATTTCCCGTGCCGACGACATCGATCTTGTTCATGACCACGAGCTGGGGGGCTTCGCCGGCGGGAATTTCCGCCAGGACCTCGTTGACCGCCTGCGCCTGCGCGTCGCGCACCGGCGAGGAAGCGTCGACGACGTGCAGCAGCAGGTCGGCATGCACGGTCTCCTCGAGGGTGGCGCGGAACGCGGCAACCAGCTTGTGCGGCAGCTCGCGGATGAAGCCGACGGTGTCGGACACGGTGATATTGCCGGCGCCGGCGATCCAGGCGCGCCGCGTCGTCGTGTCGAGGGTGGCGAAGAGCTGGTCGGCCTCGTACGCCCTGGCGTGGGCCAGGGCGTTGAAGAGCGTCGACTTGCCGGCGTTGGTGTAGCCCACCAGCGAGACCGACAGGACTTCGCCCCGCGCCCGCGCGCGGCGCTGCACGGCGCGCTGCTTCTGCAGTTGCTGCAGCTTTCCCCTGAGGGTCTTGACCTTGGTGCCGATATAGCGCCGGTCGAGCTCGAGCTGCTTCTCGCCCGGGCCGCCGGTGCGGCCGAAGCCGCCGCGCTGGCGCTCCAGGTGCGACCAGCCGCGGATCAGGCGCGTCGACAGGTGCTCGAGGCGCGCCAGCTCGACCTGTACCTTGCCCTCCGCGGTCTGCGCCCGCTGGGCGAAGATCTCGAGGATCACCTCGGTCCGGTCGAGCACGCGGCGCTGCACTTCCTTCTCGAGGTTTCTCTGCTGTGCCGGCGAGAGCTCGTGGTTGAAGACGACGAACGCCGCGTTCAGCTCGTCGGCGGCGGCGCGGATCTCCTCCACCTTGCCGCTGCCGGCGTAGAACTTGGGGTCGGGACGGGAACGCTTGCCGCGGATCTGGCGGTGGCGCACGACGCCGGCGCTCTCCACCAGGCGCACCATCTCGGCGACGCTCTCCTCGTACGCGTCGTCGCCGAAATCGAGGCAGACGATGACCGCGGCCTGCAGGTCAGCGGACGCTATTCGGCTTCCTTCTCGCCGAGCGAGATCGGCCGGGACGGCACCACCGTGGAGATGGCGTGCTTGTAGACCATCTGCGTCACTGAATTTTTCAGCAGCACCACGTACTGGTCGAACGACTCGATCTGGCCCTGCAGCTTGATGCCGTTCACCAGGTAGATCGAAACGGGAACGTGCTCCTTGCGCAGCGTGTTGAGGAACGGGTCTTGTAGCAACTGGCCCTTGTTGCTCATGTTCTTCTCTCTTGGAGGTGTTGTCGCCATACTCTAATTGATTTTCCTCGGGTTTTCTAGCTTCAGCGGCCGCGTGACGTCGCCGCATTGCGCGCGGTGGCGAAGGGCGTGATCCATGAGCACGCAGGCGAGCATGGCTTCGGCGATCGGCGTGGCGCGAATCCCCACGCAGGGGTCGTGCCGCCCGGTGGTTTCGATCTTGACCGGCTTGCCTTGAACATCGATCGTGCGCCGCGGGATGCGGATGCTGGAGGTGGGCTTGAGCGCGATCGACACGGCGACCTCCTGGCCGGTGGAGATGCCGCCGAGCACGCCGCCGTTGTTGTTGGAGGCGAAGCCTTGCGGCGTCATCTCGTCGCCGTGCTCGCTGCCCTTCTGCGCGATCGAGCGGAAGCCGGCGCCGATCTCGACGCCCTTCACCGCGTTGATCGACATCATCGCGCCGGCGATGTCGGCGTCGAGCCGGCCGTAGACCGGCTCGCCCCAGCCGACCGGCACGCCCTCGGCGACGACGTTGACGCGCGCGCCAACGGAGTCGCCGCTTTCGCGCAGCTCGTCCATGAAAGCTTCCATCTTTTTCACCAGGCCGGCGTTGGCCATGAAGAACGGATTGCGGTCGACCTCGTCCCAGGACTGGAACGGAATCTCCGCCGCGCCCAGAGCGGCCAGGTAGCCCCGGATGACGACGCCGTATCTTTCCTTCAGCCACTTCTTCGCGATCGCCCCGGCGGCCACGCGCACCACGGTCTCGCGCGCCGAGGCGCGGCCGCCGCCGCGCGCGTCGCGCACGCCGTATTTCTGCCAGTACGTGTAGTCGGCGTGTCCGGGCCGGAATTTCTCGGCGATCGCCGAATAGTCCTTCGAGCGCGCGTCCTCGTTGCGGACCAGGAAGCCGATCGCCGTGCCGGTGGTCTTTCCCTCGTAGACGCCGGAGAGGATCTCGACCGCGTCGGACTCGCGCCGCTGCGTCACGTGGCGGGACGAGCCGGGCTTGCGCCGGTCGAGCTCCTTTTGCAGGTCTTCAGTTTTCAGCTCGAGGCCGGGCGGACAGCCGTCGACCACGCCGCCGTAGGCGGGACCGTGCGACTCGCCGAACGACGTGACGCAGTAGAGGACGCCGAAAGTGTTGCCCGACATGGAGAAATCATCTCATGAAAAAGCGCCGCGTCTCGAACACGCCCGCCGAGAGCGCTTTGCCATTCGAGCGAAGACTTCTCTTCACCACGAAGTCGAACAGCAGCGGGTTGTGCAGCCGGATCTCTTTCAGCACCGGTGCCGCGCTCTCGGGCAGAAGCTTGAGCGAGACCAGATAGTCGACGGAGAACACCGGCATCAGCCCCGGCAGCGGATAGTCGGAGCCGTTCAGCAGTCGTGCGTGCCAGTCAGCGCGCTCGACGACGCGCGCCAACGCCGGCCCGGCGCGATTGCGCTGGGTCATCGCCGAGATGTCGCCGTAGCAATTCTTCCCGTACTTCTCGAACACCCGGACGAAGAGCGAAAAGCTGTCGACGTACGGTCCCTGCTCGCCCTTGTCGAGGTCGCGGTCCTCGCCCATCGAGGCGCAGTGCGCGACCACCACGCGCACGCCCGCGTCAAGAGCGCGGCGCAGCCGCAACGGGTTGCCGAACTCGTGCTTCTCGCTGCCGGTCACGGCGCGCTCCTCGCCAGCGTGGACGATCAGTGGAATATTGTTCTTGGAAAGAAAATCGTAAAAAGCGTCACAGCGCTTCGAAGCAGGATCGATGTTCATCGCGGAGGGCAGCCACTTCACCGCCACCGCGCCATCCTTTCTCGCGGCGTCGAGCGCGTCGAGGGCGTCGCCGCGGTACGGGTGCACCGACGCCGCCCACTCGAAGTACCGGGCGTGCTTCTTCGCCGTGTCGCGCGTGTAGGCGTCGGGAACGTAGAACATGCTGTGCGGCAAGTCGGGCTGGCCGCCATCGTCGAACGCGCGCTCGAAGGCAAACAGCACCAGCTTGAAGCCCTTCCTCATGCCTTCGGCAAGGTTGTGCATGCGCTCGACGTATGCCCGGTCGACGCTGCCCTTCTTTTCCTCGTGCACGCAGCCCGCATTGAGGAAGAACAGCCGCCGCGCATACTCGCCGGGATTGAGCAGGCTTTCGGTGCGCGGGTTGACGTAGATGCCGCTGCTCGAGTCGCCGGTGCCGACCAGGTGCGCGTGGCTGTCCCAGACGTTGCCCGCGTCGAGGCCTTCCCAGGCGGCACGCACGAGCTCGTGATCGGCGAGATGGCGCGGAAGCTGCGCCAGGCAGGGATTCCACAAGCCCTGCTCCGGCCAGAATCGGCACGCGGCGAGAGCGCCGGCGCCCGCGAGCGCGCCCGCTCCTAGAAGGAATTTCCTACGCAGGCCAGTTCTTAATGTAGCCCTTGAGCATCTTGTTCTCGAAGTCCTGCTCTTCGAGCACGGCCTTGGCCACGTCGCGGAACGAGATGACGCCGAGCAGCTTGCCGTCCTGCATGACCGGCAGGTAGCGCGCGCTGCTCTCGAGCATGGTGCGCCGCAGGTCGTTGACCTCCATCTCCGGCGTCGCCGTGACGGGATCGCTTTCCATGATTTCCTTGACGCGCAGATCGCCGAGCGCGCCGCCGCGCGAGGCGAGGGCGCGCAAGAGCTCGTGGAAGGTGAGCATGCCGACCATGCGGCCCTGCTCCATCACCACCAGCGAGCCAAGGTTCTCCTTCGCCATGGTGTTGACCGCGTCCACCGCGCGGCCGCCCGGCTCGATGCTCAGGAGCCGGCTGCCCTTCACCCGCAAAATCTCTTTGACTTGCATGGTGGACCTCCTCCTCTCTGGAGAATACTCTTTTCGATCATGGTGCAAAAGACCGCGATCGTCACCGGCGGTGCGCAGGGCATCGGCCGCGCCATTGCCAGCCTGCTGGCGGAGCGCGGCTACCGCGTCGCTATCGCCGACCTCAAGGCCCCGCCGGGCGCGCGGAACGGCATGCTGTTCGTGCGAACCGATGTTTCGAGCGAGCCGTCGGTGCGCACCTGCGTACGCACCGTCATGAAGCGCCTCGGCCGCCTCGACGCGCTGGTCAACAACGCCGGCATCGCCTCGCCGGGGAACGGCCCGGTCGAGAAGCTCGCCGTGCGGGAATGGAACCGCCGCCTCGGCGTCAACCTCACCGGCCCTCTCCTCATGGCGAAGCATTGCCTGCCGCAGCTGCGCCGGCGCGGCGGCGCGATCGTCAACATCGCCTCCACGCGCGCGCTGCAATCGGAGCCCGACACCGAAGCCTACGCGGCCGCGAAAGGCGGCCTGGTCGCGCTGACGCACGCGCTGGCGATGAGCGTCGGGCCGCGGGTGCGCGTCAACTGCGTCAGCCCCGGCTGGATCGCGAACGAGCCGGTGCGCAGGAAAGACCACGCGCAGCATCCCGTCGGCCGCGTCGGCCGCGGCGAGGACATCGCCGGGATCGTCGCCTGGCTGCTCTCGGAGGCGGCCGGCTTCGTCACCGGCCAGAACTTCGTCGTCGACGGCGGGATGACGAAGAAGATGATCTACATCGACTAGCCCGGATCTCTAGCCGCGGACCAGGATGGTCGCGAGCAGGAGCAGCGTGCCCATGCTCACCACGTCGGTCGCGGTGGTGAGGAAGATGCTCGAAGCGGTCGCAGGGTCGAAGCCCAGGCGCTTCAGCGTCAGCGGAATCAGCGCGCCGGACAGGCCGCTCGCGATACACGAGAAGACCATCGCCAGGAAGACGATGAAGGCGAGCATGAACGGCTGCTGCTGGTGCTGGCCGACGGCGGTGATGTACATGCCCGCCGCGGCGGCGAGGCCGACGCCGGCGCCGTTCAGGCAGCCGACCCAGGTTTCCTTGGCGACGAGCGGCCGCGCCGCGCCCGGCTTCATCTCGCCCAGCGTCATGCCGCGCAGCGTCACCGCGAGCGCCTGGCAGCCGGTGTTGCCCGACTGGCCGGCGAGCACCGGCAGGAACAGCGCCAAAATAACCAGGCGGTCGATCGTGTCCTGGAAGTAGCCGACCACCGCGGCGGCGAGAAAGGCGGTGAGGAGGTTGATTTGCAGCCACGGATGCCGCAGCTTCAGGCTGCGCGCCCAGTGGGTCGTCAGGCGCTCCTCCTTGTCGATGGCGACCATGCTGCCGGCCTGCAGCGAGATCTCCACCGCCTGCGCCTCGAACATCGTCTGACCGCGCACCAGGCCGCGCAACCGGCCGTCGGCATCGGTGACGGGATAGACCGGGAAGTGGCGGTCGAGGACGGTCCGCATCGCATCGGCAAGCGGCGTCGCCGCCTGCAGTGCAAAAGGATCGCGCAGCATGATCTCGCTCAGCGTCTTGTTGCGCTCGCTGAAGAGGAGATCGCGCATGGTGACGATGCCAAGCAAGCGCTCGCTTCGGTCGACGACGTAGATGTAGGTGATGAACGCCATCTTCACCAGCTCGCGCAGCGACTCGATGGTATCGGCGACGCTCTCCTCGGGCGGGTAGGCGCCGATCACCGGCTCCATCATGCGGCCGACGGTGCCTTGCTCATAGAGCGCATTGCGCTGCCACTGGCGCGAAATTTCGTCGGGCGCGGCGGCAAGAGCGCGGCCGCGCGATTCGACCGGCATCGCGGCGAGGATGTCCTGCACGAATGCCGGCCGAAGTCGCGATAAAAGGTCGACGATCTCGGCGCCGCTCCTGCCGGCGATGGCCGCGGCCGCGTCTTCCGGCGAAAGTGCCGCGAGGTCCTGAGTCTGATTGATATTGTTCACGTTTCGCCCCCCTGAGGCCCGGCAAAGTTTACGCCGGAAATGGCACAATGCGCTTTATGACCCAGCGGCAGATCACCATCCGGCTGGCCGACCCGCGCGACGCGCAAGCCGTGGCGCTGATGTCGCGCGACTTCATCGAGTCGGGCCTGGGCTGGAAGTACGACGCGCCGCGCGTGCTGAAGGCGATCCGCGACCGCGAGACGCTGGCGATCGTCGCCTCCGAAGGCGGCAAGCCCGCCGTGCCGGCGCCCGCCGGCGCGCTGCGCAACGCGCTCGCCGGCTTCGCCATCATGGAGCTCGGCGAGGAGCGCGCGCACCTCGTCCTGCTCGCGGTGCGTCCGTCGCACCGCCGGCTCGGCATCGGCCAGCGCATGCTCGAATGGCTGCTCGAGTCGGCGCGCGTCGCCGGCATGGCGAGCGTGCACCTCGAGCTGCGCGCCGGCAACGACGCCGCGCGCCGCTTCTACCGCGCGATGGGCTTCTACGAGACCGTGCTCGTGCCCGGGTATTACCGCGGCGTCGAGGGCGGTCGCAAGGAAGGGGCGCTGCGCATGCTGCGCGTCCTGCGCGTACCGGGTCCGGTGCCCTACACTTGGCGCCCGCCGCGCACGGAAGATACTTAAGGAACGATGGCGAAGCCGAGGCGCAGCTGTGAGGGACGCTTCACGTTGTAGTCGATCAGGCTCTCGCCGTAGCCGTTGAAATACTGCGCGTAGAAATAGCCGCCGATCGGGCCGATCTTCAGGTCTCGTGCGCGCCACGCCAGATCGAGCTGCAGGCTCCCCTTATGCGCGCTGCCCATCCTCGCCAGCAAGGTGACGATCCAGTTGTCCCCCGAGTCCCAGCGCGCGCGCCAGTCGACGTAGCCGCGGTAGCGGTCGATGTCGTCGTTCTCGCCCTTGTCGAAGTAGTAGTAGACCTTCGGCGTGAACTCGTAATTGCCGAGGCTGGCCGTTTTCCAGCGCCACTCCGGCCGCAGGAAAGCGATGTTCAGCGAGCGCGAGCCCGCCCCCTCGCCGCCGTTCGACTCGTGCTCGACGCCGACGCGCACCCCGTCGATCCAGGTGCGATCGTCGGTGCGAAGCCAGCGCCAGAAAAGCGACGGCCGGTAGTTCGTGTCGCGGAAGGGCTTCGATTCATCCGACAGATCCCAGAGCGAATTCTGCGTGTAGGCGAAGTACAGGCCGGCGAGCCAGGGCGCCTTGGCGCCGAAGCCGGTGTCGTAGTCGAACAGGCGGTACTTGAAGGAGAGCTGGAAGCGGGCGCTCCAGTAATCGCGCGCGCCGACGACGATGTACATCGGCTCGTTCTCCGACAGCGGCGGCTCCTGCTCGCCTTCCGGCGCGCCGGTCAGCGTCTGCATCCGGTCCCGCCAGGCGACGATCAGCACCACGGTGTTCGACGGCGGATCGGAGACGCGGATTGCCACGGCGCCGGAGGCCGACGCCGGCAGCGTCGCCGCGTAGCGGCGGCGGCCATTCTCGGCGGGTAATGTCGCCTGCATCTTGAGGTCCGTCTCCGCGATGCCGCTGCGCAGGCGTGCGGTGATGGTGTCGGGGAGCTCCGCGCCCTCGGGCCCCCCGAGCACCAGCTCGAATGCCGCGCCGGCCTGCGCACGTCCCGACTCCGACACCAGCAGCCAGTCGGGCGCCTGCGAAAACGCGCTTGCCGAGAGAAAAAATGAGAGAAAGAGAAAGAAGCGTGTCACGCCGCGCTCCAGTCCTCGGCGCCGGCGAAATGCTCGAGCAGGAAGTCGACGAACAGGCGCACTTTCGCCGACAGGTGCTTGCGGCTCGAGTAAACGGCGTAGATCGGCAGCGGGGCCGGCGTGAAGTCCTGCAGCAACGGCACCAGGCGTCCGGCGCGCACCTCGGGCCCGACGATGAACGCCGGCTCGAAGACGATGCCGGCGCCGCGCGCGGCCGCCTCGGCGAGGATGTCGCCGTTGTTGGAATGCAGATTGCCGCTGACGCGCACCGGGCGCTCGCGGCCGTCTGCGTCGCGGAAGGTCCACACGTTGCGAGGGGTCACGTATTCGTAGGTGAAGCAATTGTGCCCCGCCAGGTCCTCGGGCACTTGCGGCGTGCCATGCGCCGCCAGGTAGTCCGGTGAGGCGCAGGGAACGACGCGCGTCTCGCCCAGCTTCCTCGCCACGACGTTGTGCGGCCCCGAGGTGCCGACGCGGATGCCGAGGTCGAACCCCTCCTCGACCAGGTCGACGATCCGGTCCGAGAGGGAGACGTCGAAGCGCACCTCGCCGTGCTTCGCCAGGAAGGCGGCGATCGCCGGCGCGACATGGCGCACGCCGAAGTTCACCGAGGTGGTCAGCTTGATGACGCCGCGCGGCACCACGGCGGCGCGGCTCGCCTCCTGCTCCGCCTCCTCGAGGTCGGCGAGGAGCTGGACCACGCGCTCGTAGTAGGCGCGGCCGCCCTCCGTGAGGCTGACTTTTCGGGTGGTGCGATTCAGCAGCCGGGTCTGGAGGTGGGTCTCCAGTTCGGCGACATGGCGCGAGGCCGCCGAAGTCGAGAGGCCAAGCCGCGCCGCGGCTTTGGCAAAGCTTCCCGATTCAACGACTTGGGCGAAGGCTTGGATGGCGGTGAGGCGGTCCATTGTTGCAGATGGCGGGATTATCTTTTGTCCGTAGGCCTCTTTATATCATCCAGCGATGGCTACATATTAGGCACATGAAAAACGTCCTCCGCATCCACACGCAGCCCGAAGGTCACTGGGTGGGCGACGGCTTCCCCGTCCATACCGTGCTCGACTATGGCCGGCATGCCGAGCTCTCGCCTTTTCTGCTGCTCGACCACGCCGGCCCGGCGGATTTCCCGCCCGCTGAGAAAGCGCGCGGCGTCGGCTGGCATCCGCACCGCGGCTTCGAGACCGTCACCGTCGTGCTCGATGGCGAGGTCGACCACCAGGACACCGCCGGCAACGGCGGACGCATCGGCCGCGGCGACGTGCAGTGGATGACTGCGGGCTCGGGCCTGCTGCACAAGGAAATGCACAGCCCGGAGTTCACCCGGCGCGGCGGGCTCTTCCACGCCCTGCAGCTATGGGTGAACCTGCCTGCGAAATCGAAGCTGACGGCGCCGAAGTACCAGACGCTGCTATCGCGCGACATTCCGTCGGCGAACCTCACCGGCGGCGCGTCGGTGCGCGTCATCGCGGGCGAATACCGCGGCGTGAAAGGCCCGGCGAGGACGTTTACGCCGATCGACCTGCTCGAGCTGCGTATCCCCGCCGGCCGCGACGCCGACCTGGTGCTGCGCAAGGGCTTCTCCGCCGGCCTCTATGTCGTCAAGGGGCGCGTCACGGTCAACCGCGAAAGCGCGAGCGAAGGCGAGCTGGTCGTGCTCGAGCGCAACGGCAGCGACGTGGCGCTCGAGGCGAGCGCCGACGCGCTGGTCTTCGTCATGAGCGGCGAGCCGATCGACGAGCCGATCGCCGGCTCCGGCCCCTTCGTCATGAATACCCGCCAGGAGCTGGAGAAGGCCTACGCCGACTTCCACGCCGGCCGGATGGGCAAGATTCCTGCTGTATCCGTACCTGAACCTGAAACACAGTCCTAACAGTCCAACCGAGAGAGGAGTTTTTCGATGAAGCTTTATTACGCCCCCGGGGCCTGCTCGCTGTCGCCCCATATCGTCGCCCGCGAGCTCGGCATCAACGTCGAGCTGAAGAAGGTCAACACCAAGGACAAGTCGATCGAAGGCGGCGGCGACTTCTGGCAGGTGAACCCCAAGGGCTACGTGCCGACGCTCGAGCTCGACAACGGCAAGCGCCTGACCGAAGGCCCGGCGATCGTGCAATACCTCGCCGACCAGAAGCCCGACGCCGGCCTCGCGCCGAAAGCGGGCACGTTCGAGCGCTATCAAATCCAGGAGTGGCTGAACTTCCTGACCTCCGAAGTGCACAAGCAGTTCTCGCCGCTCTTCCGGCCGAACACGCCCGAGGAGTACAAAACCATCGCCAGGGAGAACCTCGGCAAGCGCTTCGACTGGCTCGACCAGCAGCTCGCCGGCAAGGACTACCTCACCGGCAAGCAGTTCAGCGTCGCCGATGCCTACCTCTTCGTCCTCACCAACTGGACCAAGCCGACCAACATCGATCTTTCCAAATGGTCCAACGTGCAGGCGTTCCAGAAGCGCGTCGCCGCGCGGCCGAAAGTGAAGGAAGCGATGCAGGCCGAGGGCCTGATCCCGAAAGAGCAGCCGTCCACCTGATGTCCGCCCTGCTGCCGAGCGTCTTCGTCTCCCACGGCTCTCCCATGCACGCGCTCCAGGCGGGGCCGGCGGGCGAGGCGTGGAAGGCGCTCGCGCAGCGGCTTCCCCGTCCGCGCGCCATCCTCATCTCCTCGGCGCACTGGGAAACCAACCTGCCGATGCTCACCGGCGGCGAGAAGCCGGAGACCATCCACGACTTCAGCAACTTTCCCGAGGCGCTCTATCGCCTGCGCTATCCCGCGCCCGGCGCGCCCGAGCTCGCGCAGCGCGCGCAAGCGCTTCTGAAGGACGCCGGCTTCACCGCCGGCATCGACGGCTGCCGCGGCCTCGATCACGGCGCCTGGTCGCCGCTCCTGTACATGTATCCGAAGCACGAGATTCCGGTGGTGCAGATCTCGGTCCAGCCCGCGCTCGGGCCGCGCCATCACGTCGAATTGGGTGCGTCTCTCAGGAAATTGTCCGACGAAGGCGTGCTGATCATCGGCTCGGGCCACATGACGCACAACCTGCGCGACTGGGGCCGCGGCACCAAGGAGCCGCAGCCTTATGCGCGCGAGTTCCAGGAGTGGGTGAAGCAGAAGCTCGAGCATAAAGACATCGACAGCCTCGTCGACTACCGCACCCGCTCGCCGCACGGCGTGCGCGCCCACCCGACCGACGAGCATTTCCTGCCTCTGTTCTTCGCCCTCGGCGCCGCCGCCGGCAAGAGCAAGCCCGAGCGCGTCTACGACGCCATCGACTCAGGCGTGCTGGCGATGGACGCGTACGTCTTCGCCTAGGCCAGGTCCTCTCAGCCCTCGATCAGCGGTCCTTCGCTTCGACGTGCCTGGCGAAGTTGTCCAGGATCGCCTGCCAACCCTGGCGCTGCATCTCCGGCGGATTCTCGGTCTCCGCGTCGAACGTCTCGCGCACGAGGACACCGCCCGCGCGTTCGACGAACTCCACCTGGACGGTTCGACCGTCGGCCATCGCGTACTCGATCAGCTTTTGGGCGACGAGGCGCGTGTACGTCCCCGCAAAGTCGAACCCCATGCTCCCGTCTTTTGCTTCCATGCGTGCCGAGAACTTGCCGCCCTCGCGCAGATCGACGGTGCTGGCCGTCGTGTGCCAGTCATTGGAGGCGGCGTTCCATCGCTTGATGTCCTCCGGGCTGTTCCATGCAGCCCACACCGCATTCGAATCGGCCTTGACGAGGGTTTCGATGGTGATCTTCATTGGCGTCTCCTCTACATGGTCAGGCCGCCACTACTTCAGCGCAGCGGCAGCCTTCTTCACGGCCTCGGCCGGGCTGGCGTAGACCTCGGCGACGAGCTTCTGCACCGCTTCGCCGGACACCGGCCGGATCTCGAGCTTGATCTTCTCCGCTTCGGCGAGGAACGCCGGGTCCTGCATCGTCGCCATGAAGGCTTTGCGCAGCGCGGCCAGGCGTTCCGCCGGCACCCCGGGCGGCGCGAGGAAGGGACGGCCCATCACCTGGCCGGCAAAGACGAGCCGCAGCACCTGGCGCTGCTCGGGCGTCTTCACCATGTCCATGATGAGCGGCACGTGCGGCAGGTCGGGATGCTTCTCCAGCGCGAGCTGCGCGAGGATCTTCAGCGTGCCGTCCTTCACCCACGCTGGATGGTTGGTCTTGATGCTCGACCACGACCAGCCGCAGCGCGCCTGCACCTCGCCGCGCTGCAGGGCGAGGGTGATGTCGTTGCCGCCGGGATAGCCGGTGACGAGCTTCATCCTCGTGCCGAGGATGCTGTTGAGCGCCCGCGGGAAGGTGTCCGTGTCGGAGTTGCCGCCGGTGCCGCCGACGAAGACTTCCCGCGCGTAGAGGTCCTCGAAACGCGCGATGCCGGTCTTGCCCCAGGCCGCGCAAACGCTCACCTCGTCGTTGGCGCTGCCGATCCAGCCGAACTCCGTGCCCTTGAACTGCGCGCCCTGCTCACCGAACAGCGGCTCGAAGGCGATCGCGCGGCCGATGGTGCCGAAGGCGCTGCCGTCGCGCGGCGCGGCCTTGTAGAGCCAGTTGGCGAGCCGCAGGCTGCCGGCGCCTTCCATGTTGCGCGGCACGACGGTCGGATTGCCGGGAAGGTGCCGGCCCATGTGGCGCGCGAGCAGCCGGGCATAGATGTCGTAGCCGCCACCCACGCTGTAGCCGACGTAGAGATCGACCGCGCGCGACTGGGCGAGAACGCCCGTGGCGATGCCAGTAAGAAACAGGAGGACGACGGCCCTCACGACGCGAGGCTAGCGCAAAAGACCATGGGCCGTTCGGGGTAGGCGCGCGCGGGTCGCCGTTCACCCCAATGCTTAAGAATTCCTGACATGGCGGAGGTGCGCCCGTTCCAGGAACGGGACCTATCGGAGGTGGCAGCCCTTTTCGCCCGGGTCTACCCGGACGGGGGTTGGTCGTCGCCCGCCGCGTGCGCGGCGTACTTCCAGGAGATGTTCTTCGGCAATCCTTGGGCGGATGCGTCGCTGCCGTCGTGGGTGGCCCGCGACGGCGACCGCACTGTCGGCTTCATCGGCGTCGTGCCGCGGCCGATGCGCCTGCGCAGCAAGCCGGTGCGCGCTGCGGTGCTCACGCAGCTCATGATCGACCCGCAGGACAAGCGCTACGGCCTCGCCGCGGCGCAGCTCCTGCGCGCCGCGGTTGCCGGCCCGCAGGACCTGACGCTGAGCGACGGCGCCAACGAGGCCTCGCGGCGGATGTGGGAAGCCAACGGCGGCTCGATCCTCACGCTCTACGGATTGCAGTGGCGGCGCCTGCTTCGCCCGGCGCGCTGCGCGCTCGGCATGCTGCCCGGCATGGCGGGCCGCGCCGCGGCGATGGTGGCAGCGCCGATGGCGATCGCCGCCGATGCCTACATGACCCGCCGGATGGGTCTCGGCCGCAAGAGCGCGCTGCTCGAGCTGCCGCTGACGGCGACCTCGCTCGTCAACGCCCTCGAGACCTTCGGCGCCGGCTATTCGCTGCGGCCGCGCTATGACGTGCCGTCCCTCGACTGGCTGCTCGCGCAGGCGCGCGCCAAGCGCCGCCACGGCGAGCTGCAGGCGCAGCTCCTTAGGCAAGGCGGCCGCATCGCCGGCTGGTTCCTGTACTACCTGAACGGCGGCACGAGCAAGGTGCTGCAGCTCGCAGCCCGGCCGGGCGCGGAGGAAAGCGTGCTCGCGCACCTCTTCCAGCACGCCTGGCGCCGCGGCGCGGCGGCGATCGAAGGCCGCATGGAGCCGCGCTTCGCGCGCGCCCTCAGCCGGCAGCATTGCTTCTTCGTCGTCCCCAGCATTTTCGTCGCCGCCCATTCGCGCTCGAGCGAGCTCCTGAACGCGCTCGGCGCCGGCGATGCCTTCTTCAGCCGCCTCGAGGGCGAGTGGTGGATGCGGTTCTTCGGCGAGGCAAACCGCCAACCCGGCGAGGCGACCGAGGGGCGGCGCCTTCCCTGGGCGCGTCCCCGTCCTCAACCGGCAGCCCCCTAGCCATGTTCGACAAGAGCGTTCTCGATCTCGATGCCGGCGCCGAAGTCGACCGCGTCGCCCGCATGCTGCGCGAGCAGGTCCTGCGCGACTTCCGCCGCCGCGGCGCCGTGGTCGGCATTTCCGGCGGCGTGGACAGCGCGGTCGTCGCCGCCCTTTGCGTGCACGCCTTCGGCCCGGACAAGGTGCTCGGCCTCTTCATGCCCGAGCGGGACAGCTCGGGCGACGCGCTGCGCCTCGGGCGCGAGCTCGCCGCGGGCCTGGGCATCGACGCCATCGTCGAGGACATCGCGCCGGCCCTCGAAGGGCTGCGCTGCTACGAGCGCCAGGGGGAGGCGATCCGCACCGCGGTGCCGGAATTCGGCGAAGGCTGGAAATTCAAGCTGGTGCTGCCGTCGCTGCTCGAGGGCGAGCGGCTGAATGTCACGCGCCTCACGGTGCAAAGCCCGGCGGGCGAGACATCCACCGTGCGCCTGGGCCACTCCGCTTATCTCCAAATTGTCGCCGCGACCAACTACAAGCAGCGCGTGCGCAAGATGACCGAGTACTACCACGCCGACCGCCTGAACTACGCGGTCGCCGGCACACCGAACCGCCTCGAGTACGACCAGGGCTTCTTCGTCAAGCAGGGCGACGGCGCCGCCGACATCAAGCCGATCGCGCATCTCTACAAGACGCAGGTCTACCAGCTGGCCGCGCATCTCAACGTGCCGGAAGAAATTCGCCGCCGGCCGCCGACCACCGACACCTTCTCGCTGCCGCAGACGCAGGAGGAGTTCTACTTCGCCCTGCCCTACGACCGCATGGATCTGTGCCTCTATGCGCGCGAGAACGGCATCTCCGCCGAGGAGCTGGCGCCCGCGGTCGGGCTGAACGCCAGCCAGGTCGAGCGCGTCTTCAAGGACATCGAAGCCAAGCGGCGCGTCGCGCAGTACCTGCACAAACCCCCTGTCAGATGTGCGGCATAGCCGGCATCGTCGCGCTAGGTCCGGCCGCCGAGCCGCCGTCTCGTAATGCCCTGTTGCGCATGGCCGGCGCGCTGAAGCACCGCGGCCCGGACGAATTCGGCCTCTACCGCGACAGCCACGCCGGCCTCGCGCATGCGCGCCTCTCCATCATCGATCTGGCGAGCGGCCAGCAGCCCCTCGCCGACGAGCACGAGCGCACCTGGATCGTCTTCAACGGCGAGATCTTCAACTACCTCGAGCTGCGCGACGAGCTGATCGCGCTCGGCCACGCCTTCCGCACCCTCAGCGACACCGAGGTGATCGTGCAGGCGTACCGCGCCTGGGGCGAAGCAGCGTTCGAGCGCCTGCAGGGGCAATGGGCCGTGGCGCTGTGGGACTCGCGCGCGCAGCGCCTGGTGCTCTCGCGCGACCGCGTCGGCATCTGCCCGCTGCATCTCTGCGAGCACGGCGGACGCCTCTACTTCGCGAGCGAGGTGAAGGCGATCTTCGCCGCCGACGAGCGCATTCCGCGCGCCTTCGACCCGGCGGGCCTCGACCAGGTGTTCACCTTCTGGTGCCCGGTGGCGCCGCAGAGCGTCTTCCAGGGCGTGAGCGAGCTGCCGCCCGGCCATGTGCGCGTCTACGAGAACGCCAGCGTGCGCGAGCACGCCTACTGGACGCCGCGCTACCCGACGTCGGCAGCCGAGCAGTTCAAGGGCTCGATCGAGGACGCCGCCGCCGAAGTGCGCCGCGCGCTCGATGCGGCCTCGTCGCTGCGCGTGCTGCGCGCCGACGTGCCGGTCGGCAGCTACCTCTCGGGCGGGCTCGACAGCTCGCTCGTCGCCGCGCTCGGCCGCCGCGTCGCCGGCGACCGCTTCCAGACTTTTTCGCTCCGCTTCGAGGATGCCGAGTACGACGAGACCGGCTACCAGCGCCTGGCCGCGCGCGCGGTCGGCAGCGAGCACTACGAAGTGCTGGTCTCGCGCGAGGACATCGCCGAAGTGTTTCCCGACGTGGTGCGCCACGCCGAGCGGCCGCTCCTGCGCACCGCCCCCGCGCCGCTCTTCCTGCTCTCGCGTCTGGTGCGCCGGCGCGGCATCAAGGTGGTGCTCACCGGCGAGGGCGCCGACGAGATGTTCGCCGGCTACGATCTCTTCCGCGAAGGCAAGGTGCGCCGCTTCTGGGCGCGCTCGCCCGGCTCGAAGTGGCGCGCGCGGCTGCTGGAGCGGCTCTACCCGTACCTCGAGCGCTCGCCGGTGGCGGCGCAGGCGATGGCGCGGCAGTTCTTCGGCCGCGACCTCGGCGCGTACGGGGCGCCCGGATTCGCGCACCAGACGCGCTGGCAGTCGACCGCGGCGCTGAAGCGGCTGCTGGCGCCGGAGATGCGAAGCGACCGCGCCGCCACCGCCGAGCTGCTGGGCGACCTGCCGCCGAAATTCTCCCGCTGGGCCAGCCTCGCCCAGGACCAGTACCTCGAGATCCGCACGCTGCTCTGCGGCTATCTCCTCGCCTCGCAGGGCGACCGCATGCTGATGGCGAACTCGGTCGAGGGACGCTTCCCGTTCCTCGACGAGAACGTCGTGGCGCTGGCGAACTCGCTGCCGCCGGAGTGGAAGCTGCGCGTCCTGGACGAGAAGCACATCCTGAAGAAGGCCGCCGCCGAGCTCGTGCCGGCCGAGATCCTGGCGCGGAAAAAGCAGCCCTACCGCGCCCCGGATGCGCTCGCCTTCACCGGCAAGAGCGAATGGGTCGAGGAAATGCTCTCGCCAGTGGCGCTGCGCCATGCCGGGGTATTCGATCCGGCCATGGTGGCGCAGCTCGATCACAAGCGCCGCACGCGCCAGGGACAATTCTCGAACACCGACAACATGGCGCTGGTCGGCGTGCTCTCGACGCAGCTCCTGCACCGCGAGCTGATCGCGCGGCGCGAGACCGAATTCTCCAAGCTGACGTTGCGCACCGACGTCGATCGCACGCGGCCCAGGATGGCTGCCTGAAGCACCCTTTCAGATAAGAGGAACCGATGCAAATCGAAGACAACAAGGAAATCCGTCGCCAGGTGCGCGATTACGTCGTCACCAGCTTCTACGTCGCCGACGCCGACGCGCTTGCCGACTCGGCCTCGCTGATCAAGACCGGCATCATCGACTCGACCGGCGTGCTCGAGATGGTGGCGTTCCTCGAGTCGACCTTCGGCGTCAGGGTCGACGACGAGGAGATGCTGCCCGAGAACCTGGACTCGATCGCGCGCGTCGCCGCGTTCGTCTGCCGCAAGAAGGCCTGCGTCGAATCGGCCGTGCTCGAGGAAACGGACGATCTCCCGATTGACGATCTCGGGATCGGCGATGGGCGCCATGTGCCCGAGGTCGCCGAGCTCGACGACCTGCACGCGCGATAGCCGCTCAACTCCGCGCGAGCCAGGCGCCGACCACCTGGTTGAACCGCTCGGGCTGGTTCGACATCACCCAGTGCCCGGTGTCGAATTCGACCACGTCGTTGCCGGGCTTCTGCTTCAGCTCCGCGGCCCACTGCGGCGAATGGAAGCGCAGCGGCTTGCGCACACCGTACACAAAGAGCATCGGGCACTGCGGCTCGAAGCGGCGCACCTGGCCGCGAAACGAGTCGCGGCCGCCGAACCAGAGCAGGTAGTAGGGATAGCCCATTCGCCAGCTCATCGGCGCGCGATCCGACGGGCACCTGGCCCAGCGCGCCATCGCGCGGATCATCCCGTCGCCGATCCTGCCGCCGATCCGCCACGCCAGCGCATTCCACGTCTGGTAGGCGAGCATGATCGCCTTCTCGCGGCCGGTCATGGTCCGCGCGGTCGAGCGCGGGTCGCCGATATCGACGCCGACGATCCTCGACACCTTCTCCGGATAGCGGGCGTAGAACTGGTAGCCGAAGAAGCAGCCCCAGTCGTGCAGCAGGAGGATCACCTTTTTCCCGGGCGAAGTTCGCTCCACGACCTCGTCAAGGAAGGCGATCAGCTCGCCTAGCGTGTACGAGCGCCCATCGGACCCCGGATCGAAGCCGGGCAGCGTGAAACGGATGCAGCGGTAGCGACCCTTGAGCGCCTCGACCGTGGCATCCCACAGCCGGTAGGTGTCGGGCCAGCCGTGGACCATGACGATGGTCTCGACGCCCTCGCCCTCGACGTGGATGTCGACGCCGCGCACGGAAAGCAGGCTGCTCATCGCAGCGCGCAGGCTAATCCGGTATCTCGACCTCGACCAGTTTCGCCAGAAGGATCAGCGACTCCTGCCAGCCAAGGTAGCAAGCCTCGGCTGGAATGGCATCGGGGATCCCTTCCTGGGTGATGTTTACCTCAGTCCCCACAGATACCTTCTTCAGGGTGACTGTCGCCTGCATCGTGCCGGGCAAATTTGGATCGTCGAACTTGTCCGTATAGCGAATTCGCTCGTTGGTCACCAGCTCGACGTACTGTCCGCCGAAGGAGTGGCTCTTGCCCGTGGTGAAGTTCGTGAACGACATCTTGTAGGAGCCGCCGACGCGGACGTCCGAGTGGTGAACCTTGGCGGTGAATCCGTTTGGCGGAAGCCATTTGACCCTTGCGTCTGCATCGAGGAACGCTCGATAGACCCGCTCGGGGGTGCTCCGCAGGACTCGGTGAAGCCGGATGGTGCTGGGCATGACTCGTTCTCCTATCGAGAAGGATACTGCTCTAGCCGCCTAGCGCCCTGAAGAGATCCGCGACGGCGGCGCGCTGGGCGCGCAGGGCTTCGATGCGCGCAACACGAGCGGCGAGAAGGCCGCGCTCGGCGTCGATGACGTCGAGCTGGGAGGCGACGCCGTTCTGATAGCGAAGGCGCGCGAGGCGAAGGGTGTCGGCGAGCGCGGCGGCGCGAGCGGACTCGGCATCGAAGCTCTCGCG
>JAXDQC010000016.1:0-28332 GCA_034668045.1 Betaproteobacteria bacterium | reverse complement strand
GGCGCGAGCGGCGCCCGACGGGCATACGCTGCTGCTGGCGCTGATCAACAGCGCCATCTTCGACGCGCTCAGCCCCGATCCCTGCTGCCGCCTGAACCAGGAGCTGATTCCGGTTTCGCGCTTCACCATGACGCCGTTGGTCGTGGTGGTGAATCCCTCGATGCCTTCCTCCCTGAAGGATCTGATCGCCTTTGGCAAGACAAAGCCCGGAGCCATTACCTACGGCTCCGCCGGTCCGGGCAGCAGCAGCCAGCTCGTCGCGAGCTGGATCGAGTCCGAAACCGGCATCAAGATGCTCGAGGTCCCCTACAAGGGCGTGAACGCCGAGATCCCGGATCTCGTCGCCGGGCAGGTGATGGCGGCGTTCGTCGTGCCGCAGGTTGTGACCGCGCCGATCAAGGCCGGCAGGCTGCGCGCGCTCGCCGTGCTTTCGGACAAGCGCCTTCCCGGGCTGCCCGACGTGCCGACCAGCGCCGAAGCCGGCCTGCCGGGGGTCGAGGCGCTGGTCTGGAACGGCATCTTCGTGCCGGCGGGAACGCCGCGGCCAGTGATCGACATCCTGCACCGCGAGCTGGTCAAGGCCTACAGCGCGCCGGAGATCAAGGCGCAGGTCGAGGCGACCGGCAGCTACGTCGCCGCCGACTCGCCCGACGAATTCGCCGCCTTCATCCGCGCCGAGGTCGCCAAGTGGGGCAAGGTCGGGCGCGCGGCCGGCATCAAGCCCCAGTAGATCAGTCGAACTCGAAGATCGCCGCCGAGATCAGGTTGTTCACCACCCGCGCCACGCCCGGCACGGCGTAGGCGGCTTCCTCGGCGCGGCGGATCTCGTCGCCGTTGTTGACCATGCCCTGCAAGGTGACTTCGGCTTTGACGCTGTCGACCCTAACCCCGGTGACGCGCGCTCGTTGTATCGCTTCACCGACCTCCCGGATGAGAACAGCGTCATCGGGGGCCTCGCCCGAGGGCGCCTTCCTTGAAGAGGTCTTTGAAGGGACCGCAGGGCCGGCGGTAGCGCCCGAGCGATCGAGGATGTAGGCCACCGCCAACGCCACCTCCGCGTCGGAAAGCTCGACGTGGCCGCCCTTGGCCGTCATCGGCGTGCCGGGCACGCCGCGGATCGCGGAATCGATCAGCGCCTGCCGGCCGCGCGCCAGGCGCGGCGTCCATTCCTCGGCGCGCGAGATGCGCGGCGCCTGGCCGGCGCCGCCGTCGTGGCAGAGGGAGCAGCGGCCCTTGTAGATTTCCTCGCCGGTCGCCGCGATTCCGGCGGCGGGAACGAGCGCGAGGACGAGGGCGCGAGCGAGGACCATATCTGCTAGCTTAAGACATGCTCGACCTGCTGATCCGCGGCGCGACGGTCTACGACGGCACCGGTGGCCCCGCTGTTCAGGCTGCCGTTGGAATTTCCGGCGGAAAAGTCGTCTCGGTCGGAAAAGGCGAAGCGGCGAAGGAAACGGTCGATGCCGGCGGGCTCTGCCTGATGCCCGGCATCGTCGACGTGCACACGCACTACGACGCGCAGATCACCTGGGACCCGACGCTGTCGCCGTCGGTCTCGCTCGGCGTCACGACCGCGATCATGGGCAACTGCGGCTTCGGCATCGCGCCGTGCCCGGCGCCGCTGCGCGAGACGATGCTGAAGAATCTCTCGGTGGTGGAGGGCATGGACGTCGACGCGCTGCTCCAGGGCACGCGCTGGGATTTCGAGACCTTCCCCGGCTACCTCGACGCTCTCGAGCGGATTCGACCGCTCGCCAACGTCGGCGTGCTCGCCGGCCATTCGGCGATCCGCACCGCGGTGATGGGCGAAGACGCTTCGACGCGCGTTCAGCCTACCGAAGCAGAAATGCATTTGATGCAACAAACGCTCAGGGAAGCGTTGCAGGCCGGTGCCGCCGGATTCGCGTCTTCGTTCTCGCCGAACCACAGCGGCTGGAACGGCAAGCCGATGCCTTCGACGATCGCGGGCGACGAGGAATTGGAGCAACTCGTTTCTGTTCTTGATAAAGGTGTTTTCGTCATCGCTTCCGGACCGCGGGCGACGCCGGAATACCTGGAAGCAATCACCAGCCGGCCGACTTTCATGGTGACGGTGCTCACCATGCACAGTGCCGCGCATCCGGGACGGGCGATGCAATATTACGAGCGCTGCGCCGCCGCGAATGCGCGCGGACGCGAGCTCTACATCCACACGACCTGCCAGCCGCTGTCTTTCGACTTCACGCTGCAGGAGCCGTACATCCTCTACTCGCATTCCGCCTTTGATGAAGTGAAAAAGGCGAAAGATCGGCAATCGGTCTACCGTTCCGCCAAATTCAGGAAGCAATTCCGCCACGACCTGCAGAACCCGAAGAGCGGCATCCTGTTCTACGGCGACTGGTCGCTGGTGGAACGGGACGGCGTGCCGGTGCCGGAGCTGGCGCGGCGCGCGGGGAAGGACCCACTCGACTACGTCTTCGACCTGCCGCTCGATACGCAGCTCGTGGCCAAGCTGTTCCAGAACGACGACAAGGCGGTCGCGCCTCTGCTGCAGCATCCGGCGGGCGTGATCGCGCTCTCAGACGCCGGCGCGCACCTCATCTACTTCTGCGACGCCGGCTTCGGGCTGCATTTCCTCGCGCACTGGGTGCGCGAGCGCGGCGCGTTCACGCTGGAGGAGGGCGTGCGGCGCCTGACCAGCGATCCGGCGCGCAAGTACCGCATCCCGGGGCGCGGCACGATCGCTGCGGGACAGTGGGCCGACCTGCTGCTCTTCGATGCCGCGAAGGTGGGAATCTCCTCGCTCGAGAAAAGGCGCGATCTGCCGGCGGGTGGAACGCGCATGATCCGTAGGCCCCTCGGAGTACACGGCGTGTGGGTGAACGGAACAAGCGTATTCGACGGTGCGAAACACGACGTCGGCGAGCGTCGTCCTGGAAAGGTTCTTAGGACCTTCGACCCATAACGGGGCACTCCGCCTCGACCTTGCACGTAACTTGCCCACTATAGGGTGAGAGGCAAGGAGCAATGAGATGGGCCGACGCCTTCTGCCGAGAAACCTGCCTGAGCTGTACGCCTACGCGATCGGCATCGAGCGCGACGCCGCGGATGAGCTGGAGAAGCTGGAGAATTTCGTCCGCGACACCGGCAACGACCACCTTGCCGAGGAGCTGGAGAAGATCGTGCTCGAGGAGCGCGAGCAGCATCAGCTGATCTGCCTCGGCACCGCCGGCCGCGAGCTGCCCGCGATGTCGGGCTGGGAATACAGCTGGCACTACATGGGTGCGGCGATCGACAAGCGCCCGGCGGCGCGCAACACGCGCGAGGCGCTGATGCAGGCCCTCGGTGTCGAGCGCCGCACGCAGGGGTTCTACCTCGACGTGGCCGAGAACTCGCCCGATGAGTCGGTGCGCGCCTTCGCCGCCGAGATGGCGGTCGACGAGCAGCGCCACATTGCGCGCCTCGAGACGCTGCTCGCCCGCGAGCCCGATCCGGCGCTCGTCCCGGACGAGCCGCTCAAAGACCACACCCTCGCTTAGATCAGTTCCAGAGGTCGACCGTCTCGCCGCCGCGGCGCAGACGGTCGGCGCGCGTCTGCAGGAAGCGCTGGAGCGAAGGCTCGCTGCGGTAGGCACCGCTCGAGACATATTCCAGCGAGCCGGCGACGTGAAACGGCCGGAAGTAGGCTTCCAGGCGCAGCACCTCCCGCCCCGACGCATCGAAAAGCACCAGCGTAGGCGCTTCGCCAACGCCCATCTGCTTGGCCTGCGCGCCCGCGAGCGGTAGCTGCTCGAGGTCGAACGCGGCGAGCTGCTTCGCGACTTTGTCGTCGCGGAACGTCATCTTGAGGTCATCGCAGGCGGTGCAGCGATCGGCCATGAACAGGAGTGCAAGGGGTTTCGCGCGCGCCTTGCGGATTGCCGGCGGGAATCCCGCGTGCTCCGCGCCCGCACCCGGCTTCGCCGCCGCGTCGAGCGCGGCGAGAAAGCGATCGGGCGGGTAGTAGCCGTTGATCCGCAGGGCGATGCCGCCTTTCTCGTCGAAGAACACGAGCGTCGGCGTGAACTGGATCTTGAGGGTGGCGGCGAGCTGCTTCTCGCTCATCACCTTGCCGTCGGGCGCCGTCACCTCGCGATCGCCCCAGATGTTGAGCGCGATCGGCACGAAGCGCTCCCGCAGGCGGCCGACGATCTTCGGGTCGCGGAAGTTCACCTCTTCCATGCGCTTGCAGTAGGGGCAGCCCTCCTGCTCGAAGTACAGCATCACGCGCTTGCCTTCGCGCGCCGCCTCCGTGATGTCCTCGGGAAGGATGAGAAGGGACTGCGAGAACCATGCGGGAAGGTCTTCGGCTTTTCCTGTCAGGGAAACCAGGAAAAGAAGCGCAAAAGCGAGCCCCCGCATGTCGACAGTATAGTAGCCGCCGATGCGAAGCCTCCTCGCGACGACGAGCGCCCGGCGACCGCGCGCGCGAATGCTCCTCTCCGTTCTGGGGATCGCGCTTGGCGTCGCGCTCGGCTACGCAGTGCACCTCGTCAACCGCGCAGCGGTGAGCGACCTCGCCGCGGCGGTGCGGGCGCTTGCCGGCGAGGCCGATCTCGAAGTGCGCGGCGGGCGCAGCGGCTTCTCCGAGTCGCTCTATCCGCGCATCGCCCGCCTGGCCGGCGTGTCGGTGGCGAGCCCGGTCCTCGAGCTCGACGTCGGCGTCGCCGGCAGCGGCAGGACGATCCGCGTCGTCGGCCTGGACATCCTGCGCGCGGCGCTGGTGCAGCCGCAGCTCGCGGGCGGCGAGCGCTTCGACCTTCTCTCGCCCGATACCGTGATGCTGTCGGCGGCCGCCGCCGACGCCCTGGGCCTCGGCAAGGACGACAAGCTGCAGCTCATCGTCGGCCAGCGCCGCGTCGCGCTGCGCGTCGCCGGCATCCTGCCGGGCTCGGCGGTGCAGGGGATCGCCGCCGTCACCGACATCGCCACCGCGCAATGGCGCCTCGGGCGGCTGGGCGAGCTGAACCGGATCGATATCCGCCTCTCGCAGGGGAAAAATCAGGAGGAGATGAGAAAGGCCATCCAGGCCCATCTTCCACCCGGCGTCCATGTCTCGGCGATCGAGGCCCTGGAGGAGGCGAGCGCGACGCCTTCGCGCTCCTATCGCGTCAACCTGAATGTGCTGGCGATGATCGCGCTCTTCACCGGCGGCTTCCTGGTTTTCTCGGCGCAGGCCCTGGAGGCGGCCCGGCGGCGAGCCGAGCATGCGCTCCTGCGCGTCATCGGCCTGACCCGCCGGCAGCTCGCCCGCCTGGTGCTGACGGAGGCCGCGGCGCTGGGCGGCTTCGGCGCGGCGCTCGGCCTGGCGCTCGGCTACGCCGTCGCGCAGCTCGCCGTACGGCGCGTGGGCGCCGACCTCGGCGCCGGCATGTTCCGCGGCCAGCAGCCGCAGCTCTCCTTCCAGGCGGTGCCGGCACTCTTCTATTTCGCCGCCGGCGTGGCCATCGCCGTCCTCGGCGCGCTGCTGCCCGCCCTCGACGCGGCGCGCACGCCGCCGGCGCGCGCCCTCAAGGCGGGCGATGAGCAGGAGCTTTTCCGCCGCGCTTCGCCGGCCTGGCCGGGTCTCGCGCTCCTCGCCGCCGGCGCGCTGCTCTCTTTCCTGCCGCCGGTGCGGGGTTTGCCGCTGTTCGGCTACGCAGCAGTGGGCTGCCTGCTGCTCGGCACGATCGCGCTCATGCCGCGCGTTGCCGATGCGGCGTTCCGCGCCGTGCCTTCCTTCTCATCGCCCTGGCTCGCGCTTGCGCTGGCGCAGCTTCGCGGCGCACCGGGGCAGGCGGCCGTCAGCCTCGCCGCCATCGTCGCCAGCTTTTCGCTGATGGCGGCCATGGCGATCATGGTCTCGTCCTTCCGCCACTCGGTGGACGACTGGCTCGACCGGGTGCTGCCGGCCGATCTTTACTTCCGCACTACCCATCTGGGCGATACGAGCTACCTCGAGCCCGGCATGGAAGGCTGGGTACGCGGCCTGCCGCAGGTCGCCCGGGTCGATTTCCTCCGCGGCGGCCGCATCCTGCTCGATCCGGGCAGGCCGCCCGTCGGTCTCATCGCCCGGGACAATGCGGCAAAGGCCTTTCCCTTGATCGGCAGGCAGCACGCGCTTCGCGCCGACGACCCCTTGCCGGTATGGGTAAGCGAAGCCGTCGTCGACTTGTACGCTTTTCGTACCGGAACGCTCATCCAGCTACCGTTGAATGGGAAATCCTTCTCTTTCGTCGTCGCTGGCGTGTTCCGCGACTACGCGCGGCAGCACGGCGCGCTGCTGATCGACCGCGCCGACTACATCGGGCTGACCGGCGACCGGCGAGTGAACGACGGCGCGCTCTGGCTTGCGCCCGGCGTGGAGCCGGCCGCGGCGATGGCGGCGCTGCGAGCGCTGCCCGGCGGCGCCGGCCTCGACATCGCGGGGCCCGGCGAGATCCGGCGCATTTCGCTCTCGTTCTTCGACCGCACTTTCGCCGTCACCTACGCCATGGAGGCGGTGGCGGTCCTGGTCGGCCTGTTCGGCCTTTCCTCGAGCCTCGGCGCCGTGGTGCTGGCGCGGCGGCGGGAGTTCGGCATGCTCCGCCACCTCGGCATGACGCGCCGGCAGATCGCCGCCATGCTGGCGGCGGAAGGCGGCTTGCTCGCGGCGCTGGGCGCGCTCGCCGGCCTGGTCGCCGGCGTGGCGATCAGCCTGGTGCTGGTGTTCGTCATCAACCGCCAGTCGTTCAATTGGGGAATGGAAATGCATTTCCCACTCTTCCTGCTTTTCAGCCTGATGGCGATCCTTATCCTCCTCTCGGTGATCACTGCAATGCTTTCGGGGAGAGAAGCAATGAGCATGGCTCCCGTCCGCGCCGTGCGGGAGGACTGGTGATGCGCCGCCGCGCGTTCCTCTGCGGCCTCACCGCGCTGCCGCTCCTCTCCTGGGCCGACACCGCGGCGTATCCGCAGGTCATGCCCGGCAAGGCCTTCGTTTTTCCGCGCGACCATGGCTCGCATCCGGAATTCCGCACCGAGTGGTGGTACGTCACGGGATGGTTGAATGGCTCGATGAGCGGCCCGATGGGCTTCCAGCTCACGTTCTTCCGCGCGCGGCCGGAGGAGCAGAGCAACAACCCGAGCAGCTTCAATCCGCGCCAGATCATCCTCGCCCACGCGGCGATCGCCGATCCGTCGCGCGGGCGGTTGCTGACCGACCAGCGCGCGGCGCGCGCCGGCTTCTCGCTCGCGCACGCCGAGCTCGACCGCACCGGCGTGTGGGTCGACGACTGGCGCCTCGAGCTCGAGGGCGAGCGCTACCAGGCGCGCATCACCGGCCGCGACATCGATCTCGACCTGACGCTGTTCGCCGGCAAGCCCCTCCTGCAGGGTGAGGCGGGCTTCAGCCGCAAGGGCCACCGGCCGGAGGAGGCGAGCTATTACTACAGCCGGCCACAATTACACGCGGTGGGCAAGGTGAACGGCCGCGAGGTGACGGGCAGCGCCTGGCTCGACCACGAATGGTCGAGCGCCTACCTCGCGCCCGAGGCCGCCGGCTGGGACTGGTGCGGCATCAACCTGCTCGACGGCCATTCGTTCATGGCCTTCCAGATGCGCGACCGCAAGGGCGGCATCCACTACAGCCCGCCCGGGACGGCCTTCAAGGTGCTGAGGACCTGGAAGTCGCCCCGCACCGGGGTCGAGTACCCGGTGTCGGTGCAGGTGAACGACCTTCGCCTGGAGCCGCTGATGGACGACCAGGAATTCGACGCCCGCGCCGCCACCGGCACGATCTATTGGGAAGGGGCAGTCACCGCGTATAAAAACGAATCGGCGGTAGGCCGGGGTTATCTCGAGCTGACCGGGTACTGGAAGCCGATGAAGCTGTGACCCCCGGGTGTTTGTAGTGTGCGGTTGGACACTGACGTCGACGCACGCAAATTGCTACATTCGCGTGCCGTGGCAGAGACGACGAAGCAAAACCTGCTCGAAATGGCGGCCAAGCGGATTGGCCGTGCCGACCTCGCCAAGCGCCTCAACGTCCCCGAAAGCCTGCTGGAAGCCTGGATGGGCGGCCACGCGAGCATGCCGGACCGCAAGCTTCTCAAGCTGGCCGAGCTGCTCGACCAGCTAGGCGACGCGCCGGATTGACGACAGCGCCACGCCGGCGAGGATCAGGCCGATGCCGGCGAAGTGGAACCAGCTGGGATATTCGCCGAGGAAGATCGCTGCCAGCGCCACGCCCATGGCCGGCATGAGGTGCATCGTCGCGCCGGCGCGCGCGGCGCCGAGCCGCGTAACGACATAGCTCCATCCCGCATAAGCGAGCAGCATCGAGCCGATGGCGGAGTAGAGCACGCCGATTGCCCCCGCGGCACTGAGATCGACTTTGCGGTTGAAGAACACTTCCCAGGCGAGCCACGGCGCCATGAACACCAGGCCGAGCGCGCACACCATGACGATCAGCTCGGCGGTCTTGAGCGGGTCGCGCCGCACCCGCAGGAAGACCGTGTAGCCCGCCCACATCATCATCGAGGCGAGCGCCATCAGGTCGCCGCGATTGAACGACAGCAGGCCGAACTCGCCCTTGGTCGCGATCATCACCACGCCCGAGAACGAGATCAGCACGCCGGCCCATTGGCGCAGGCCGATGCGCTCGGTGGCGAGCGGCGCCGCCATCAGCAGGATGAAGATCGGCGAGGTCGACAGGTACAGGATGCCGCTGGTCGCGGTGGTGTAGTGCAGCCCGAGCCACTGCAGCGCGAGGTGCAGCCCGCCGCCGGTCAGGCCGAGCGCCCAGAGAACTCGCCAGTCCCTCGCCGTCAGGTCCTTGAGCTTCTCCCTTAGCGAGTTGAAGACGAACGGCAGCAGGATCGCGAGGACGATCAGCAGCCGCCCGACCGTGGCGATTCCCGGCGCGATCTCGTCGCGCATGGCGCGCGCGACGATCCAGTTTCCGGACCAGAGCGAGAGCGTGCCGAGGAGGACGAGCCAGGCGGTGAAACGCATGAGCGGGCGATTATCGCCTGCGTGCTAAATTCGACCGATGCCCATCGCCTATGAATGGATCGGCGAGGCGACCGGCAAGGCGCCGCTGGTGTTCCTGCACGAAGGCCTCGGCTCGATCCGGCAGTGGCGCGACTTCCCGGCGAAAGTCGCCGCGGCGACCGGCCGCCGCGCGCTCGTCTACGATCGCTACGGCTACGGCCAATCGGATGTCTTGCGGGAAGCGAAGCGGACCGTCCGGTTCATGCACGACGAGGCATTGGTTTCGCTTCCGTCTTTACTTGGTGAACTACGCATTGAAAACCCGGTGCTGATCGGCCATTCCGACGGCGCCTCGATCGCGCTCATCCATGCGGGAGCAGGGCACGCGGTGCGCGGCGTCGTCGCCATGGCGCCGCACGTCTTCGTCGAGCCGTCGGGGCTCGAATCGATCAGGAAAGCAGCTCAGGCTTTCGAGACCAGCGATCTGGGAGTGCGCCTGGCAAAGTACCACCGCGATGCGCGCAAGACCTTCTACGGCTGGGCCGACGTCTGGCTCGATCCGGAGTTCAAGGGCTGGGACATCCGCGGCAAGTACGTGTCGCACATCCGCTGCCCGGTGCTCGGCATCCAGGGCTTCGACGACGAGTACGGGACGATGGCGCAGCTCGACGAGCTGCAAAGGCTTGCGAAAGCACGGCTGTTGAAGCTGGAGCAGTGCGGTCACGCCCCGTTTCGCGACCAGCCCGAAGAGGTATTGTCCGCGGTGGTGGAATTCGTGGAGAAGCTTTGAAAGCCGACCTGCCGGTCATCTCGCTCATCGGCACCGGGCATGCGACCAGCCATTTCCTGCAGCTCGTCCTGCCGCCGCTCTTTCCGCTGATGCGCGAGGAGCTCGGCGTGTCGTACGCGACGCTCGGCCTGGTGCTGACGCTCTTCTACGTGCTGTCGGCGGTTCTCCAGCCGCTCGCCGGCTTCGTCGTCGACCGCATCGGCGGGCGCGCGGTGCTGCTCGGCGGCCTCGCGCTCATGGTGCTCGGCACGCTGGTCGCGGGCCTCTCGCAAGGTATCTTGACGCTCGGCCTGGGCGCGGCGATCGCGGGCATCGGCAACAGCGTCTTCCATCCCGCCGACTTCGCGATCCTCAATGGCCGCATCGCGAAGGAGCGGCTCGGGCATGCCTTCAGCATCCACAGCGTATCGGGCTCGGTCGGATTCGCCATCGCGCCGATCTTCAGCGCCTCGATCGCGGCGTGGCTGGGGTGGCACGGCGCGCTCATTGGCGCAGCCGCCGCAGCGGGGTTGGTGTTGTTGATTCTCGGCATTAATTCCAGGCGGTTTACGGTCGACCATCCGGCGACGAAGAAGTCGGCAGGCTTCGACCTCTCGGTGCTCTTTTCCTGGCAGGTCATCGCCTGCTTTCTCTTCTTCGCCCTGCATGCGGCGGCGCTGACCGGCATCGTCAGCTTCGGCGTCTCGGCGCTGAAGGAGCAGCTCGGCGTCGCGACCACGCTCGCGTCGGGCGCCATCACCGCCTACATGGTCGGCTCGGGCTGCGGGATGCTTGCGGGTGGCTTTCTCACCGCTCGCACATCGCGCTTCGATCTGGTGCCGGCCGCGGGGTTGTCGGCTTCCGCCTGCATCATGCTCGCGCTCGCCGTCGGCATCGTGCCGGCGCTAGCGCTGCCCGCGGCGTTCGCGCTATCGGGCTTCGCCGTCGGCCTGACGTATCCGTCGCGCGACCTGCTGGTGCGCGCGGCGACGCCGCCGGGCGCGACGGGCAGGGTCTACGGATTCGTTTATGCTGGACTGGACGTCGGCTCGTTCGCGACGCCGGTGTTCTACGGCTGGTTGCTCGACCACGGCAGGCCCCACGGCGTCTTCTACGCCGTGTTCGGCTTCGCGCTCTTGGCGGTGTTTACCGTCCTGCAGCTACCGGCCCGAGGGCCGGCTATACAGCGTACTTGATGCCCTTGCGCTCGAGCATGCGCAGCAGCGCCGGCCAGTCGCGCTGCTCGCGCGGGTGGTCCATCATGCTGAGGCGCTCGTACGATACTTTCGCCGCCTGGTCCGACATGAGCTGGACGTTGTGCATGCCGCCGGCACAGGCGTCGATCTGGATCTGGCAGGCGGCGTCGAGGTAATACATGATCTCGAAGGCTTCGCGCACCGTGGTGCCGAGCGAGAGGAGGCCGTGGTTGCGCAGGATCATCGCCTTGGAGGTCTTGCCCAGGTCGCGCGCCATGCGTGCCTGCTCTTCCTTGTAGAGCGCCACGCCTTCGTAGTCGTGGTAGGTCACTTCGGGCTGCACGCGCATCGCGTGCTGGCTGATCGGCAGCAGGCCGCATTTCATCGCCGAGACGGCAACGCCGGCACGCGTGTGGGTGTGGATCACGCAGTTGATCTCGTGGCGCGCGGCGTGCATGCAGCTGTGGATGACGAAGCCGGCTTCGTTCACGCCCATGTCGAGCGGGTCGTCCAGAACCTTGCCGGCCAGGTCGATCTTCACCAGGTTCGACGCGGTGATCTCGTCGAACATCATGCCGTAGGGATTGATGAGGAAGTCCTCGGTTCCCGGCACGCGCGCTGAAAAGTGGGTGTAGATCAGGTCGGTCCATTTGTAGATTGCGCCGAGCTGATAGGCAGCCGCGAGGTCGACTCGCGCTTGCCATTCTTCCTTGCTGACGCGCTCGCGGACCGGTTTGCCCTGGACGGATTTCAGATTTGCGCTCATGCGCCGATTCTACTCTCCTCGGATTCCACCTCGTCGAGCGCCTCCAGCAGCAATTCGGGGCTGTTCTCCTTCAGCGCCTGGGAATCCGACAGCATTTGCCGCCAACGCCGCGCCCGCGGCATGCCGTGGTAGAGGCCCAGCATCGGCCGGGTGACGTGGCGTAGTGAATCCTGCTTTTTCGCGTACTCGACCATCGCCCGAACTACCTGAGCGCGGGTCTTGCCCGGGTCGGCGAGGATCCAGGGGTCGTTCACCGCCGCTCGCCCGAGCATCACGCCGTCAACCGGATGCTTTTCAATGGAATTCATTCCACCGTTGAGGATGATCTCGAGCTCGGGGAAGTCCTGCTTCAGCCGGTATACATAGTGGTACTTGAGCGGCGGGATCTCGCGGTTCTCCTTGGGGGAGAGGCCCTTCAGGATCGCGTTGCGGGCGTGGACGATGAAGGTCTTGCATCCGGCGGCCGCGACCTTCTCGACGAAACCGCGAACGAACTCGTAGTCCTCGTTGGAATCGATGCCGGTCCGGTGCTTCACGGTCACTGGAATCTTCACCGCTGCCTTGATGGCTGAAACGCAGTCCGCAACCAGTCCGGGCTCGGCCATCAGGCAGGCGCCGAACGCGCCCTTCTGCACCCGCTCGCTCGGGCAGCCGATGTTGAGGTTGATCTCGTCGTAGCCGTACTGCTCGCCGAGCTTCGCGCTGCGCGCGAGGTCGTTGGGTTCACTGCCGCCGAGCTGCAGCGCGACCGGATGCTCCTCCTTGCTGAAGGCGAGGTGCCGCTTGACCTCGCCGTGGATCAGCGCGCCAGTCGTGATCATCTCCGTGTAGAGAAACGCGCTCGAGCTGATCTGCCGCAGGAAATAGCGGCAATGCCGGTCGGTGACGTCCATCATCGGCGCCACGCAAAGGCGGTGGGAATGCATGCCTACCGCGCGTCGACGAGCCGGCGCCGCGAGAGCTCGACGATGCAGGCGAGCTGGTAGTCGCCAGGGTCGACGCCGGCGGGGGTCTGGTCCTTGCGGCGCAGGCATTCCGCATCGCGGTACTGCAGCCACGCCTTGTTGGAGGCGCGGAAGCGATCGCTGGGCTCTTCGTTGCCGGCGGCGACATCGAGCTCGCGCGCCTCGGTGAGCTTGTTGGCGTAAGCCTGAGTCAGGTCGGCCTCGGTCACCTCGAGCAGGGTCTGCAGGCAGGAGCGGGGATTGGCGCGCGTGGTGTCGTCGCGCATGCACTGCGCCATCGCCGAGGCGTCGCGGCGCGGCAGCCACTCGAAGAACACCGCGCGCTTGTCGTCGGCGAGCAGGCAGATAAAGGCGAGCTCGGCGCTCGGCGCGTTGGCGAAGACCACCGCGCCGTTGCCGGTGAGGATCGAGGAGACGAACTGGTTGCCGACCTTGCGCGTGTAGCGCGCGATGACGAGGTTCGCGTCCCGCTCGAAGACGATGCCACGCGCGGTGTTGGCATCGCGCATCAGCTGTCGCTGGGCATAGAGCCGGCAGGTTTCCACGCCCGGGCCCTCATATTGCGCATTCGCAACCCAGGGAAAAAGCGTGACGACAAAGGCGAGGATTATTTTCATGCCGTCTTCTTGTATTGGCCCGTGGCTTGCGCGCGGGTGCGCACCAGGCCGAAGAGGCTCTGCGTGAGCGGCGCCTGGACGCCGGCCTTCTCGGCGATCTCGAGCGTGCCGGCGAGCAGGCCGTCGACTTCGAGCGGCTTGCCGGCCTCGAGGTCCTGCAGCGTCGAGGTCTTGAACTTGCCGAGGATGCGCGCCATGTCGATGCGCGCTTCCGGATCGATGGCCGCGTCGACGCCGACGGCGCGGCCGATCGCCAGCACCTCGCGCATGATGCCGACCATGTAGTCCTTGACGAGCGGATCCTCGATCAGGCGGTCCGCGGTGCTGACGGTGAGCGCCGAGACCGGATTGAAGCTGACGTTGCCGAGCAGCTTCACCCAGAACTCCTTCTCGATCGCGTCGCTGGCGATGGTCTCGAAACCGGCGCCCGTCAGCGCCTCGGCGAGGCGCTGCGTGCGCTGCGTGTTCTTGCCGCCGGGCTCGCCGATGACCAGGCGCGTGCCCATGTTGCGGCTGATGAGGCCTGGTTCGGGCGTCGAAGCGGCGAGGTGCACGACGCAGCCGACGATGCGCTCGGTCGGCATGGCACGGCTCAGCCGGCCGCCGGGATCGAGACTCTCCAGCCGGTGCTTGCCGCCGCCGAATTTGAGGCGGTCGAAGAACCACCACGGCACGCCGTTCATGGCGGTCACGATCGACGTGTCGCTTCCCAGCAATTTCCCTATTCCGTCGGCGACTTCCGTAAGGTTTTGCGCCTTCACCGCGACTATGACGTAGTCCTGCGGGCCGGAAGCCGAAGTCCCGACGTTGAAAGATTCGACCTTGCCGTTCGCCCCGTCGCGCACGCGCAAGCCCTGCTTGCGGATCGCTTCGAGCTGCGCGCCGCGCGCGACGACCGAGACGTCGTGCCCGGAACGCGAGAGCCAGGCGGCGATCAAACCACCGATGGCGCCCGCGCCGTAAACGCAGATTTTCATGGTGTTATTCTAGGGTAGGAGGTTTGCCATGTTTTCCTTCATGAAGAAGCTGAACAAGCTGCTGCCGCCGGAGAGCGCGCTGCCCGGCCGCGCCAACGCCGTGGCGGTCCCCGACAAGCATTTCGTCAACGGCCATCCGCTCAAGGCCCCGTTCCCCGCCGGCATGCAGCAGGTCGTGTTCGGCATGGGCTGCTTCTGGGGCGCCGAGCGCCTCTTCTGGAAGCTGCCGGGCGTGTATTCGACCGCCGTCGGCTACGCCGGCGGGCAGACGAAGAACCCGAGCTACGAGGAAGTCTGCAGCGGCTTCACCAACCACGCGGAGGTCGTCCTCGTGGTGTTCGATCCGGCGAAGATCAGCTACGACGAGCTCCTCAAGACTTTCTGGGAAGGCCACGATCCGACGCAGGGCATGCGCCAGGGCAACGACGCGGGCTCGCAGTACCGCTCGACGATCTATACCTATGGTGCGGAGCAGGAGCAGGCTGCCTTGAAATCGAAAGAACAATACGAAAAGGCGATCAAGGCCAAAGGCTTTGGCTCCATCACCACCGAAATCTGCGCAGCGCCGGAGTTCTTCTACGCCGAGGACTATCACCAGCAGTACCTCGGCAAGAACCCGAACGGCTACTGCGGCCTCGGCGGCACCGGTGTTTCCTGCCCGGTGGGAGTCTTGGCGAAAGCCTAGTGCGCCTCGATAAGTGGCTGTGGGCGGCGCGCTTCTTCAAGACGCGCTCTCTCGCGCAGCAGGCGATCGCGGCGGGCCGGGTGAAGCTCAACGACGTGCGAGTGAAGCCGGCGCACGATCTCAGAGTCGGAGACGCGGTTGTCGTTCGCGTCTCTGATTTCGAGTGGCAAGTGAAAGTCAAAGCCCTCTCGGACAAGAGAGGACCTGCCGAAGAAGCGAAGAAGCTCTACCTGGAAAGCGACGCCAGCCGCGCGGAGCGGGAGCGGCGCGGCGACCTGCGGCGCTGGGGCGCCGAACCGGCGCGGGCATTGAAGGGCCGGCCTACGAAACGCAACCGCCGTTTACTGGAGGGCCTGCCAATCCTCGACGCGGATCCGGCCGACGACCGCGAATGAATCGTCCCCGGGCCTGACCACCGCCATCTCGCCTTCCGCCAGGTAAGGCGGGCCGACCAAGGCGTAGAAGGGGTTCGCGTGGCTGGAAATGACGGTGTTGGTTCCGCTTGCCGGTTTGGTCGCCATCAGCTTGCGCAAACTTTCGTATCTCTTTGGATCCTCCGTCCTCACCGGACCGCCGCGCACTTCGTTCATCGCCTGCGCCTTGCCAAAAGCGAGGCGGGCGGTCTCCATCGTGCGGCAGAAGGGGCTGGCGAGCACGTTGCCGATGGGAATGCCGAGACGCTTCACTTGTTCGCCGATGAGCCGCGCTTCGCCCCGACCCTTGTCGGTGAGGTTGCGCTGGCTCGCGCAATCGTCGTAGCTCTTCATGGCGGCGTCGTTCTGGCTGAAATCGGTCGAGGCGTGGCGGAGGTAGAGGACGTAGCCTCCCTCCCGCAGGCTCTTCAGGTCGACCTCGGCCTGGCAGGGCAGGGCGAGCCCGAGGAGCAGCGCTAGCAACAGTTTGCCCATTGCCTGTAGCCTAGCAGCCCATGACGAGGGGGAGAGGACTTGTCCTGTTGATGTTCGCTGCGCCGGCGCTGGGGCAGGAGGACGCGGTCGTCGTGACCGCGACACGCACGGCGCAGCCGGCACTCGAAGTTCCGGCTTCGGTCGATCGCATCTACGGCGACGAGATCCGCGAGGGCAAGGCGCAGGTGAACCTGTCGGAGAGCCTGGGGCGCGTGCCGGGCATCTCGGTGCAGAACCGCCAGAACTACGCGCAGGACCTGCAGATCCAGTCGCGCGGCTTCGGCGCCCGCTCGACCTTCGGCGTGCGCGGCATCCGTCTCATCGCCGACGGCATCCCGGCGACCATGCCCGACGGGCAGGGCCAGGCGTCGACGTTTTCGCTCGGCTCGGCCGAGCGCATCGAGGTGCTGCGCGGGCCGTTCTCGGCGCTCTACGGCAACGCCACCGGCGGCGTGATCGCGGTGGACACGCAGGACGGCCCTGCGCAGCCGACCGTGGAGGGCGACTTCCTCGCCGGCAGCTACCAGACCAAACGCGGCGCGCTCAGGATCGGCGGGCAATACGGGGACGTGAACGCGACCGGCGAAGCGTCGCTCTTCCAGACCAACGGCTATCGCGACCACAGCTGGACGAGGCGCGACCAGGCGAACGCGAAGCTCAAGGTCCAGCTCGAGCAGGAGACCACGCTGACGATGGCGGCCAACTACCTGCACCAGCCCGACACGCAGGACCCTCTCGGGCTGACGAAGGCAGAGAAGGACGCGAATCCCAGGCAGGCGACGCCCAACGCCCTGCTGTTCAACACCAAGAAGACCGTGCTGCAGGACCAGGTCGGCGGCACGCTGGTCCAGAAGCTCGGCGCGCATCGCGTCGAGGTGATGGCCTACGGCGGCAACCGCTCGATCGAGCAGTTCCTCGCCATCCCGGTGGCGACGCAGAACCAGGCGACGCACTCGGGCGCCATCGTCGACCTCGACCGCAACTACGGCGGCACGGCGCTTCGCTACTTCGGCAAGTTGGGCGACTGGCGGCTCGCCGCCGGCTTCGAGCACGACTTGATGAACGAGGCGCGCAAGGGCTACATCAACAACAACGGCGTCGGCGGCGCGCTGAAGCGCGACGAGCAGAACAAAGTCGACAGCACGGACTTTTACGGCCAGGCGGAGTGGAAGTTCGCGCCGCGCTGGGCGCTGCACGGCGGGGTGCGCCGCAGCGCAGTGCGCTTCAGCTCGGAAGACCACTTCATCGCCGCCGGCAACCCCAACGACAGCGGCGCGAAGACCTACCACGCCACCACGCCCGTCGCAGGCCTGCTGTTCCGCGCCAGCGAGACGACCAGCCTGTACGCGAACTATGGTCGCGGCTTCGAGACGCCGACCTTCCTCGAGATCGCCTACACCAACACCGGCAGCGGCCTCAATTTCGACCTCGAGGCGAGCCGCAGCCGCCATGCCGAGCTGGGGATCAAGCACGTTGCGCCGGGCGTGCGCTACAGCGCCGCCGTGTTCGGCGTGGTCACCGAGAACGAGATCGTCGTCGACCAGAACACCGGCGGCCGCGCGACGTTCAAGAACGTCGGCCATACCCGGCGCACGGGTTTCGAGCTCGGCGCCGACAAGGCGCTCGGCGGCGGCTTCGACGCGCGCGTCGCCTGGACCTACCTGAAGGCGGTGTTCGAGGAGGGCTTCAACACCGTCATCACCACGACCAACGCCGTGGTGGCGGTGCCCGCGGGCGCGACGCTGCCGGGCACGGCGAAAAACCAGCTCTACGGCGAATTCCGCTACAAGCGGGAGGCCTGGTTCGCCAAGGTGGAGGGCCTGTACCGCACGCGGGTGGCGACCAACGACCCGAACGACGAGTTCGCCGACGCCTTTGGCGTCGTCAACCTGGCAGCCGGCCTGACGCAGCGGGCCGCGGGCTGGCGGGTGACCGAGTTCGCGCGTGTCGACAATGTCGGCAACCGGAACTACGTCGGATCGGTTATCGTGAACGAGACCAACCGGCGCTACTACGAGCCATCGCCGCGCCGCAACATGACCGTTGGCGTCCAGGCTGCGCTTCAGTTCTAATAGCCGTTCGAGAGGAGAACGTATGAAAACCACCATTGCATTCGCAGTTGCCGCCGCCTTCGCACTACCGGCGCTGGCGCAGCAAGCCGGCTCGCCGCCGCCCTCGTGGCAGCAGGGCAAGCCTGCCGCGATGTCGGAATCAACCCTGCACCCCTTCGCGCCGCACATGACCGGGCGCGCGTCCAAGGACCTGCCGGTCAACACGCTCAAGGTGCCGAAAGGCTTCAAAGTCGAGGTGTGGGCCGACGGCATTCCCGAGGCGCGCTCGATGGCGATGGGCGACAAGGGGACGCTGTTCGTCAGCAACCGCAACGCGAAGAACGTCTACGCGGTGGTGTCGAAGGACGGCAAGCGCGAGGTGAAGACGGTCCTGAGCGGCCTCGATTCGCCCAACGGCATCGTCTTCAGCAAAGGCACGCTGTATGTCGCCGAGCGCGGCAAGATCACGCGCTACGACGGCATCGAAGGCAAGCTGGACAGCCCGGGGCAGGGCAAGGTCGTGATCGAAAACCTCGATCCGAATCGCCAGGCCGGCCATTTCTGGAAGTACCTGGCGATGGGCCCCGACGGCAAGCTCTACTTCAACATCGGCGCGCCGGGCAACATCGTGCTCCCGACTTATAACGAGGCCTCGATCATGCGGGTCGAGCCCAACAAGGGCACCCTCGAGACCGTCGCGATCGGCGTGCGCAACTCGGTCGGCATGGACTTCGACCCGAAGACCCGGGACCTGTGGTTCACCAACCATGCGCGCGACTGGCTGGGCGACGATTCGCCGAATGACACGCTGCACCGCGTCACGATCAAGGCGCCGGTGCCGCACTTCGGCTACCCGTTCTGCCACCAGGGCACCACGCTCGACCCGGAGTTCGGCAAGAACCGCTCGTGCGCGGAGTTCGCCAAGCCGGCGCAGCTGCTCGGCACGCACATCGCGCCACTCGGGATGAAGTTCTACAGCGGCAAGATGTTCCCGGCCGAGTACCAGAACAACATCTTCATCGCCATGCACGGCTCGTGGAACCGCACCGTCAAGCAGGGCTACAACGTCATGCGGGTCAAGATCGACGAGAACGGCAAGGCAGGCAAGCCGACGCCGTTCCTCACCGGCTTCATGACCGACGAGAAGGCCGATCCGCCGATGTGGGGCCGGCCGGTCGACATCCTGGTGATGCGCGACGGCTCGATGCTGGTGTCGGACGACTACAACGGCATCATCTATAGGGTCAGCTACGGGAAGTAATGGTCCTTAGACTGGAGCTGGAAAACGCGGCGATACTTCTCGCCGCGTTTTTATTTTCAGCTGCCGCTTTTGCGGCGGATCCCAACCTGTGTGCGGCTTGCCACGGCGAGGCGGGCAATTCCACCAACCCGGCGGTGCCGTCGATCGCCGGCCAGCCGGCGCAGTTCATCGCCACGTCGCTGTTCATGTTCCGCGAGGGCAACCGCAAGGACGACCAGATGACGCCGATGGCGAAGCCGCTGAAGAACGCGGAGATGAACGAGCTGGCGGCCTACTTCTCGAAGCAGGCCGCGGCGGCGCCGAGCCACAAGAGCAAGCCGGAAAGCGTCGAGGCCGGGGCCGGCCTCGCGAAGAAATACAACTGCAGCCAGTGCCACGGGCCGCGGATGCTCGGCCAGCAGCACATCCCGCGCATCGCCGGCCAGCACTACGAGTACCTGCGCACGCAGCTGAAGGCCTTCAAGGCGCAGACCCGAGCTGACATCGACGGCAACATGACCGCCGCGATCCAGGCGGTGCCCGTGCAGGACCTCGAGACGCTGGCCGACTACCTCGCCGGCCTGGACGCGAAGTAGCGCTCGAGCTCCCGGGCGTTCGCCCGGAAGAGATCCTTGTCGAGCTCCTGGCAGACGAGCTTCTCGACCTCCTTGCCGAGCTGCTTGCGCAGCCGGCCGAGGAACTTCGGCGGCGCGACGAGGACGAGCTTGTCGTACCGATGCTCGGTGCGCGCCTTCTCCAGATAGTCGCCGACGCGCTTGGAGAAGAGGTCGACCGAATGGTCGACCGCGCCGCTCGGCTCCTCGGTGTCGGTCACGAGGTCGCCCTCATGGAGATGTCCTTCCGGGTTGAGCAGGTCGTCGATCTCGACCAGGCGGTGCTCCCGGTCCACAACTTGCAGGATCCGGGCACGCGCCGAATCCGCCGTGACAATCCATGTATTGGCCATGAAAGTTGGACCACCATGAACCCTATCTTGTTCGGCGCGATTGGCGCCGTGGCGATGTATTTGTCGCCGCACGACGCGGCGCGCCGCCCGCAGCGCCAGAGATAGGAGCGGCTCAGGCCGCTTTTGCCTTCGCCGGCCCGGCGCGGCCGATCAGCTCGCGCAGCACGTACGGCAGGATGCCGCCGTGCCGGTAGTAGTCCACCTCGATGGCGGTGTCGATGCGGGACTTGACCGTCAAGGTCCTTTCGCTGCCGTCGGGCTTGCGGATGCGCAGCGTGTATTCCTGCTGGGGCACGATCTTCTCGAGGCCGAGCACGTCGACGGTCTCGTCGCCCAGGATGCCGAGGCTCGCCGCCGAGTCGCTGCCAGTGAACTGCAGCGGCAGCACGCCCATGCCGACCAGGTTCGAGCGGTGGATGCGCTCGAAGCTGCGCGCGATCACCGCCTTGACGCCGAGGAGCTGCGTGCCCTTCGCCGCCCAGTCGCGCGACGATCCGGTGCCGTACTCCTCGCCGCCGAATACGACGGTCGGCGTGCCGTCGGCGACGTAGCGCATCGCCGCTTCGTAGATGGACTGCTTTTCGCCCTTGAAGAGCGTTACCCCGCCTTCGGTGCCGGGCAGCATCAGGTTCTTGATGCGCACGTTGCCGAAGGTGCCGCGCATCATGACCTCGTGGTTGCCGCGGCGCGCGCCGAAGCTGTTGAAGTCGGATACCGCGACATCGTGTTCCTGCAGGTAGATGCCGGCGGGCGAGGTCGGCTTGATCGAGCCGGCGGGGGAGATGTGATCGGTGGTGACCGAGTCGCCGAAGATGCCGAGCACCTTCGCGCCGCTGATGCCGCCGACCGCGGCGGGCGTCATGGCGAAGTCGGCGAAAAACGGCGGCTCGGCGATGTAGGTCGACTTCGGCCAGGGGTAGACCTGGCCCACCGGCGCCGGGATCTTCTTCCACAGCGCGCTGCTGTTGGCGAGGTCGGAGTACAGCCGCCGGAAGGTCGGCGCGTCCATCGCGAACTTCATCAGCGCCTTCACCTCGTCTGCGGTCGGCCAGATATGGCCGATGAAGACGTCCTTGCCGTCCTTCGACTTGCCGATGGGCTGCGTCTTGAAGTCGATCAGCATGGAGCCGGCCAGCGCGTACGCGACCACCAGCGGCGGCGAGGCGAGGAAGTTGGCGCGGATGTTCGGATGAATTCTCGCTTCAAAATTCCTGTTGCCGGACAACACGGCCGCGCAGACGAGGTCGTTCTTCGCCACCGCTTCGTCGATGGCCTGCGGCAGGGGACCGGCATTGCCGATGCAGGTGGTGCAGCCGTAGGCCGCGACCGAGAAGCCGAGCTTCTCCAGGTAGGGCAGGAGGCCGGAGGTGCCGAGATACTCGGTGACGACGCGCGAGCCCGGCGCGAGCGAGGTCTTGACGCGCGGATTGACCTTGAGGCCGAGCTCGACCGCCTTCTTGGCGACCAGGCCGGCGGCGAGCAGCACGCCGGGGTTTGAGGTGTTCGTGCAGGAAGTAATGGCGGCGATCAGCACGTCGCCGTTCCTGACCTCGGTGCCGTCGAAAGCCTTGTAGCTCTTCTGCAGGTCCTCGGCCTTCTTCGCGAAGCCGTTCATGGTGACGGGCTTGGAGAAAAGGTCGGTGAAGGTCGATTTCACCTTGTCGAGATCGATGCGGTCCTGCGGCCGCTTCGGGCCGGCGAGGGAGGGGTAGATGGTGGCGAGATCGAGCTCGACCACCTGGGAGTAATCGATCTGCCCCTTCTTCGGGATGCCGAAAATCCCCTGCGCCTTGAAGTAGGCGGCGAGGGCGTCGATTTTCTCCGCCGAGCGGCCGGTGCCGCGGAAATATTCGAGCGTGCGCTCGTCGACCGGGAAGAAGCCCATCGTCGCGCCGTACTCGGGCGCCATGTTGGCCAGCGTCGCGCGGTCGGTGACGCTCAGCGAGTCGGTGCCCTCGCCGAAGTATTCGACGAACTTGCCGACGACTTTCGCCTTGCGCAGCATCTCGGTGACCGTCAGCACGAGGTCGGTCGCCGTGCAGGCGGGATGCAGCTTGCCCTTCAGGTGGACGCCGACGACATCGGGAGTCAGGAAGTACACCGGCTGGCCGAGCATGCCGGCCTCGGCCTCGATGCCGCCGACGCCCCAGCCGACCACGCCGATGCCGTTGATCATCGTCGTGTGGCTGTCGGTGCCGACCAGCGTGTCGGGATAGCAGATGCCTTCGCTCGACTTGTGCACGCCCGGGGCGAGGTATTCCAGGTTCACCTGGTGGCAGATGCCGATGCCCGGCGGTACGACCTTGAAGGTGTCGAACGCCTGCATGCCCCACTTCATGAACTGGTAGCGCTCCTCGTTGCGCTTGAACTCGAGCTTCATGTTCAGGTCGAGCGCGTTCTTGCTGCCGAAGTGGTCGATCTGCACCGAATGGTCGACCACGAGGTCGACCGGCACCAGCGGCTCGACCACTTTCGGATCTTTGCCCATGCGCTCGGCGACGCCGCGCATCGCCGCGAGGTCGCAGAGCAGCGGCACGCCGGTGAAGTCCTGCAGCAGGATCCTCGCCAGGACGAAGGGGATCTCCGCCGTGCGCTTGGCGTTGGGCTGCCAGTTGGCAAGCTCGCGCACGTGCTCCTCGGTCACCTTCTTGCCGTCGCAGTTCCTGAGCACCGACTCGAGCACGATGCGGATCGAGACGGGAAGTCTTTCCAGTTTCAAATTCAATTTCTTCGACAGGGCGGGCAAGGAGTGCAGCTTGCCGTGCTTGAAGGTCTGCAATGTGTCGAAATTGTTGTGTGCCATCGTTGTTCCCCCGGAATCAGACCATGAACTGATCGACGAACGCGTTGACGGGCGTGCTCTCGAGCCGGCCTGCGTCCATGCAAAGGTCGAGAATCGCGCGCTGCTGCTTCTCAGGGAAGCGTCGCGCGAGGTTGCGTTTGAACTTTTCCACCAGGACCGGCATGCCTTCCTTGCGGCGGCGCTTGTGGCCGATCGGATACTCGCAGACGACTTCCTTCAGCTTCGTGCCGTCCTTGAATTCGACCGTCAGGGCATTGGCGATCGAGCGCTTCTTCGGGTCGTGATAGTCCCGGCTGAAGCCCTTGTCCTCGACGCAGGACATCCTCTTTCGCAAGGAATCTATCCTGGGATCCTTCGCGATGCTGTCCTCGTAGTCGGCCGCGGTGAGCCTGCCGAAGAGCAGCGGGATCGCGATCATGTACTGGATGCAATGGTCGCGGTCAGCCGGATTCGCCAGCGGTCCCTTCTTGTCGATGATGCGGATCGCCGCCTCATGCGTGCGAATCCGGATGGACTTTATTTCATCGATACGATCCCGAACCAAGGGATGAAGCGTCATCGCGCATTCCGCCGCCGTCTGGGCGTGGAACTCGGCCGGGAAGGAGATCTTGAAGAGGATGTTCTCCATCACGTAGCTGCCGAATTTGCGCTGGAACTTGAATTCCTTGCCCTTGAACAGGACGTCGTAGAAGCCCCAGGTCTTCGCGGTCAGCGCCGAGGGATAGCCCATCTCCCCTGTTTTGCTTATCAAAGCCAGACGAACGGCCCGGGATGTCGCGTCTCCTGCCGCCCAGCTCTTGCGCGAGCCGGTATTGGGCGCGTGGCGGTAGGTGCGCAGGCTCTGTCCGTCCACCCATGCCTGCGAAACCGCATTCACCACCTGGTCGTAGGTGCAGCCGAGCATGTTCGCGACCACCGCGGTGGAGGCGACCTTCACCAGCACGACGTGGTCGAGGCCGACGCGGTTGAAGCTGTTCTCGAGCGCAAGCACGCCCTGGATCTCGTGCGCCTTGACCATGGCGGTCAGGACATCGCGCATCCTGAGCGGCGTTGAATTCCGGGAAATCCAGTCGGCGGTGGCGAGGATGCCCCCCAGGTTGTCGGAGGGATGGCCCCATTCGGCGGCGAGCCAGGTGTCGTTGAAGTCGAGCCAGCGGATCATCGTGCCGATGCTGAACGCCGCCTGCACCGGGTCGAGCTGGAACTTGGTCCCCGGTACCCTGGCGCCGTGCGGCGTGACGGTTTCGGGATCGATCGGCCCGAGCAGCTTGGTGCACGCCGGGTATTCGAGCGCCTCCAGGCCGCAGCCGAGCGTGTCCATCAGGCAATAGCGGGCGGTTTCGTACGCATCGGCGCTGCTGACGGAATACTTGGTCGCGTAATCCGCGATGAGCGTAAGCACTTTGTCCGGCTTGGGCCGGACGTTCGAGATAGGCGCGGACATCAGGTCTTGTCGGTGTTGTCGTCGGGCCTGAAGGTGTACTCGGCGCCGCCCGGGGCCTGGAAGGTGCCTTCGTTGCCGCCAGCCCTGGGGGCGTGGCGCATCGAAGGCGCGGGAGCGCGCTCGTCGGGGCGCTTGTCCCACCAGATGGCGCGGCCCTTCCGCTGCGACTCGATTTCCTCGGGATGCTGCTTGAGGAACTCCCGCATGAACTTGGTCAGCTCGGATTCGTACATTCAGCGCTTTTCCAGAGGGACCCAGGCGCGGTTCTCGGGCCCGGTGTAGTTGGCGGCGGGGCGGATGATCTTGCCGTCGGCGCGCTGCTCGATGACGTGCGCCGACCAGCCGCTGGTGCGCGACAGGACGAAGATCGGCGTGAAGTGCAGCGTCGGCACGCCCATGCGGCTGTAGGACACGGCGCTGTACCAGTCGAGGTTGGCGAACATCTTCTTCTCGCTCCACATCACCGACTCGATGCGGTCGGCGATCCGGTACTGCACCATGTTCTCCTGCTCCTTCGACAGCCGCTCGGCCACCGCCTTGATCACCTTGTTGCGCGGATCGCCGGTCGTGTAGACCGGGTGGCCGAAGCCGATGACGATCTCCTTCGCCGCCATGCGCCGGCGGATGTCGGCTTCCGCCTCATCGGCATTCCGATATCGCTTTTGAATCTCGTCGGAGACCTCGTTCGCGCCGCCATGCTTGGGGCCGCGCAACGCGCCGATGCCGCCGGTGATCGCGCTGTACAGGTCGGAGCCGGTGCCGGCAATGACGCGGCAGGTGAAGGTGCTGGCGTTGTACTCGTGCTCGGCATACAGGATGAGCGAGGTATGCATCGCCCGCACCCAGGAGTCCTGGGGCTTCTTGCCGTGGAGAAGATGCAGGTAGTGACCGCCGATCGAGTCGTCGTCCGTGACCGTTTCGATCCGCTTGCCGCTGTTCGCGTAGTGATGCCAGTACAGCAGGATCGAGCCGAAGCACGCCATCAGCCGGTCGGCGATGTTCCGTGCCCCCTCGGCGGGGTGCTTGTCGTCTTCGGGCTCGAGCGTGCCGAGCACCGAGCAGCCGGTCCGCATCACGTCCATGGGATGCGCAGTCTTCGGCAGCTGCTCCAGCGCCTTCTTCAGCGGCTCCGGCAGGCCGCGCAGGCCCTGCAGCTTGCGCTTGTATTTCCCCAGCTCATCCCGGGTCGGCAGCTTCTCGTGAACGAGCAGGTAAGCCACCTCCTCGAACTGCGCCGCGTCGGCGAAGTCGAGGATGTCGTAGCCGCGGTAGTGCAGATCGTTGCCGCTGCGGCCGACGGTGCAGAGCGCGGTGTTGCCGGCAGTAACGCCGGACAGCGCAACGGACTTCTTCGGCTTAGGAGCGGCCGCGGGAGAAGAGCTCATCCAGCTTTTTCTCGTAGGAGTGGTAGTTGATGACGTCGTAGAGCTCCTCGCGGGTCTGCATTTCCCCGAGGGCGCCCTTTTGCGTGCCCTTTTTCCGGATTTCCTCGTAGACCTTCAGTGCCGCCTTGTTCATGGCGCGGAACGCGGAGAGCGGATAGAGGACCATTGCGCAGTTGGCCGAGCGCAGCTCGTCGACGGTGAAGAGGGGCGACTTTCCGAACTCGGTGATGTTGGCGAGGATCGGCACCTTCACCGCGTCGGCGAATTTCCTGTACATCGGCAGGTCCGTGATCGCCTCGGGGAAGATCATGTCGGCGCCGGCTTCGACGTATTTCACCGCCCGCTGAATCGATTTTTCCAGGCCCTCGTTCGCCAACGCATCCGTGCGGGCCATGATCACAAAGCCCGGGTCGGTGCGCGCGTCGACCGCGGCCTTGATGCGGTCAGCCATCTCCTCGACGGAGACGATCTCCTTGCCGGGGCGGTGGCCGCAGCGCTTGGCGCCGGCCTGGTCCTCGATATGCATCGCCGCGGCGCCGAACTTGACCAGCGAGCGCGTGGTGCGCGCGACGTTGAAGGCGCTGGCGCCGAAGCCGGTGTCGACGTCGACCAGCAGGGGCAGGTCGCAGACCTCGGTGATGCGCCGGATGTCGGTGAGGACGTCGTCGAGGTTCGAGATGCCGAGGTCGGGCATGCCGAGCGAACCGGCGGCGACGCCGCCGCCGGAGAGGTAGATCGCCTTGTAGCCGACGCGCTTCGCCATCAGCGCATGGTTTGCATTGATCGTGCCAATGATCTGGAGCGGCTTTTCCTCGGCGACTGCCTTGCGGAACTTGGCTCCTGCAGTGGCCTGTTCCAAACGGGTCATTTACCGAGCAGGTGTTTCACGCCATCCCGCTCCTCGTGCAGCTCTTTGAGCGTCGCGTCGATGCGCTTGCGGCTGAATTCCGAGATCTCGATGCCCTTGACGATCGAGAAGCTGCCGCCGCGGGTGGTCACCGGGTAGCCGAAGATCACCCCTTCCGGGATGCCGTAGCTGCCGTCCGACGGGATTCCCATGGTGACCCAGTCGCCGTCGCGGCTGCCGTGAACCCAATCGCGCATGTGGTCGATGGCCGCGTTGGCAGCGCTGGCGGCGGAGGAGAGGCCGCGCGCCTCGATGATCGCCGCGCCGCGCTTCTGCACCGTCGGGATGAAGGTTGTTTCGAGCCAGGCCTGGTCGTTGATCATCGGCCAGACCTTCTTGCCGTCGGCTTCAGCCTGGAAGACGTCGGGATACTGGGTGGCCGAGTGGTTGCCCCAGACGGTGATCTTCTTGATCGCGGTGACGGGCTTGGAGATCTTCTGGGAAATCTGGCTGGTCGCCCGATTGTGATCGAGACGCATCATGCCGGTGAACTGCGCCGGCTTGAGGCTCGGCGCGTTCTTCATGGCGATGAGGCAGTTGGTGTTGGCCGGATTGCCGACCACCAGGACCTTGACGTTTCTGTCAGCAACGCGGTCGAGCGCCTGGCCCTGCGGGCCGAAAATCTTGCCGTTCGCTTCCAGCAGATCCTTGCGCTCCATGCCCGGGCCGCGCGGCCGTGCGCCGACGAGCAGCGCCACCTGCACATCCTTGAACGCGACCATCGGGTCCGACGCCGGCACCATGCCGTGCAGGAGCGGGAAGGCGCAGTCGTCAAGCTCCATCATCACGCCCTTGAGCGCTTTCTGCGCTTTCTCGTCGGCAATCTCGAGCAGCTGCAGGATCACCGGCTGATCCTTGCCGAGCATTTCGCCGCTCGCAATGCGAAACAGCAGCGAGTAGCCGATCTGGCCGGCGGCGCCGGTGACGGCAACGCGAACGGGGGTTTTCGCCATCTGATTTGCTCCGCGCAGAAGGAAGGAGACTTGATTTCATTATAATTGCCATTGCCCGGAGATAGGGGCCGGGCCGCATCACATGTCGACCGCGTCTGCAAAAAAGCTCCGCCCGAAGTACCTGACGCTGCCTGCGATCCTGTTCGAGATCCGCCTGCCGCTTCCCGGCTGGGTCTCCATCCTGCATCGCATCTCCGGCGCGCTGCTCGTCTTTCCGCTCGTCGCCTGGCTGCTCTACCTGCTCGACGCCAGCCTCGCCTCGGAGGCGGGTTTCGAGAAGATCCGCACGCATTATCTGCAGATGCCTATCGTCAAGGCCGGGCTGCTGGTCTTCATCTGGGCCTATTGCCATCATTTCTGTGCCGGTATCCGCTTCCTGCTGCTCGACCTCAACCGCGGCATCGAGCTACGGCAGGCGCGTGCTTCCAGCGTGGCCGTGCTGGTGGTGAGCCTGGCACTGACCGCCGTTTTTGGAGCGCGGCTGTGGTGAACCGCATCATTACAGGCGCCCACTACGGCATGCGCGACTGGCTCGCGCAGCGCATCACCGCGGCGATCATGGCGGTCTACACGGTCATCGTCGCTGCCATCGTGCTGATGAATACGCCGCTCAAGTACGCCGGCTGGCAGGCGCTGTTCGCGCAAGGCTGGATGCGCGTGGCGACGCTGCTTTTCGCCGTCAGCCTCGCCTGGCACGCCTGGGTCGGGGTGCGCGACATCGTCATGGAC
>JAXDQC010000015.1:0-13238 GCA_034668045.1 Betaproteobacteria bacterium | reverse complement strand
TGGGGGTCTTCCTGGGCACAGCCATTTCCTCAGAACCTGTAGTGGGAGAAGGCCTTGTTGGCCTCGGCCATGCGATGGACCTCTTCGCGCTTCTTCATCGCACCGCCGCGGCCTTCGGCCGCTTCCTGCAGCTCGCCGGCAAGGCGAACCATCATCGACTTCTCGCCGCGCTTCTGCGCCGCCTCGCGGATCCAGCGCATCGCCAGCGCCACGCGCCGCACCGGCCGCACTTCCACCGGCACCTGGTAGTTCGCGCCGCCGACGCGCCGGCTTTTCACTTCCACCACCGGCTTCACGTTCTGCACCGCCTGGGTGAACACCTCGATCGGATCCTTGCCCGACTTCGTCTTGATCGTGTCGAGCGCGCCGTAGACGATGCGCTCGGCGACGGCCTTCTTGCCGCGCGTCATCAGCACGTTGACGAACTTCGCCAGCTCGACGTTCGCGAATTTCGGATCCGGCAGGATCTCGCGTTTGGGGACTTCTCTGCGTCGGGGCATGGTTAGGCCAGTTTCGGAGCCTTGGCCCCGTATTTGGAACGGCTCTGCTTGCGGTCTTTCACGCCCTGCGTGTCGAGCGAGCCGCGCACGATGTGGTAACGCACGCCAGGCAGGTCCTTCACCCGGCCGCCGCGGATCAGGACCACCGAGTGCTCCTGCAGGTTGTGGCCCTCGCCGCCGATGTAGCCGATCACCTCGAAGCCGTTGGTGAGGCGGATCTTGGCCACCTTGCGAAGGGCCGAGTTCGGCTTCTTCGGCGTAGTCGTGTAGACGCGCGTGCAGACCCCCCGCTTCTGCGGCGAGCCGGCAAGCGCCGGGACCTTCGACTTGGCGCGCTTGGCAACGCGCCCATGACGCACTAACTGGTTGACCGTAGGCATGTTTTTAAGAATCCAGAAACGAACCGGGCGGCCACGTGTTGATTCTCCGTAGCCGCCCTGGGGCTAAAAAAGAGGCCGGATTATAAAGAGGAAAATGGCGCGGTGCAAGAAAATAGACGTTGTAATTTCAAGTCTTTTCCGGCCTAGCGACGAAACCGAAACGCGCCTGGACTTCGGCCCGGGCAATGATCGGCAACCGGTCGCCTGAATCGGCATAGCGCTCGAGGTCGCGGTCATCGAGCAGGCCTACGGCCCGCTGGACGCGGATCAGGACCGATCCCTCGTCGTCGACCCAGGTCTCCAGCGCGCTCGCCGGCGCCCCGCACTGGTCGAACAGCCGCTCGCCCTCGAAGTGCAGGACGAAGGGCGTGTACGCCAGCGCGACGTAGACGCGCTGCGGCCCGTTCTGAAAAAACCAGCAGCCGCGCTCGTCGGCGGCGTAGTTGCGAGCGATGAAATCTCGCAGTGCCGCATTGCCGATGCGCTCGCCCTTGATGCGCCAGTTGCCGCGGCGATCGAGCTCCAGCCAGCCGTAGACTGCCGGCACGTTGGGCCAGCGCGCGAGGCTGCGGACGACGGCATCATCCATGGGGAATAGAATCTTGGGCGGGAGGAGTCATGAGCGCAATCGATGTCTATCTGTCCAGACCCTGGGTGAAGCATCAGGGGGGCAAGCCGGTCGGCATCCAAGTCCCCCTGCGCCCGGTGACGCAGGCCTTCGATGAGGCGACCGATCGCGATCCAGGTCGCACCGCGGTCGCCTTCTACGGCCGCTCGATCAGCTACCGCGAGCTGCGGGAAGCAGCGGACCGCCTCGCCAATGCGCTCGCCAAACTCGGGCTGAAAAAGGGCGACCGCATCGCCCTCTATCTCGTCAACAGCCCGCAATTCATCATCGCCTACTTCGCGGCGCTCAAGTGCGGCGCGACCGTGACGCCGATCAGCCCGGTCTACACCAGCCACGAGGTCAAATACCAGCTGCAGGACAGCGGCGCGCGCGCGATCATCTGCCAGGACGTGCTGTACGAAAAGGTGGCGCGCACCGGCCTCGAGCTCGATTTCGTCGTCGTCACCAACGTCGGCGAATACCTGCCGCCGCTCAAGCGCCTGCTGGCGAAAAAGACGCCGGTCGCGGGCAGCAAGGTCCACTGGCTGCAGGACCTGCTGAAGGCCCACCCGGCGCAGCCGCCGGCGGTCGAGATCGACCCGAAGACCGATATCGCGGCGCTGCCCTACACCGGCGGCACGACCGGCAACCCCAAGGGCGTCATCCTCACGCACTACAACCTGGTGGCGGCGCAGTCGATCGGCATGGCCGCCTTTCCCAACCTCGAGGCCGGCAAGGAAGTCGTGCTCGCCTTCCTGCCGTTCTTCCACATCTACGGCCAGGTGGTGATCATGCTGAACAGCCTGTGCCAGGGGCACCTGCTGGTGCTCTTCACCAGCCCCGACACCGAGGCCATCATCGCCGCGATGGAGCGCTACCAGGCGACCGTGTTCTACGGCGTGCCGACGCTCTACGAGTACCTGAAGGACCACAAGGACACCGACAAGGCGAACTGGAAGCGGCTGAAGCTGATCGTCTCCGGCGCCGACACGCTGCACGAATCGACGGTCACCGGCTGGACGCGGCGCACCGGCTCCAAGATCACCGAGGGCTACGGCCTTTCCGAAACCGCGGCGATCAGCCACATCAATCCGCTCGGCCGGCCGAAGACGGGCTCGTTCGGCTGCCCGGTTGAGCTGGTGGAAGCGGCGATTCTCAACGCGGAAACGCTCGAGTTCACCACGCCCGGCGAGACCGGCGAGCTGGTGCTCGCCGGGCCGAACGTGATGGCCGGCTACTGGAACCGCCCGAAGGACACTGCGAACGCCTTCGTCGAGCGCGACGGCCGGCGCTGGTTGCGCACCGGCGACATCGTGCGCATGGACGAGGAAGGCTACTTCCACTTCTACGACCGCTCCAAGGACCTCATCAAGTTCAAGGGCTACTCGATCTTCGCCAAGGACGTCGAAGACGTTCTCTACGGCCACCCGCAGGTCAAGGCAGCGGGTGTGATCGGCGTTTCCGACCCGTCGGTCGGGCAGCGGATCAAGGCGATCGTCGTGCTGCAGGGCGACGCGCGGGGCAAGGTGAGCGCCGACGAGATCAAGGCCTACTGCCGGCAAAGCCTCGCGGAGTACAAGGTGCCGCACATCGTCGAGTTCCGCGGCGAGCTGCCGAAGACCGACGTCGGCAAGATCTCCCGCAGAGAGCTGAGAGACGAAGGCGCGGCCTAGCTCATTGGGCGACGAGAAGCCGTCCTAACTGCCGGCGATCTTGTCGATCGGGTGCGGCTGGTAGATGCCGAAGCCCTGCGCGTAGCCGACCCCCAGCGCCTTCAGGCGCATCAGCACGTCCTGGTCCTCGACGCACTCGGCAACCACGGAGAAATTCATCGCTTCGCCCACGCGCAGCACGGCGTTCACCTTGTTGCGCGCCCCTTCGTTCGACAGGACCTTGCGCGTGATGCCGCCGTCGACCTTGACGAACGCGGCGCCGAGAGCCTCGATCACCGAGAACGACACCGCGCGGCGCCCGAAACCGTCGACCAGCAGGCGCACGCCGAGCGAGCGGAAGGCATTCGCGAACTGCGTCGCGCGCTCCGGATGGAGCAGCACATCGCTCTCGTCCAGCTCGAACATCAGGCCGTCGGCCGTCACCTTGAACATGCTGAGCTGCCCGGCGACGAAGCGCAGGAACTCCGGATCGGCGAGCGTCTGCCCCGAGAGGTTGACCGTGAAGCTCGGGATGCGCGAGCCGGCGGCGAGACGCTTGAGGGTGTTGCGCACGACCCAGCGGTCGAGCTGCGGCATCATCCGGTAGTGCTCGAACACCGGCAGGAAGTCCCCGGGCGGCAGCAGCGCCTTCTCCTCCTCGCGCATGCGCACCAGCACCTCGCCCATCGGGTAGCCCCCCTCCGGGCCGAGCCTGAGGATCGGCTGGCAGTAGAGTGCGAACTCGTCCTTCTCGATCGCCTGGCGCAGGCGTGCGACCGGGTCCGCCCACCCGGTGAGCTCGGAATCCATCCGCTCTCTGAACTTGTCGTCCATGGGCTGTATTTTCCTATGCTGCGTTAAGATCGCCCTCGGGGACAAAACGATAAACAACGTCATGGCATCGGAATTTTTCCGCGTCGAGCAACTGACCAAGCGCTTTGGCGGCCTGACGGCCGTGAATGCGGTGAGTTTCGAGCTCAAGCGCGACGAGCTGGTCGGCCTGATCGGCCCCAACGGCGCGGGCAAGACGACGCTGCTGCGGCTCATCACCAAGATCCTGCGGCCCGATTCCGGCCGCATCGTCTTCAACGGCGAGGACATCACCGGCCTCGCGCCCTGGCAGGTGGTCGATCGCGGCATCGCCGGCACGTTCCAGAACATGCGCCCGTTCCGTCACTTGCCGATCGTCGCCAATGTGATGGTGCCCCTGGTCGCGCCCCGCGCGCGCCGCCGCGGCGAATGGGTGAAGCGCATCGAGGCGAAGGCGATGGACGCGCTCGAGTTCGTCGGCATCTCCGACATGGCGCTCGAGCCGGCCTCGGCCCTGTCGCAAGGCGACCTGAAGCGCCTGGAAGTCGCGCGTGCCATCGCCACCGAGCCCGAGCTGCTGCTGCTCGACGAGCCGCTCGGCGGCCTCAACTCCGCCGAATCCGATCTGCTCGCCCGCTCCATCCGCCGGCTGCACAAGGGCGGCCGCTTCGGCCGTCTGCACTCCGAGGGCCCGGCGGTGCTGATGATCGAGCACAAGCTGAAGGAGCTGATGTCGATCGTCGATCGCGTGATCGTCGTCGACTACGGCGAGATCATCGCCGACGGTCCGCCTGCCGAGGTGGTGAAGAACAAGCGCGTCATCGAGGCCTATCTTGGAAGCGAACACGAAGCGTTCGCGGGGAACCGACATGCCGCTGCTTGAGGTGCGCGACCTCTCGCTGCGCTACGACAAGGCGCAGATCCTGAACAATGTCTCGCTCGACGTCGGCGCGGGCGAGCTGGTCGGCCTGGTCGGCCCCAATGGCGCCGGCAAGTCGACGCTGCTGCGCGCCATCTCCGGCCTGGTCCGCTTCGAGGAGCGCATGAAGCGAGGCACCACCGGCGACATCGTCCTCGAAGGCGAGGTGCGCTTCGACGGCGAGCGCATCGACCGGCTGCCGGCGCACGAGATCCGCAGCCGCGGCCTGGTGCACTGCCCCGAGCGGCGGCGGCCGTTTCGCGAGCTGACGGTGCTGGAGAACCTGCTGGCGGGCGCCTTCCTGTCGAAGGACAAAGCCAAGACCCAGGCGCGCCTGGAGCACTGCTTCGCACTCTTCCCGCGGCTTTCGGAGCGCAAGGAGCAGATCGCAGGCACCCTCTCCGGCGGCGAGCAGCAGATGCTCGCCACCGCGCGCTCGCTGATGTTCGAAGCCAAGCTGCTCGCGATCGACGAGCCTTCGCTCGGCCTCGCGCCGCTCATCCGCGGGGAGCTGTTCGGCGCCATCGCGCGCATTCACGCCGAGGGCGTGCCGGTGCTTTTGGTCGAGCAGGAGGTGAGCCAGGTCTTTCGCATGGCCACCCGCAACTACGTGCTGTCGCAGGGGCGCATCCTCGCCCACGGGCCGGCGAAGCTACTGATGGCCGACGAGACGCTCCGCGCGGGTTACCTGGGCCTCTAGTGGCGCGCCGCACAAGCGGCATTTCTTCCGGAAGACGAAGTTTCTCTGCTTGCAGCGGGGGCAGAGCGCCTCGATCTTGTCGCGCACCCAAGGCGCCAGGCCGCGCGGCATGAACAGCAGCACCAGCAGCACGATGACGGCGAAGATCAGCAGGCGCAGCTCGCCGATGTGCTTGAAGCTGCCGAGCCACTCGGTGAGCGGATAGAGGATGAACACTGCCGCCACCGGGCCGTAGATCGTCGCCACGCCGCCGAAAATTCCCCAGATCACCACCTGGAAGGAAAGCGCCACTTCCAGCGTCGAAGGCCCGGCGACGCGCAGGTAGTGCGCGAGCAGCGCGCCGGCGAAGCCGGCCGCCGCCGCGGAGAGCGCGAACACCGTGAGCTTGTAGCGCGGCGTGTTGATGCCCGAGGCGCGCGCCGCGACCTCGTCGTCGCGGATGGCATGCAGGACGATACCGAAGCGCGAGTCGGCGATCGCCCACAGGCCGAACACGATCACCAGCATCGAGACGCAGGCGACGTAGTAGTTGGCGGTCGGGCCGATGATCAGCCGCTGCAGGCCGGAGACGCCGAGCTCGCCGCCGGAAAAATCGGGAAAGGCGAACAGCAAGCCCAGGCCGATGAGCGGAAAGGCGAGCGTGGCGAGCGAGAGGTAGGAGCCGCGCAGGCGCAGGCAGAGGAAGCCGGAGAGATAGCCGAACAGCGCCGCGACCGCCGCTCCCAGCCAGATCGTCAGCCACGGCGAGACGCCGAGCTTGAGCGAGGCGAGCGCGGAGGCATACGCGCCGGCGCCGAAGAAAAGCGCATGGCCGAAGTTCACCTGCCCGGTATAGCCGGCGAGCAGGTCCCAGCTCGCGGCGAAGATGGCGAAGATGCAGGTCATGGTGAGGATGCGCAGCACGTAGGCGTCGCTGTAGACGAGCGGCAGCAGCAGCAACCCGGCCGCCCACACCAGAACCATCGTGCGCGACGGCAGGACGAGCACTTCGTTCGTCATCTGGGCCCAGGCGCGCCGCAGCATATACATCAGCGCTCCTCCTCGAAGGCGACGCCGAACAATCCCTCGGGCCGCGCGAGCAGCACGGCGACCATGATGCCGAGCGCCGCCACGCCCTTGAGGTGCGCGCCCTCCGGCAGGGTGAACACCGTGATCGCTTCGACGTAAGCGATCACCAGCGCGCCGATGACGCTGCCCTTCAAGCTGCCGAGGCCGCCCAGCACGACGATCGCCAGCATGGTGACGAGCGGGTCGAGCCACATGTGCGGATGAACCGAGGTCACCGGCGTGGCGACCACCCCGGCGATCGCGGCGAGCCCGACCGAGAAGCCGACCGTGATCATGGCCACACGGTGCACGTTCATGCCCATCAGGTTCGCCACCTCGAGATCGTTCGCGGTGGCGCGGATCGCCAGGCCCGTGCGCGTGTGATAGAGGAAGAGCCAGGTCGCCGCCAGCATGACGCCCGCGACGACGAGGATGAGCAGCCGCTGGTAGGGAATGCTCACGCCCGCCAGGCGCACCACGCCGTCGATGGTCGAGGGCACGCCGAGGAAGTGGCCGCCATAGGAGTAGAGCATCAGCTCCTGGAAGATGAGACCGAGAGCGATGGTGGCGATCAGCACCGCCGCCTCGTGCTCGCGCACCGGCTCGATCACCAGGCGATAGCAGAGCAGCGAAAGCGCGACCACCGAGACCACCGCAATCACGCCGGCAAGGGTGAAGCCCAGACCGCCGCGCGTGAGCAGCGTATAGAAGCAGTACGCCGCCAGCATGTAGAAAGCGGTGTGCGCGATGTTGACAATCCGCGCGACGCCGAAGATCAGCGAAAAGCCGATCGCCAGCAGGGCATAGACGCCCCCGTTAACCAGCCCCGTTACAAGGATGTCTTGGAGCAAGAGGCGCCGAGAGGGTACGGGGGAACCACAGGTTCCCCTGTTCCTTTACCTCGCGGGCATCTTGTACGGCTGCATGCCCTTGATCTGCGGCGGCCAGAACGGCACTTTCTTGCCGTCCTGCCACTGCACGGCGATGCCCGTGGTCTTGCCGACCGCCCAGACGAGATCGTGCCGCTTGTCCCAGGTGTCGGTGCCGGCAGTGCCGATGTGCTCCATCTTCTCGATCGCCGGCACCAGCTTGTCGGCGTCCAGGGTCTTCTCCTGCTCGATCGCCGTCTTCAGGATCATGATCGCATCGTAGGTCGCCGCGTTGTACGTGGGTGCCTTGCCGTAGCGCTGCTTGAATGCGCGCACGAACGGCACGGTCTTCGACGTGGTCTCGACCTCGGCGTAAGTGTCGAGCGTCGAGACGTAGTTAGCCTTGCCAGCGGCCGCCTGCCAGAACTCGTCCTTCTGCCCCTCGACGTTGATGCCGAAAGCGACCGCCTTCATGCTGCGCTCGCCCATCTGCCGGCCGAGCGAGATGCCGACCGGGCCGGAGAGGAGCGTGAAGACGATCTCGGCGCCGCTGCGCTCGATCGCCGCCAGCTCGGCGGTGACGTCGGTGGCGATCGCCGAAGGCTGCCAGGTGCCGACGATTTCCATGTTCATCTTCGGCAGCGTCGCCTGCACGCCCTTGATGATCGGCTCGGTCCAGACCGCCTTCTCGGCGATGATCGCGACCTTCGGCTTCTCGGTCTTGAGGGAAGTGCGCACCTGCTGGCCGATGTCGTTGAGCACCGCCATCAGGGTGCGGAACAGATCCGGCGCCTTGGTCGGCGTGACGCGGAACCAGTACTTGTAGCGATCGTAGTTCTTCTCGACGTTCTCGCCGAGCTTGGCGTCGGCCGCACCGCAGCCGAGGAAGATCTTCTTGTAGTCCATCGCCACTTCCTGCATCGCCAGCACCGCTTCGGAGCGGAAGCCGCCGATCAGGAAGTCGACCTTGTCGCGCGTGATGACGCGCTCGATCGCGTTGGTCGCGTCGGGCACCGACTGGATCTCGTTGGTGTCGGCGCGCACCAGCTCGATCAGGCGCTTCTTGCCGCCGACGCTGATGCCGCCGGCCTTGTTGATCTCGTCGCGCGCCATCTCGGCGCCCGCCCAGTGGTTCTCCCCCTGGACGAAGGCCATCGGCCCCAGCACGGCGATCTTGATCGTTTGCGCGAAAGCGAGCGGCGCGGCGAGCGCCAGGACAAATCCCAGAATATGGCGGAGCATCCGAATCCTCCTCTTGACTACCTTCGACTAAACTTTATGTTCTTGTATCAACATTTGATGTTGCCAGCAAATTCCCGAGACGTCTAGGATGGCCAGAGAGGACTTCGTTTGCGCGCACCGGCTGCGGGTGCGCTGGGCCGAGGTGGACATGCAGAAGATCGTCTTCAACGGCCACTATCTCACCTACATCGACACCGCGATCGCCGACTATTGGCGCGAGATCGGCCTGCCCTACCCGCACGGCTACGTCGAGCGCTTCGGCAACGACGTGTACCTGCGCAAGGCGACGGTCGAGTACCTCGGCTCCGCCCGCTACGACGACGAGCTCACGGTCTATTGCCGCGTTGCCAGGCTGGGGCGCAGCAGCATGACATTCAACTTCGAAATCAGTCGCGGCGCGGAGGCTTCCCTGGTCACCGCGGAGCTGGTCTACGTCAACGCCGATCCGAAGACGATGCGCTCCGCCCCGCTGCCCGAGGAAGTGCGAGAGAAGGTCCGTCGCTACGAAAGGGTGGCGCCGCAATCATGATGTGCTGGGAGGACTTCGCCGTCGGCAGCGCGAATGACCTCGGCAGCCACACCTTCAGCGCCGAGGAGATCGTCGCCTTCGGCCGGCAGTTCGATCCGCAGCCCTATCACGCCGATCCGGTGGCGGCGAAAGCGTCGCCCTTCGGCGGCCTGATCGCCAGCGGCTGGCACGTCTGCGCCGCCGGCATGCGCATGCTCACCGAGCAGATCCTCGGCCGCACGCACACACTGGGCTCGCCGGGCATCGAGAACGTGCGCTGGCTGAAGCCGGTGCGCGCCGGCGACATCCTCACCTATCGCGTCATCGTCGCCGAGGCGCGGCCTTCGGCGAGCCGGCCGGGCACCGGCCTGATCAAGCATCGCTGGGAAGCGCGCAACCAGGCGGGCGAGCTCGTCCTCACGCTCGAAGGCTGGATCCTGGTGCGGCGGCGCGCCTCATGAGCGGCGCTCGCATCGAGCTGCAGCACAAGATCCATGTCCTCACCAAGAAGGAAGAGCTCGACACCGTGCGCGTGCAGGGCAAGGTGGTCGTGGTGCTCGACATCCTGTTCGCCACCACCACGATGGTGGCGGTGCTCGCCAACGGCGCCAAAGAGGTGGTGCCGGTGCTCGACGAGGCGGCGGCGCGGGCCTGTGCGCAGGGCATGCCCGGATGCGTGCTCGCCGGCGAGCTCTACGCCGAGACCCTCCCCGGTTTTGCGCATCCGGCACCGCTCGCGCTCATCGAGCACGGCGTGCGCGACAAGACCGTGGTCTATTCCACCACCAACGGCACGGTGGCAATGACCGAGGCCGCCGGCGCCGCGCGCGTCTATTGCGGCGCGCTCCTCAATGCGCGGCGCCTGGTGGAGCACATCCTCGCCCGCCACGCCGGCGAAACCGTGCTCATCCTCTGCTCGGGATCGGGCAACAACTTCAACTACGAGGACTTCTACGGCGCCGGCTGCTTTGTCGATCGTTTTTCAGAAATGATGGGGAGCATCGATCTCTCGGATGCAGCCAGGGCAGCGCGAGATCTTTACCGCAGCGCACGCATGCCCGACGCGCTGCTCGAGTGCCGCGTCGGCGCGATGATGGCCAAGCGCGGGCTGCGCCGCGAAGTGGAATATGCCTGCCAGGTGGACAGCCTGCCGGTGGTGAGCGCGCTGGAGGACGGGCGGGTTCGACTGGTCTAGCGGCGCCTCGTCAGTGATAGCGCTCCAGGCCGACCACGCTGATCGCCAGCCGCGCGAGCGCGTAGCCCAGCCACATCCGTAGCCGCGCGAGCAGCGATTGCTCCTGCCAGCGGCGCGGCGCCAGCCGGGCGCCGCCGGTGTGCATCGCCTCCTCGAGGCTGCGGCAGAGCTGCTGCGCGAACGCGGCGTCGTCGACGAAGACGTTGGCTTCGCGCGCGAACAGCAGGCTGAGCGGATCGATGTTCGACGAGCCGACGCTGGCGTAGCGCTCGTCGAAGACCGCCACCTTGGCGTGCAGCACGCTGCGGTGGTATTCGTGGATCTCGATGCCGGCGTCGAGGAACGAGCCGTAGAGCGCGCGCGAGGCGTAGCTCACCATCGCATACTCGATCTTGCCCTGCAGGAGCAACCGCACCCGCACGCCGCGCGCCGCCGCGTGGACCAGGGCGCGGCGGAAGCGCCGGCCGGGAAAGAAGTACGCGACCGCGATGACGATGTCGCGCTGCGCCGACTGGATGTGCGCGAGGTAGGCGTCCTCGATATCGCGACGGTGTCGCCAGCTGTCGCGTACAACCAGCGCGGCGCGCTGATCGCCCGCGGGCGGCGGGACCGGCGGCGCGGGCATGACCGGCGCGCCGCCGCGCATCGCCGCCCGCGCCACGCTCCGCCACATGCGCGCCGCGCTCGCGCGCACCTCGGCGGCGAGCGGACCTTCGACCCGCACCGCGTAGTCGTGGCGCGGTCGTCGCTCGGCCGGCCCGTCGAAGTCGTCGATGATGTTGATGCCGCCGACGAAGGCGATCGCGCCGTCGATCGCGGCCAGCTTGCGGTGCATGCGGCGCAGCCGGCCGCGGCGCAGCCGCAGACGCGCGAACTCGGGCCGGAAGGTCAGCACTTCGGCGCCGGCGCTGCGCAGCATGCCGCGAAAGCGCGGCGCGAACTCGCGCGCGCCGAAGCCATCGATCAGCAGGCGCACGAACACGCCGCGCGCCGCGGCGCGCGCCAGCGCATCGGCGACCAGGCTGCCGGTCTCGTCGTCGGCGTAAATGTAGGTCTCGAGGAACACTTCGCGCCGGGCGGCGTCGATCGCCCCGATCAGCGCGGGAAAATACTCGACGCCGTTGCGCAGCAGCTCGAGGCGGTTGCCGCCGACGTACGACATCGCCTCAGGCGCGCCTGAGCTCGGCGCTCACCGCGAGATGGTCCGACAGCAGCGACCAGGGCTTGCCCTTGTGCACCTGCGAGGTGACGACCTCGAAGCCGCGCACGTAGATGCGGTCGAGCTGCAGGAGCGGCAGAACGCTGGGAAAGGTGCGCGCTGCCCGGCCGTGGCGCGAGAGGGAGACTTCGGTCATGCCGAGGCGCTTCTCGAGGATCGAAGAGGCGCGATGGCGCCAGTCGTTGAAATCGCCGGCGATGATGATCGGCAGGTCACGCGACGCGAGCTCCTCCAGCCGGCCGGAGATCGCCTCCAGCTGGCGGTTGCGGCCGCGCTCGTGCAGCGACAGGTGCACGCAGACGCAATGCAGGTTGCGCCGCCAGCCCGGCACGGCGACGACGCTGTGCAGCAGCCCGCGCCGCTCGAAGCGATGATCCGAGACGTCCTGGTTCGAGAACGAGACGAAGCCGAAGCGCGACAGGATGGCGTTGCCGTGGTGCCCGTGGTCGTAGACCGCGTTGCAGCCGTAGGCGTGGCGCCAGCGCTCGCCGGCGAGGAACTCGTGCTGCGCGCCCGGCCAGGCGGCGAAGCGCAACGCGAAGCGCTGGTTCAACCCCTGCACTTCCTGGAGGAAGACGATGTCGGGATCGAGCGCGCCCAGGCCGTCGCGCAGCTCGTGGATGACCATGCGGCGGTTGAACTGCGACAACCCCTTGTGGATGTTGAGCGTGAGGACGCGCAGCGTCTCGCTCATTTCGAGGCTACACCGAGAATTGCCCGCACCCGGCTAAATTATCACAGCGCTTTTTCGCCCAGCATCAGGACGGCGTCGCGGTTCGACCAGGAAAAACATTTCCGCGCCGCTTCCCGCCAGGGCAGCCAGGCGAACGCCACATGCTCCTCGGGCGCGAGCCGGACCGGCGGCCGCGTTTCGAGCCCAAGACCGAACACATGCTCGGTGTTATGCGTGACGCCAGGGGCGAAGCGATGGCGCCAGCGGGCATAGATCTCGAAGGTGTTGGCGACCGGCCAGCGGGTCAAGGCACCCCGCTCGGCAGCGATGCCGGTCTCTTCGAGCACCTCGCGCGCCGCGGCGACGGCGAGCGGCTCGTCGAGCCGGTCGAGCGAGCCGGTCACCGACTGCCAGAAGCCGGCGCGCGATGCACGCTCGAGGAGGAGCACCTCCAGCGCCGCGGTGTGCACGACCACCAGCACCGACATCGGCAGCTTCGGCGGCGTTGTCATGAGCGCTCGCGGTGCAGCGGCGGCAGGGCGAGCTTCGCCTGCGGGTCGATCAGCACGGCGAAAAACGGCTTGCCGCGCCCGGACCAGGAATCCGCGCTCGCGCGCAGCACGTCGATCAGGACGCCCAGATCGTCGCTCGAGAGCGCCTGCCAGTTCTGCAGCACGAGCACGTATCCTTCGCCCTGCCGCCAGGAGAGATCGCCGAGGCAATCCTCGAGCGCGTCCCAGTTGCCGCCGAACCAGGCGGGAAAATGCAGCGCCTGGGAGATCGAGCGCAGCGCGTCGCCGCCCTGCAGGTCGATGGTGGCAGCATCGAGCGCCGAGCCGCGCAGCGCCTCGTCGATCGCGTCGCGCGCGGCCGCACGGTAGACGCCGGAACGGACCGGGTCGCGAAGGCGCTCGAGG
>JAXDQC010000014.1:0-10017 GCA_034668045.1 Betaproteobacteria bacterium | reverse complement strand
CGCGAGGCCAGCCGAAGTCGCATTGATCACGAAGTCGAAATCAGGCGTAAGCGCCTCATAGCCGCACGCCGAGACGCCACGGAAGCGCGTCGCGACTTCGCGTGCCCGGGACTCGGTGCGGTTGCCGATCGTCAGCCGTGCGACACCCGCTTCGACCAGCGCTCCGACCACGCCCCGCGCCGCACCTCCCGCGCCCATCAGCAGGACCCGGCTGCCGTGCAGGTCCGCGCCCAGGCTGGCAAGGTCGCGCACCAGTCCGACGCCGTCGGTGTTATCGCCGAACGTTTCCGCGCCGAAGCGAATGGTGTTCACCGCCCGCGCGTCGCGCGCCCGCGGGCTCAACTGCGTGCAGTACTGGAACGCGTCTTCCTTGAATGGCAGCGTGACGTTGAGGCCCTTGGCGCCGGCTGCGCGGAATTCATCGGCGGCGCGGACGAAGCCGCCCAGCGGCGCCTCGATGAGGCCGTAGTCGATGTCCTGCCGCGTCGCGCGCGCGAACTGCGCGTGGATCCAGGGCGACTTGGAATGCGCCACCGGCTGGCCGATGACGGCGTAACGCTCGCTCATGCCCGCCTACTCGGTCCAGATCTTGTCGCCCTGGCCGAAGAACCAGGTGCGGGTGATCACCAGCAGGTCGGTGTCGCGCCGGATGTTGGGCGGAAAGGAGGCGAACGGCGTCGCCATGCGCACGATCTTGAATGCGGCGGCGTCGAGCACCTTGAGACCCGAGGAGCGGTCGAGCTCGATCGATTCCACCGTGCCGTCGGGGCGGATGGTGACGGTCATCCGCAGGTTGCCGTAGAGCTTGCCGCGCGCCTCGGCCGGATAGTTGAGCGTTCCCACGCGCTCGACCTTGACGCGCCAGTCTTCCTCGTATTGCGCGAAGCGGTATTCGGCGGCGTTGGCGCCGATGAACTGCTTGCGTGGCCGCTTCTGGTATTCGTCGATGCGTTTGTCGATTTGCGCCTGCAGGCGCATCGCCGCGAGCGCGAGGTCGGCGAGATCGCGGCCGCTCGTCTGCCCGCCTGGCTCGTCGCTCGGTGCCTGCCGTTCCGCGTTCGGCACCCGTGCCTGCGACGGGTGCGGCTGAGTGAGAACCTGCTGCTGGCGCACCTCGAGCTCGCGCGCGCGGCGCTGCGCCGCGGCGAGGTCCTTGCCGGGATTCTTCGGCTCGGTGACGGGGAGCGGCGTCCTGGCGCGGCGGCGCTCATCGACGTTGCCGCCGCGGTCGAGGTTGGCCTGCGCGAGAAGCTCCGCACGCGAAGGACGCTCACGCGTTTTCGTGTTGACGAGCACGACTTCGAGCGGTTGCGCGGTCGGTTTCCAACGCAGCGTGTCCGGTAGCTGGAAGTGCACCGCGAGAAGCAGCGCATGGAATGCAAGGGAGATGCCCAGCGCCGCGCCGAGCACGCGGTCCTGGCCTGCCAGGAACATCCTCAAATTCAAGTCGGCTCCCTCACCTCTACTCCACATTACATCAATTTCCCAACCCTTTCATATTCTAGGCATTTCGCCCGTCGCCTGTCGCGATTTCCGGCGCCCCCGTGCCGAGAACTTCACGAAACATGCAGCTTACGCTGCGCTCGATCAGGTCCACCGCCTTGATCTCTAGCGCCACGCGCGCGCCGGGATCGAGCGGCGGCAGCGAAGGCACGCGCGCGACGAGCGGCAAGCCTTCGAAGCGCACCAGGCTCTCGCGCAGGACGACCGCCGGCGCCGTCGTCACACCCTCTTGCACCAGCCAGCGCAGGCTCCAGTAGTCCTCCATCCCCCGCTGGTGCTCGTCGAAGCGCGTCGCCGTGATCTCGAAGGCGCGCAGCGCCGTCAGGAGCCCGTCGGAATTGCGCGCGAAGGGCGCTCGCCGGCCGCCGAGAGCGGCGATCAGCTGCCACTGGTTGACGAGGTCGACGTAGCGGCGCAGCGGCGAGCTCATCCAGGCGTAGCAGCCGAGCCCCAGCCCCTCGTGCGGCTCGGGATGGACGCTGAAGCGCACCTTGCCGGTCGACTGCACTCGGTAGATGGCGGCGACATCGCGCTCGGCGAGCAGCTCGCCCCACGACGAGTTGGCGAAGATCATCATCTCCGCGACCAGCTTGTCGAGCGGCGAGCCGCGCCGGCGCGGCACGATGCGCACCCGGCCATCCTCGACGTGGAAGCTGTAGTCGAGCATGGTCGTCGCGACGCTCGGCTTGCCCCGCTTCTTCTCCAGCAGGCCGGCGACGCGCCAGAGCTCGCGCAGCTCCGCCTCGAAAGCGAGACCGGCCGTGACGCCGGATTCGAACGCCCCATTGAGGACGTCGTACTGCGCATGGCGCAAATTCGCCACCACCGGCACGCGCTCGACGCGGCTGTGGGCGGCGCCGATCGCGCCGTCCGCGCCAACATCGAAATAAAGCGAAACCGCCGCCTGCTCGACGCCATGGTCGAGGGAGAACTTCGCCACGACGTCGTCCGGCAGCATGGTGTACTTCCGCCCCGGCATGTACGCCGTCGACAGCCGCGAACGGGCGATCGCATCGAGCGGCGATCCCGGCCCGAAGCCCAGACCGGGCGCGGCGATGTGGATCCCCACGCGCAGCGCATCGCCGCGCCACTCGAGCGAGAACGCGTCGTCGATCTCCGTCGTCCCCACATCGTCGAGGCTGAACGCCCGGACGCTCGCCAGCGGCAGGTCCGCCGTCGCGGGCGGCACCTCGTGGGCGGGAAAGCCGCTGCCGTGCGGGAAAAATTCGTTCAGGAAGCGCTTCAGATGGTAGTCGTGGCTGTCGGGGAGAAGGCCGCAGCGCTCGAAGAGCTTCGCCGGCGAGAAGCCGGTCTCGCGGCACGCCTGCTCGAGCGCCTTGGTCTCGGGCTTGTTGCCGTCGGGCGCGTAGAGCAGCTCGTCGCGCAGAGCGGCGATCTCGGGCGGGCATTCGTGGCGCGCGAGCGCCGCTGCCCAGAGCGAAATCGATTCCTGCTGGCGCTTCTTCTTCTCCACCGAAGCCAGCGCGAGCTTGAGGGTGTCCTCGGGCGCGGCCTGAAAGCGCCCCTTCCCGCGCCGATAGAAGTACATCGGCGCTGAATGCAGCTTCATCAGCACGCCCGCCGATTCAACCGGCGTGGGCGCGCGGCCGACGTACTCTCGCGCGAGGTCCTGGAAGGCGAACTCCGCGCCGCCGCTGCATTGCCAGAGGAATTCGGTCTCCAGACCGGCGGCGAATTGCCGCGCCTGCTCGAGAAGCTCGGCGCCCCCCGGCCGCTCGAACGTGAGCAGCACCTGCGCCGCCTTCACTTTGGCGCGCCGCCCGTGCTGCGTCTCGACCTGGAAGGACGCCGGCGCCTCGCCCAGCACCGCGGCGACCTTGAGATCACCGCCCTCCTCGTACAGGAGCTGCATGTCAGGCGCGCTCGCCGCAGAAGTGCAAGATGCGCGGCAGATGCTCGGAAAAGCTCTGCAGGCTATGGTCGCCGCCCGGGACGACGACCTGCTGGGCGCCGGCATATCGCTCGACCGCGCGACGGTAGTCGAGCACCTCGTCGCCGGTCTCGACCAGCAGCAGGTAGCGCGCCGGCGTGATGCGCGGCTGAAACTGGTCCTGCCACGCCTGCAGGTAAGCCTCCGTGAGCTCGTAAGGCTCGCCGGTGTGCAGGTTCTTCTGCGCACCGAGGTAAGAGCGCAAGCCGACATGCGGGTCGATCGCCGGATTGATCAGGACAGCGCGCGCGCCGTGCTTTTCCGCCATATAGGTGGCGTAAAAGCCGCCGAGGGAGGAGCCGACAAAACACGCGTCGGGTAGCGCTTCGACGGCGCGGATAGCCTCGGCCGGATGGGGCGGCAAGTCCGGACAGGCGTAGCGCGAGCCGAGGCCTCGCTCTTCGAGAAAGCGTCCCAGCACTTGGGCCTTGTGCGACTGGGCCGACGAGTTAAACCCGTGCAGATAGACGATCAAGCAGTTTCTCGTGGATACCGCCAAAGCCGCCGTTGGACATCACCAGCACGTGGTCGCCGGCGCGCGCCTCCGCCTTGACCGCGCTCACCAGGCGATCGAGGTCGTCGATGCAGCGCGCCCGCTCGCCCATCGGCGCGAACAGAGCATCGGCGTCCCAGCCAAGACCGGCGGTATAGACAAAAGTGCGGTCGGCGTCGGCCAGGCTCTCCGGCAGCGCGTCCTTCAGCACCCCGCGCTTCATCGTGTTCGAGCGCGGCTCGAGCACGGCGAGGATGCGCGCACGGCCGACTCGCCGCCGCAGACCTTCGAGCGTGGTGCGGATCGCGGTCGGATGGTGAGCGAAGTCGTCGTACACAGTGACCCCGCCCGCTTCGCCCCGTACCTGCATGCGCCGCCGCACGCCGGAGAACCCGCTCAGCGCGGCGATGCCCTGCGCCGGCTCGACGCCGGCGTGCCTAGCGGCCGCCAATGCCGCCAAAGCGTTCCACCGGTTGTGCGCGCCAAGCTGCGTCCACTGCACCCGCCCGAGCGCCCTTCCCTGCCATGCAACCTCGAAACCGCCTTGCGCATCCGGCTCGCCGGCCTGCCACCCGACGGCGCTGCCGAAGTACTCGACGGGGCTCCAGACACCCGCCTTGAGCACCCGGGCCAGCGCTTCGTCCTCCCCATTCACCACGATCAGTCCCGTAGGCGGCACTATCCGCACGAAGTGATGGAATTGCCGTTCGATCGACGCAAGATCATCGAAGATGTCTGCATGATCGAACTCAAGATTATTGAGGATGGCGGTGCGGGCCCGGTAATGCACGAACTTGGAGCGTTTATCGAAAAAAGCCGTGTCGTACTCGTCCGCCTCGATAACGAAGTACTTACTCTCGGTAAGGCGGGCAGAGACCGGGAAGTCGTTCGGGACGCCGCCGATGAGAAAGCCGGGTTTCTGGCCGGCCTGCTCGAGGATCCAGGCCAGCATGGTCGACGCCGTGGTCTTGCCGTGGGTGCCGGCGACCGCGAGGACGTGCCGGCCGACGAGCACCTCTTCCGCCAGCCACTGCGGCCCGGAAACATAGCGATCGCCGCGATCGAGGATCGCTTCCATGAGCGGATTGCCGCGCGTGACGACGTTGCCGACGACCCAGACGTCCGGCTTGAGCGCCAGCTGGTCGGCGCCGAAGCCCTGGATGAGCTCGATGCCCAGCGCGGCGAGCTGATCGCTCATCGGCGGATAGACGTTGGCGTCGCAGCCGGTGACGCGATGCCCCGCCGCCTTGGCGATCGCGGCGATGCCGCCCATGAACGTGCCGCAAATGCCGAGGATGTGGAGGTGGGCCGCCATGGAGGGACGGAGATTCTATGATTGAATTCTGGACGTGAGCCGCAAGAGCACTCGCCAGACTGGAATGCGCGCTCGCATCGCCGCCGCAGCGGCGCGCATCATGGCCGAGGGCGGCATCGACAATTTCGCGCTCGCCAAGCGCAAAGCGGCGCGCAGCCTTGGTGCGCCAGCAACCGAGGCGCTGCCCGGAAACGATGAGATCGAAGCCGAGCTGCGCGAAGTGGCGCTGGACGCCATGCGCACCTTCGAGCGCTTCCATCCCTACCTCACCGGCCCGGTGCTCAAAGGCACCGCCGGGCCCTACGCCGAGATCGAGCTGCAGCTTTTTCCCGAGAGCTCGAAGGAGGTCGAGCTGCACCTGCTCGAGCGCGACATCAACTTCGAGACCCAGGAGGCCCGGCGCTACTCCGGCGACCGGGTGCACGCGGTCAGCATCTTTACCCTGCTGTGGCAGGACACGCCCCTCAAGCTTTCGGTCTTCGACCCCCGCGACGAGCGCGTCGCTTTGAAGACCTCCCAGGCCGGGCGCGTCATGCAGCGCGCCGGCATCGCCGAGCTCGCAGCGTTGCTGCGCGATGAAGCGGCGTGAAGCGCTGATTCTCGGGGCGGCGGCCAGCGCCGCCTTGGGGGCCGGCGCGCTAGTCGGCGCGCTAGGCATCCAGTCCGCCAGCGGCGCCGCGAAACTTCTGGCTTCTTCATTCCCCGATCTGTCTGGCCGCCCCCGGTGGCTGAGTGACTGGCAGGGTAGGGTGGTGCTCTTCAACTTCTGGGCAACCTGGTGCACGCCCTGCCGGGAGGAAATGCCTGTTCTGGACGCCGTGGCGCAGAAATACGGCTTTTCAGCGGTCGGTATCGGTATCGATTCGGTAAGCAAAATACGGGACTTTGTCGCTAACTACGCTCTACGTTACGAAATGCTCGTTGCCGGCGCGGAAGCGGTCCAGCTGATGAAGGATCTCGGCAATCCCAGCGGTGGGTTGCCCTTCAGCCTGCTTCTCGATCGATCGGGCCGCCTTTCCAGCCGCAAGCTGGGAGCCTTCGACCGCCGGGAATTGGAAGGGATGGTGACCCCTCTGTTACGGTAAGATGCCGCGTTCTACGTCGAACTAGGCGCCAATTCCGGACATCCCCATGGATCTTCGCAAGCTGAAGAAGCTCATCGATCTGGTGCAGGAATCCGGGATCGCCGAGCTTGAGATCACCGAGGGCGAGGAGAAGGTCAAGATCGTTAAAGGCGGGGTGGTGCAAGTCGCACCGAGCTTCGCCATGCCGGCTGCGCCCTCCGTGCCAGCCGCCGCAGCGCCGCACCCGGGCGCGCCGAGCGCCGCCGCACCCGCTGCGGCGGAGCCCGCCGCTATGGAAGGCCACGTCGTCAAGGCGCCGATGGTCGGCACCTTCTACCGCTCGCCTTCGCCCGACGCCAAGGCATTCGTCGAGGTCGGCCAAGCGGTGAAGGAGGGCGAGGTGATCTGCATCATCGAGGCAATGAAGCTGATGAACGAGATCGACGCCGACGCGGCCGGGGTGGTGAAGGCGATCCTGGTCGAGAACGGCCAGCCGGTCGAGTACGGCCAGCCGCTCTTCATCCTCGGCTAGATGTTCGAAAAGATCCTGATCGCCAATCGGGGCGAGATCGCGCTTCGCATTCAGCGCGCCTGCCGCGAGATGGGTATCCGCACGGTGGTCGTGCACTCCGAGGCCGACACCGAAGCGAAGTACGTCAAGCTCGCCGACGAGTCGGTGTGCATCGGCCCCGCGCCCGCGGCGGCGAGCTACCTCAATATCCCGGCGATCATCAGCGCCGCCGAGGTGACCGACGCCGAGGCGATCCACCCCGGCTACGGCTTCCTCGCCGAGAACGCCGACTTTGCCGAGAAGGTCGAGCGCTCGGGGTTTGTTTTCATCGGCCCGCGCCCCGAGAACATCCGCCTGATGGGCGACAAGGTGAGCGCCAAGCAGGCGATGATCAAGGCCGGGGTGCCGTGCGTGCCCGGCTCCGAGGGCGCGCTGCCCGACGATCCGAAGGAGATCGTGCGCATCGCCCGCAAGGTCGGCTATCCGGTCATCATCAAGGCATCGGGCGGCGGCGGCGGTCGCGGCATGCGCGTGGTGCATACCGAGGCCGCGCTGCTCAACGCGGTCAACATGACGCGCACCGAGGCTCAGGCGGCGTTCGCCAATCCCGTGGTCTATCTCGAGCGCTATCTCGAGCAGCCGCGCCACATCGAGATCCAGGTGCTCGCCGACGAGCACAAGAACGCGGTGCATCTGTTCGAGCGCGACTGCTCGCTGCAGCGGCGTCACCAGAAGGTGCTCGAGGAGGCGCCGGCGCCCGAGCTGCCGGCGAAGCTGCGCGACAAGATGGGCGAGCGTTGCGCCGAGGCCTGCCGCAAGATGAATTACCGCGGTGCCGGCACGTTCGAGTTCCTCTACCAGGAGAACGAGTTCTTCTTCATCGAGATGAACACCCGCATCCAGGTGGAGCACCCGGTGACCGAGATGATCACCGGCGTCGACCTCGTGCAGGAGCAGATCCACGTCGCCGCCGGCCACAAGCTGCGCTTCCGGCAAAAGGACATCGTCGTGCGCGGCCACGCGATCGAGTGCCGCATCAACGCCGAGGATCCCTATCGCTTCACGCCCTCGCCGGGAAAGATCACTTCCTACCATCCGCCCGGCGGGCCCGGCATCCGAGTCGATTCGCACGTCTACCAGGGCTACACCGTGCCCCCGAACTACGACTCGATGGTGGGCAAGCTGATCGCCTACGGCGCGACGCGGGAGCAGGCGATCGCGCGCATGCGCATCGCGCTCTCCGAGATGGTGGTGGAAGGGATCCTGACCAACCTGCCGCTGCACCGCGATCTCCTGAACGACACGCGCTTTCTGCGCGGCGGCGTTTCGATCCACTACCTCGAGCAGAAGCTCGCCCAGGAGCAGAAGAAGAAGAAATGATGGCCTGGCTCACCGTCAGCCTGGATCTCGAGGCGGGGACGGCGGAGACGTTCGGCGACGCGCTGCTCGCCGCCGGCGCGCAGTCGGTCGCGCTGGAAGCCGGGCGGCTGTCGGCCATCCTGAAGCCCCACGAAGACGCCGAGGCGCTGATCGCCGCCGCGGCGCGCGCCTCCGGGATCGAATCGCCGCGCTTCACCACGCAACAGCTCGAAGACCAGGACTGGGTGCGCTCGAGTCAGGCGCAGTTCGCGCCGCTGAGAGTCGGGCGCCTGTGGATCGGCCCGACCTGGCATCAGCCGCCGGCCGACGCGCGCGCGATCGTGCGCATCGATCCCGGTCTCGCCTTCGGCACGGGAAGCCATCCGACGACGAAACTGGTCCTGGGCTTTCTGGAAAAGAACCTCACGGCGGGCGAGCGCGTTCTGGATTACGGTTGCGGCTCCGGTATATTGGCCATCGCCGCCGCGAAGCTCGGCGCGGCGGACGTCGACGCCGTCGACGTCGACCCGCAGGCCGTGGAGACGACAGCGATGAACGCACGGCTGAACCAGATCGCGCTGCGCGCGCTGCCGCCGGAATCGCTGCCCGCGGCGGCTTACGATCTCGTCGTCTCGAACATCCTCTTCCAGCCGCTCGTCGTCCTCGCGCCGCTGCTTGGCGCGCGCACCGCGTCCGGCGGCCGGATCGCCCTCGCCGGCATCCTCGATGCGCAGGCCGAAGAGCTGGTCGCCGCCTACTCGCCGTGGTTCGATGCCGCGCCCGGCGAGAGCGAGGAGGGCTGGACGCTCGTGACAGGGACGCGCCGATGAGCCTGGCGACGCGCTGCCCGGTATGCGGCACCGCCTTTCGCGTCGTGCGCGAGCAACTGGCGGCGCGCGGCGGCAGGGTTCGCTGCGGCAAATGCGCCACGGTTTTCGACGGCGTCGCCAGCCTGGTGGAGGAGGGCGGCGAAAAGCTCTCGCTCGACCCCTCGCCGCAGATGGGCCTGTTCGACCCTTCGCGGCGCGGCCCGCAGCCACCGGAAGACGACCCGGAAGAGGTTTTTCTGCCGGCCTTCATGGCGGAAGCCGAGCCGCCGCGCCGGCATTTCTGGCTCTGGGCGCTGGCTGCGTTGCTTGCGGCGGTGGGCCTCGCCGCGCAGGCCGCGTACCGATACCGCGCCGAGCTGGCCGTGCTCGGTCCTGGCGTGCGCGGGCCGCTGGAAGCGACTTGCCGGCTGTTGCGCTGCCAGGTGTCGCTGCCGCGCCGGACGGAGCTCTTGAGCATCGAGTCCTCGGACCTGCAGGCCGACAATCGGCGCGACGGCATCATCGTGCTCAACGCGGTGCTGCGTAACCGCGCGCCTTTCCCCCAGGAGTATCCGGCGCTCGAGCTGACGCTGACCGACGAAGGCGACCGGCCGCTTCTGCGCCGGGTCCTGACGCCGCGCGACTACCTCGATCCCGTGCGGGCGACCCAGCTTGTCCCCGCGGGCATCGGCCCGGGCGGCGAAGCAGCGCTGCGGGTCTTTCTCGACGCAAGCCGCACTCGCGCCACCGGTTACCGACTCTATCTCTTCTATCCCGCATGAAAATCCTCGCCGCGTGAAGAAAATCCTCGTTACAGGCTCGATTGCCTACGACACCATCATGGTGTTTCCGGATCGGTTCAAGAACCACCTGCTTCCCGATCAGCTGCACATCCTCAACGTCTGCTTCCTCACGCCCGACATGCGGCGCGAGTTCGGCGGCACCGCCGGCAACATCGGCTACAACCTGAAGCTGCTCGGCGAAGCGCCGCTGGTCATGGCGACCGTGGGCG
>JAXDQC010000013.1:0-26732 GCA_034668045.1 Betaproteobacteria bacterium | reverse complement strand
GAAGAAAAAAGCGAAAAAAGGCGGAAAGAAAAAGAAGAAGAAGAGGGCATCACCAAAGAAGAAGAAGCAGAAAAAAGCGGGTAAGAAAAAAGCGGCAGGAAAGAAGTCCGCCAAGAAGAAGAACAAGGCGAAAGCCGCTCGACCTGCGGTCAGCCGTGCGACAACGATGGCGAGTGCAGCATCCTCGCCGTCGGCTGCGAGTACCAGCGCGCGACCCGCGCTGAATCCAGCAGCCGCATGGCCGTTTCCTACCGGCACCCGGCCGTAACCGGGAACCGGGGGAGCATGGCGGGGGCGTGAGCTCCCGCCAGACCCCGAAGCTCAGCGGACCGGCTTGGTCAAACGACCCAAGATCGGATCCTAGGCCGGTCCGCGAGGCTTCACCGTAGCACCGTCCCCCAGGAGGGAAGTGATTGACAGCATAGGAGAGTCTTACCTATGATCCGTCCCGCTGCGCTGCAGCATTCCGTTCCACTCGAGGGCCTGATCCATGCGCTCTCGAGAACCCGTCCCCTGAATGCAGGGAGGTCCCCGATGACAATCACGCTTCCGCCGCTGCTACGCGCTTATGGCGCGCTCAAGGCAGGACTGGCGCTGGTCGGCTTCGCCGCCGTGTGCGGCGGCATGCTCCTCGCCTGGCAGTACGACTTCAGCGTGCCGGCCTTCCGCCAGGCTGCGGGCGAGATGTTTTTCCCGCCGTCGATCGAGGTCGCCGGCCCGATCCAGGGCGGCGAGCTGGAGACGCCGCTCGCGCGCGAGCAGCGCGCCGTCACCGAATACATCGCCAAGCGCTACCGCGTCGCCGATACCGCGGTCGCCGGCTTCGTCGCCGCGGCCTACCGCGCCGGCTCGCAGCACCACGTCGACCCGCTCCTGATCCTCGCGGTGATGGCGGTCGAGTCGCGCTACAACCCGGTCGCCGAGAGCAGCGTGGGGGCGAAGGGGCTGATGCAGGTGATGCCGCAGTTCCATCTCGACAAGCTGGCGGACCACGGCGGCGAGCCGGCGCTGCTCGAGCCCGAAGTGAACATCCTGGTCGGCACCCGCATCCTGCGCGAATACCAGCGGCGCCTGGGCGACACCGAAGCGGCGCTGCAGATGTACGCCGGCGCGCTCGACGAGCCGACCGCGCAGTACGCCGCCAAGGTGTTCGCCGAGAAAGCGCGCCTCGACGCCCTCAGGCAGCTCGCCAGGAAGCAGCGAAGCGCCTGATGCGCGCCGCCGCGTCCTCGAGCTCCGGCCGGGGACGCGTGTAGGCGAAGCGCACGCAGCGCCCGGTGCCATTGGCGCCGAAGTCGATCCCCGGCGTCGCCGCCACCGCTTCCTGGTTCAAGAGCTCGAGGCAGAAGCGCTTCGCGTCGCCGCCGCAATCGGCATAGGCGTAGAACGCGCCATGCGGCTCGGCGGGGATCGCCAGGCCGGCCTTCTTCAGCTCGGGAACGATGAGGTCGCGGCGTAGCGCGAACTCATTCCTTCGGCTTTCCAGGATGGCGAGGCTCTCCGGCAGGAAAGCCGCGAGCGCCGCGTGCTGGGCCGCCGACGGCGCCGAGATGAAGAGATGCTGCGCCAGCTTCTCGAACTCGCGCACGCTCGTCTCCGGCAGCACCACCCAGCCCAGGCGCCAGCCGGTCATGCAGAAGTATTTCGAGAAGCTGTTGATCACCACCACGTCGCCCGGCAGCCCGAGCGCCGTCCATGGCTGCGCGCCGTAGGTGAGGCCCTGGTAGATCTCGTCGACGAGCAGCACGCCGTTACGCTCCGCGATGAAGGCGGCGATCTTCTGCAACTGCGCTCGTTCGATCAGCGTGCCGGTCGGGTTGGACGGCGAGCCGAGGAGCAGGCCTTTTGTGCGCGGACCCCACGCGGCGCGCACCATCTCTACGGTCGGCTGGAACGCCGCGGCGGGCATGACCGGCAGCGGCTTGGCGATTCCTTCGAAAGCGCGCACGAAATGGCGATAGCCGGGATAGCCGGGATCCGGCACCAGGATCTCGTCGCCCGGGTTCACGTACAGCGCGGCGACGGTCAGCAGCCCGCCCGAGGCGCCCGAGGTGATGGCGATCCGGCCGGCCGCGATCCTGGTGTGAAATCTTGTCGCATAGAAGCCGGCGATGGCCTCGCGCAACGCCGGCAAGCCGAGCGTCGCGGTATAGGCGGTGCGCCCTTCGCGCAGCGCGCGCACGCCCGCTTCGACCACCGGCTCGGGCGCGCCGAAGTCGGGCTCGCCGATCTCCATGTGCACGACGCGCCGGCCCGCGGCCTCGAGCGCATGCGCGCGCGATAACACATCCATGACCTCGAAAGCTTCGATCTCCTGCGCGCGGCGCGAAGTAAGAGGGTCCATAGGGGCAGGGGATTATAATTTTTCGGTGGACGAGCAACTGAAAAAGAACGCGCTCGAATATCACCGGCGCAGCCCGCCCGGCAAGATCTCCGTGACGCCGACCAAGCAGCTCACCAACCAGCGCGACCTCGCGCTCGCCTATTCGCCCGGGGTCGCCGCCGCCTGCGACGAGATCGTGCGCGATCCGGCCACGGCGGTGCTCTATACCTCGCGCGCCAACCTGATCGGCGTGGTCACCAACGGCACCGCCGTGCTCGGCCTGGGCGCCATCGGCCCCCTCGCCGCCAAGCCGGTGATGGAAGGCAAGGCGGTGCTGTTCAAGAAGTTCGCCGGCATCGACTGCTTCGACATCGAGATCGACGAGCGCGACCCGCAGAAGCTGGTCGACATCATCGCCGCGCTCGAGCCGACCTTCGGCGCCATCAACCTCGAGGACATCAAGGCGCCCGAGTGCTTCATCGTCGAGCGCGCGCTGCGCAAGCGCATGAAGATCCCGGTGTTCCACGACGACCAGCACGGCACCGCGATCACGGTGGGCGCCGCCGTGATCAACGGGCTGAGGGTGGTCGACAAGAAGATCGAGAACGTGAAGCTGGTGGCCTCCGGCGCCGGCGCCGCGGCGCTGTCCTGCCTGGAGCTCCTGGTCAAGCTGGGCCTGCCGCGCGCCAACATCACCGTCACCGACATCAAGGGCGTGGTCTACAAGGGCCGGCGCGAGGAGATGGATCCGGACAAGGAGCGCTTCGCCAAGGAAACGCGCGCGCGCACGCTCGACGAGGTGATGGAGGGCGCCGATGTCTTCCTCGGGCTCTCGGCCGGCGGCGTGCTCAGGCCGGCGGCGGTAAAGAAGATGGCGAACCGGCCGCTGATCCTCGCTCTCGCCAACCCCGAGCCGGAAATCCGCCCCGAGCTCGCCCGCGAGGCGCGCCCCGACTGCGTCATCGCCACCGGCCGCTCCGACTACCCGAATCAGGTCAACAACGTCCTCTGCTTCCCGTTCATCTTCCGCGGCGCGCTCGACGTCGGCGCCACCACCATCAACGACGAGATGGAGATCGCCGCGGTGCGGGCGATCGCCGGCCTCGCGCAGGCGGAAACCTCGGAGCAGGTGGCGCTCGCCTACGGCATCGAGTCGATCAGCTTCGGCCCCGAGTACATCATCCCGCGTCCCTTCGACCCGCGCCTCATCGCCCGCGTCGCGCCGGCGGTGGCGAAGGCGGCGATGGACTCGGGCGTCGCGACGCGGCCGCTCGCCGACCTCGACGCCTACACCCAGTCGCTGACGCAGTTCGTCTACCACTCGGGCGTCATCATGCAGCCGCTCTTCAGCGCGGCGAAAAAGGCGCCGCGGCGCGTCGTCTACGCCGAGGGCGAGGACGAGCGCGTGCTGCGCGCGACCCAGATCGTCGTCGACGAGGGGCTGGCGAAGCCGATCCTCATCGGCCGGCCGCAGGTGATCGAGCAGCGGCTCGAGCGGCTCGGCCTGCGCGTGCGCCCGGGCAAGGAGTTCGAGCTCGTCAACCCGGAATTCGACCCGCGCTACCGCGACTACTGGACCACCTACCTTCAGCTCAGCGCGAGAAAGGGCGTGACGCCCGAGTACGCGCGCGTGGAGATGCGCCGCCACACCACCCTGATCGGCGCGATGATGATGTACAAGGGCGAGGCCGACGGCATGCTGTGCGGCACCTTCGGCATGCACGCCGAGCATCTGCGCTACATCGACCAGGTGATCGGGCTGCGCGCCGGCGTACGCTGCTACGCGGCCATGAACGCACTGATGCTGCCGACCAAGAACGTGTTCATCTGCGACACCTACGTCACCGAGGATCCGAATGCCGAGCACCTCGCCGAGATGACGCTGCTCGCCGCCGACGAGATGCGGCGCTTCGGCATCGTGCCCAAGGTGGCGCTGCTTTCGGCGTCGAACTTCGGCTCGGCGCAGATCGCCTCGTCGCGCAAGATGCAGCGCGCGCTCGAGCTGATTCGCGGCCTCGCGCCCGAGCTCGAGATCGACGGCGAGATGCACGGCGACGCGGCCATGTCCGAGGAGATCCGCCTGCGCGTCTTCCCCAACACGCGGCTGCGCGGCGAGGCGAACCTGTTCGTCATGCCGACGCTCGACGCGGCCAACATCTCCTTCAACCTGCTGAAGGCGGCGGCGGGCGGCGGCGTCACCATCGGCCCGATCCTGCTCGGCGCGGCGCGCCCGGTGCACATCGTCACGCCGTCGGCCACCGTACGGCGCCTGGTCAACATGACGGCGCTCGTCGTTGCCGACGCCAACGCACCGCGCGCGATGGGCCAGAGCCTTTTCTAGTGGAATCCCAGAGCGCCACCGTCTCGGCTTTTCCGACCAAGCGGATGAAGCCGCGCGCCGGCCTGGTGCTGACCGGCGGCGGCGCGCGCGCCGCCTACCAGGTGGGCGTGGTGAAGGCGGTGCGCGACCTGCTCGGCAACCCGGTGAAGAACCCGTTCCCGATCGTCTGCGGCACCTCCGCCGGGGCGATCAACGCCGCCACGCTCGCCGTGTTCGCCGACAACTTCTCCCGCGGCGTCGCCAGCCTGCTCGAGGTCTGGGAGAACATGCACTGCCACCAGATCTATCGCACCGACGCCTGGCACATCCTGCGCACCGGCGCGCGCTGGCTCTCGGCGCTGATGCTGGTCTCGCGCCGCAACCCCGTCTCGCTGCTCGACAACGCGCCGCTGCGCGAAATGCTCGAGCGCAACCTCGACTTCGGCAAGATCCAGCCGCATATCGACTCCGGCGCCCTGTACGCTGTGTGCGTCACCGCCTCGGGCTACACCACCGGCCAGAGCGTCTCGTTCTTCCAGGGCGGCAGCGGCCTCGAAGGCTGGGAGCGCAACCAGCGCATCGGCGCCGCGGTGCCGCTCAACCTCGACCTGCTGCTCGCCTCCGCTGCGCTGCCGTTCATCTTCCCGGCGGTGAAGGTGCACCGCGAGTACTTCGGCGACGGCTCGATGCGCCAGATCGCGCCGGTCAGCCCGGCGCTGCACCTGGGCGCCGACCGGGTGCTGATCGTCGGCACCGGCCGCCAGACGCCGGATTCGGCGCGCGCCCGCTCCAACGTCTATCCGTCGCTGGCGCAGGTCGCCGGCCATGCCCTGAACAGCATCTTCCTCGACAGCCTGATGGTGGACATCGAGCGCCTGGAGCGCATCAACCGCACCGTCAAGCTGATCCCGCCGGACAAGATGAGCGACTCGGCGATGCAGCTGCGGCCGGTCAAGGTGCTGTTCATCACCCCGTCGCAGCCGCTCGAGCGCATCGCCGCGCGCTTCATCCACGAGCTGCCGGCGACGGTGCGCTTCATCCTGCGGCCGACCGGCGCGCTCAACCGCTCGGGCTCGAACCTGGCGAGCTATCTCCTGTTCGAGGAGTCGTTCTGCCGCGCGCTCATCGATCTGGGCTACCAGGACACGATGGCGCGCGAAACCGAGGTGCGCGAATTCTTCGAGCCGGAGGAAAGGGCGAATCATGGCTGACGAGAAGCCGCCGCAGGACCCCTTTGAAATGTTTCGAAGGCTCTGGGGGCCGCTCGGCGTGCCGATCCCGGGCATGGCCATGCCCACCCTCGACCCGCAGGAGGTGGAGAAACGCATCAGCGACCTGCGCTCGGTCGAGGGCTGGCTGACGATGAATCTCAACATGGTGAATCTTTCGATCCAGTGGCTTGAGGTGCAGAAGGCGGCGCTTCAGGCTATGCAACCCAAGAAAGACAAGTAAAACCCTTTAGGAGAGAGCAATGGCGAAGGCGATCCGTTATCACAAGCAGGGCGGCCCGGAAGTGCTGCAGCTCGACGACGTGCCGGTTGGCGAGCCGGGGCAGGGCCAGGTGCGCATCCGCCACACGGCGATCGGCGTTAATTTCGTCGATACCTACCAGCGCTCGGGCCTCTATCCGATGCAGCTGCCGGCGGTGGCCGGCAACGAAGGCGCCGGCGTGGTCGATGCCGTCGGAGCGGGAGTGAAGGACCTGAAGAAGGGCGACCGCGTCGCCTACACCGGCCTGCCGGGCTCGTACTGCGAGCTGCGCGTCGTGCCGGCCGACCGGATGGTAAAGATCCCCAAGGGCATCAGCGACGAGCAGGCGGCGTCGATGATGCTGAAGGGGATGACGGTGCACTACCTCATCCACTCCACCTACAAGGTGAAGAAGGGCGATACGGTGCTGTGGCATGCCGCCGCCGGCGGCGTCGGCCAGATCGCCGGCCAGTGGCTGAAGAAGCTCGGCGCTATCACCATCGGCACCGTCGGCTCGGACGAAAAAGCCAAGCTGGCGAAGGCGCACGGCTACAAGCACGTCATCAACTACTCGACCGAGAACTTCGTCGAGAAGGTGAAGGAGATCACCAAGGGCAAGAAGCTGCCGGTGGTCTACGACGCCGTCGGCAAGACGACCTGGGACGGCTCGCTCGACTGCCTGCAGCCGCGCGGGCTGATGGCGTCTTTCGGCAACGCCTCGGGCCCGGTGCCGCCGCAGAACCTGGGCATCCTCGCGAGCAAGGGGTCGCTCTACGTCACGCGGCCGACGCTCGCGACGTACATCGCCAGCCGCGCCGATCTGGTCAAGCGCTCGACCGACCTCTTCAACGTGGTCAAGTCGGGAAAGGTGAAGATCGAGACGACGAAGAAGTACAAGCTCGCGGACGCGGCGCAGGCGCACCGCGACCTCGAGGGACGGCAGACCACGGGATCAGTCGTCCTCATCCCCTGATCGCCAGCGTCGCCGAGCTGCGGGAGCGGCTGCAGCGCCGCGCGCCGCCGGCCGCCTCGATCTATGGCGACGACGATGTCGAGCGGCAGGCGTGGGCGGTGACGCCCGCTTCCGTGCTGGTGCCGATCGTTACCCATGCGGACGGGCTGACGGTGCTCTTCACGCAGCGCACGGCGCACCTGCGCGCCCATTCCGGGCAGGTCAGCTTTCCCGGCGGCCGCGCCGAGCCGGGCGATCCCACCCCGGAGTTCACCGCGCTGCGCGAAACGCAGGAGGAGATCGGCCTCGCGCCCGAGCGGGTCGAGGTCATCGCCCGCATGCCGGAATACCTGACCCGCACCGGCTATCGCGTCACCCCGGTCATCGGCCTGCTGGTGCCGCCGCTCGAGCTTGTCGCCGACAGCCACGAGGTCGCCGAGGTATTCGAGGTGCCGCTCGCCTTCCTGCTCGACCCCGCCAACCACCAGCGGGAGACCCGCGAGCTCGGCGGCCGCACCGTCGGTTTCTGGGTGATGCAGCACGGCGATCGCCGCATCTGGGGCGCCACGGCGGGGATGCTCGTCAACCTTTATAGAATGCTTGCATGAGTGTCCTCGCGATCATCGCAGCCCTCGCCATCGAGCAGTGGCGGCCGCTTGGCCAGCGCAAGGCGGTCTCCGGCGCGCTGCTCGCCTGGGCAGCGTGGCTCGAGCGCTCGTTCAACGGCGGCGAGCGACAGCACGGCGTCATCGCCTGGCTGGTGGCGGTGGTACCCGCGGTCGTGGGCGCCGTAGCGCTGCATTACGCGTTGTTCGCGGTGAGCCCGCTGCTCGCGCTCGCCTTCAACATCGGCGTGCTCTATCTCACCCTGGGATTCCGCCAGGTCAGCCACTACTTCACCGACCTGCACCTGGCGGTGAAAGCGGGCGACATCGACCGGGCGCGCGCGCTGCTCGACGAGTGGCGCGGTGCGTCGGGCGTGGTGCGCTCGCGCGAGGAGGTGATTCGCCTCGCGATCGAGGGGGCGCTGCTTGCCTCGCACCGGCACGTGTTCGGCGTGCTGCTCTGGTACCTGCTGCTGCCCGGGCCCGCCGGCGCGATCCTCTATCGCCTTGCCGCCTACTTCGCCGCCCGCTGGCGCGACACCGGGGCGTTCGGCCGCTTCGCGAACCGGGCGTTCCATGTGCTCGAGTGGCCGGCGGTGCGCCTCACCGCCGCCGCGTTCGCCGTGGTCGGCGACTTCGAGGACGCGGTCTACTGCTGGCGCACGCAGGCGCGCAACTGGCCCGACCCGGACGCCGGCGTGGTGCTCGCCGCCGGCGCCGGTGCGATGGGCGTGCGCCTGGGCATGCCGGTGCAGGAGCTGGAAGGCATGCAGCCGCGGCCGGAGATCGGCGTCGGCGATGCGGCCGAGGGCCCGTTCCTCGACAGCACCGTCGGCCTGCTCTGGCGCGCGGTGGTGGTGTGGGTCTTCGCGCTGATCGTGGTCAGCATCGCGCGCCTGCTCTGATTTACCAGCGCGTGCGGTGCACGCCGAGCGCCGCGACGCCGCCGAAGAGCGCCAGACCGCCGGCGATGACCGCGAACAGCCAGGCGAGCGGCGCGCCGCTCCAGACCACCAGGAGACCGCCGGCTGCGACGACGGCGAGGCGCGCCGTGCCGGCGAGGATCGGCAGCCCGACGCGGCCGGCGCCCTGCGCGGCGAAGTAGAGCGCCATGCCGGCGCCGAAAAGTGGATAGAACGGCGCGACGATGCGCAGGTAAAGGCTGCCCGCCTGGTGCACGCCCGCGTCGCTGCTGAAAAGCCCCACCCACAGTCCCGGCAGAAGCGCGGCGGCGCAGCCGATGGCCAGGCAGACGCAGATCGCCGCGAGCGTGCCGATCCAGGCGACGCGCCGGGCGCGCGCGGCCTGTCCGGCGCCGATATTCGTGCCGACGAGGATGACCAGCGCCTGGCCGATGGCGAACACGATCGGCACCTGCAGCAGCTCGAGGCGCACGCCGACGCCGTAGCCGGCGAGGGCGGCGGTGCCGAAGGTGCCGACGCAGCCGGTGAGGATGACAGCGGCCGCGACCGTCTGCAGCGACGAGATCGACGACAGTGCGCCGACGCGCAGGATGTCGCGGAAGCGGTGCCATTCCAGCCGCCAGTCGCCCTCGCGCGGCCGCAGCGGCCCGGCCCAGAGGCAGGCGGCCATGATCGCCGCGGCGATGCCGAAGGACGCCGCATAGGCCAGCGCTGCGCCGCGGATGCCGAGCGCCGGAAAGGATCCCCAGCCGAGCGTCAGCGCGCCCGAGAGCGGGACCTGGACCAGCGCCGCGGCAGCGAGCGCGGCCGCCGGGATCGCGGTGCTGCCGCCGCCGCGCAGGGTCGCCGCGAGCGTATTGGCGAGCCAGACGAGCACCGCGCCGCCGAAGAGGACGTCGGAGTAGGCGATGGCCTGGGCGAGCGTGCCGCCGGCGCCGCCGAGCAGCGCGTACAAGGGCCGGCCGAGGAGCAGAAACACGAGCGTGAAGAGCAGCCCGGCGGCGAGGGCGATGACGAGCGCGTGCACGACCAGCCGGCGCGCCGCTGCCTCGTTGCCGCCGCCGCGCGCACGGGCGATCGCCGAGGAGACGCCGCCGCCCATGGCGCCGGCGGAGGTCATCTGCAGCAGCATGACCAGCGGGAAGACCAGCGCCAGGCCCGCCAGCGGCTCGGTGCCCAGGCGGCCGACGAAATAGGTGTCGGCGATCGAGACCGCGGTCTGGAAGACCGCGAGGGCGAGTCCCGGCGCCGAGAGCCGGGCGATCGAGCGGAAGATCGGCGCGGGCGCGCCTACTTGCACATCAGCGAGTCTTGTCGAGGAACCCGCTGATCGGCTCGGCCACGTCCTTGAATTTCTCGGCCTTGCCGTAGGTGGCGACGAACCTCTCGAGTAGAGCGCGGCCGGCGAGCCATTCCTGCTCGAGACGCTGGCGTTCGCGCTCGCCTGCCTCACGCGCTTCCTGCTCGGCGCGCTGGCGGGCACGCGCTTCTGCCTCCTGCGCCTCCTGAAACTCGCGCGCTTCACGGGCCTTTAGCTCGGTGGCGAGCCGTGCCTCCTCGGCAGCCCGCGCGTTCCGGGCGGCCTCTTCCAGGGCAAGCTGCTCGGCGCGCTCACGCTCGAGCCGCTCGCGCGCGGCGCGCTCCTCGGCTTCGATCCGGGCCTTGGCCAACCGCTCCTGCTCCTCGAGCCTGGCGCGGCGCTCGGCGGCGAGCCTGCGCTGGCGCTCATCCTCCTCCAGGGCCCGGCGCTCGGCCGCAGTGGGCTCACCCTTGCACATCAGGTTGCCGCCGGCGGGGTCGACGGGACGGCTGCAATCCTGCTCGCTCACCTTGCGCTTCGGATCCATCGGCGGCACGTAGCCCCCGGCACCCATCGGGTTCGCGGCGCTGCCCCCCGTGCTGTCAGAAGTTCCCTCGCTCGCGCAGCCGGCGGCGAGGAGGACGATGAGGATGGCGAGGCTCTTTTTCTTTTTCATGGTTTCTCCCTTAGGTTCGGTAGGCGCCGCAGCGCCAGCACTGCGTGAACTGCGGTTCCTGGGATTCGCTGCAGATCGCGCAGTGCCACGGCGCACCCTCGGTCCACAGTTCGTACTTGAGCAGCCGCGCGGCGCGCTCGGCCTCGCCCTCGCGCAGCACCCACAGCTCGGCCTGGCACTCCGCCGGCGGCAGCTCGCCCATCGCCGAGGACAGCATCTCGTTCTTCACCACGGCGCGGATGCCCTCGACTTCGAGCACGTTCTTCGCGTGGTGCACGGCGACCAGGTTGAAGGAGCTGTAGATTCGCTTCACAGCTCGAACAGTGCCTCGCACTTGGCGGCGCAGATGAAGTCGTTCTCCGACAGGCCGCCGATCGCGTGGGTCGAGTACTCGACGCGGCACTTGTTGTAGCCGACGGCGAGGTCGGGGTGGTGGTCCTCGCGGTGCGAGATCCAGGCGAGCGCGTTCACGAACGCCATGGTCTCGTAGTAGTTGGCGAAGGAAAAGGACTTTGTCAGCTTCCCGCGCTCGACTTTCCAGCCTTTCAGGCCCTTCAGCATCGGCTTCACCCGCGCCGGCGTCAGGGGGGCGACGCCGCCTTCGCAGGGCTTGCACTTCCTCTTCGCGAGCTCGTTCATGCGGTCCTCAATCGGGCGATGCGCGCTGCCGCCGGCGGATGCGAATCGTAGAAGGCCGAATGCAGGGGGTCGGGGGTCAGCGTGGAAGCATTGTCGCGGTAGAGCTTGACCAGCGCCTGCGCGAGCTGGGCCGCGTCGGCATTGCTCTTCGCATAGGCATCGGCCTCGAACTCGTGCTTGCGAGACAGGAGGCTGGTGAGCGGGTGGAGGAAGAAGGTGAAGGGCGGCACCACCAGGACGAAAAGCGCCAGCGCCGCCGCCATACCCGGCGTCTTCACCCCGAGGCCGGCATAGAACCACGGCTCGTGCATCAGCTGTCCCAGCACCCACAGGCCGGCGAGCGTCATCGCCGTGCTGAGGGCGATCATCTTGACGATGTGGTGCAGCTTGTAGTGGCCGAGCTCGTGCGCCAGCACGGCCTCGACTTCCGTCGGCTCGAGGCGGTTGATGAGCGTGTCGAACAGCACGATGCGCTTGGTGGCGCCGAAGCCGGCGAAGAACGCGTTGCCGTGGCTGGAGCGCTTCGAGCCGTCCATCATGTAGAGGCCGCGCGACTTGAAGCCGCAGCGCTCGAGCAGCGCACCGACGCGTTGCGCGAGCTCGCCCTCGGCGACCGGCGTGAACTTGTTGAACAGCGGCAAAATCACCGCCGGGAAGATGAGCTGCAGGACGATGGTGAAAGCGGTGAGCACCAGCCATGCGTAGAGCCACCAGCGCGGCCCCATGTGCTGCATGAGCCAGAGCACGGCGAGGATGACCGGCAGCCCGAGCACGATCACCAGCGCCGTCTGCTTCGCCAGGTCGGAAAGATAGAGGCGCCAGGTCATGCGGTTGAAGCCGAAGCGCTGCTCGATGCCGAAGATGCGATAGAGCGAGAGCGGCAGGCCGACCAGCGCCTGGACGAGGAAGAAGCTGAGCAGGAGCGCGGTGCCGTGCGCCAGGGAGCCGGGCTGGAAGAGCCGTCCCCAGAGCTCGCCCAGCATCTCGATGCCGCCGCCGAGGGTGAGGGCAAGGACCACGGCGGTCTCGACCAGCAGGTCGATCACGCCGACGCCGGTCTTGGCGGCGGTGTAGTCGGCGGCCTTCTGGTGCGCGGCGACCGGGATCGTCTCGGCGAACATCGGCGGCACCGCGTCGCGGTGCGCGCGCACGTGGCGGATCTGCCGCCGCGCGAGCCAGCAGCGCGTCGCCGTCGCGGCCGCGAGGGCCGCCAGGAAGATCCAGGTAAAGGAATTGAAGGAGCTGTTCATAGGGGCAAAGTAGAATTATGCATGCCTGCTGACCAGAACAACCTGATCTGGATCGATATGGAGATGACCGGGCTGCAGCCCGACTCCGATCGCATCATCGAGATCGCGATCCTGGTCACCGATCCGCAGCTCGCCCCGGTCGCCACCGGCCCGGTCCTGGTCGTGCACCAGCCCGATTCGGTGCTCGAGGCGATGGATTCGTGGAACCAGAGCACGCACAAGAAGACCGGCCTCATCGACCGCGTGCGCGCCTCGACCCTGGACGAGGCCGCCGCCGAGCGCGCCGCGCTCGAGTTCCTGGCCGCGCATGTGCCCGCGTCGACCTCGCCGATGTGCGGCAACTCGATCTGCCAGGACCGGCGCTTCCTCGCGCGCTGGATGCCCAAGCTCGAAGCGCATTTCCACTACCGCAACCTCGATGTTTCGACCCTGAAGGAACTGGTCAAGCGCTGGAAGCCCGAGGCGATGAAGGGCTTCGCCAAGGAAGGCAAGCACGAGGCGCTTGCCGACATCGTCGAGTCGATCGAGGAGCTGAAGTACTACCGCAAGAACGTGATGAGCATCTAGGCCCGACCTAACCTGAGGCGCGCCGGGCGAGCCATATCGCCACCAGCACCACCAGGCCGCCGGCGATCTGCAGCGCGACGAGCGGCTCCGAGAGCAGCATCCAGGCGAAGAACGCGGCCACCACCGGCTGCAGCAGCAGGCCCACCGAAGAGAATGGCGCCGGCAGATGCGCGAGCGCGTAGGCGATCAGGCCTTGGCCGGCGGCGTGGGAAATCAGCGCCAGGCCGATCAGGATCCACCAGCCGTACGCGCTTGCCGGCAGCATCTGTTCGCCGGAAGCGAGCGCCACGGGCAAGAGCAGCAGCGCGGTGAGCGTGCTCGTCAGCGCCATCACCTGCAACGTCGCCGCGCCGCGATCGCGCAAGCCCTTCACCGCCAGGATGTACCAGGCATAGAACATCGCCGTGACGACGCCGAGCGCGTCGCCGAGCAGCGCGGTGCGCGAGAACTCCAGGCTGGTATGGACGAGCAGCGCGACGCCGACCAGCGCGAGCGCCAGCGCGGCGAGGAAGAGCGGCCGCGGCCGCTGGCGAAAGAGGAGCCAGGCCGCCAGCGTGACGAAGATCGAGGCGAGGTTGGCGAGCAGGGTCGAGTTCGCCACCGAGGTGAGCTTGATCGAGGTGTGCCAGAAGGCGAGGTCGCCGGCGAATGCAACGCCGGCGGCAAGGAAAAGGAGCTTTGGCCCTTTAAGGGGTTGGCGAAAGGCAAGAACCAAGACCCACAAGACTGGCAGAGCGAGCGCCACGCGCCAGAAGGCGGTCGCGGTCGGTCCGGCCTCGGAGAGGCGGACGAAGATCGGCGAGAGCGCGATGAATACCGCGCCGACGAGCAGCGCGGGCAGGGCGGGCCGCATTGGCCCGCGGATGTTACCTGCTGCTTACTTCAGGTCGTTCCAGCGCTTCATGGCGTCCTCGTAGCGCTTGCGCGCGACCGCCACTTCCTGCTCGAGGACCGCCTGGCGCGCGAAATAGTTCTGGTTCGGACGGCTGCCGCCGGTGGCGCTGCCGGTGCGCTCGCCCGCCTCGGTCTCGGCGCTCTGGTCGCGCTTCGTCTCGGCCGCCTGCAGCGCGATCTGCGCCGCGCGCGCTTCTTCGTACGCCTTGTCGAGCGCCGAGCGCTCCTGCGCGCCGGCTACGCTCGCGAACAGCATCGACAGCAGGATGAGAAACCGCTTCATGCCAACCCTTTCCCGGTAGAATTTTTCGACATGGGAAAGCCGCTTTTCGTTCACCTGAGGATGCACAGTGAGTACTCGGTGAACGACGGCATCGTCCGTTTGGACGATGCCGTTCGGCGGGCGGCGGCGGACCGGATGCCGGCGCTGGCGCTCACCGACGCCGCCAACCTGTTCGGCATGGTCAAGTTCTACAGCGCCGCCCGCGGCGCCGGGGTGAAGCCGGTCGTCGGCGCCGATTGCTGGCTGCAGAACGACGCGGACCGCGAGAAGCCCTACCGCATCCTCTTGCTGTGCGCTTCGCACGCCGGGTACCTGCGGCTTTGCGAGCTTCTCTCCCGCGCCTGGCTGAAGAACCAGCACCGCGGCCGCGGCGAGATCGCCCGCGAGTGGCTGGAGCAGGGCAGCGACGGGCTGATCGCCCTCTCGGGCGGGCCGGCGGGCGACGTCGGCCAGGCGCTGCTCTCCGATCACGCCGAGGCCGCCGAGCGCGAGGCGAAGCGCTGGGCGGCCGCGTTCCCGGGCCGCTACTACCTCGAGCTGCAGCGCGCCGGCCAGCCGAACACCGAGGCGCTCCTTTCGCGCTCGGTGGCGCTGGCGACGCGACTCAAGCTGCCGGTGGTCGCCACCCATCCGGTGCAGTTCCTCGATCCCGACGACTTCAAGGCGCACGAGGCGCGCGTCTGCATCTCGCAGGGCTACGTGCTCGCCGACCAGCGCCGGCCGAAGCACTTCACGCCCGAGCAGTACTTCAAGAGCCAGGCGGAGATGGCGAAGCTGTTCGCCGACATTCCGCAGGCGCTGCAGAACTCCGTCGAGATCGCCCGTCGCTGCAGCCTGCAGGTTGCGCTCGGCAAGAGCCGTCTGCCCGACTTCCCGACGCCGAAGGGACTGTCGGTCGACGACTATCTGCGGCAACAGGCGCATGCGGGGCTGAAGAAGAGGGACCTGAGCAACGTCGAGCGGCTGGAGTTCGAGCTCAAGACCATCATCCAGATGGGGTTCGCCGGCTACTTCCTGATCGTCGCCGACTTCATCAACTGGGCGAAGCAGAACGGCGTGCCGGTCGGGCCGGGGCGGGGCTCGGGCGCGGGCTCGCTGGTCGCGTACTCGCTCGGCATCACCGACCTCGATCCACTGAAGTACGACCTGCTGTTCGAGCGCTTCCTCAATCCCGAGCGCGTGTCGATGCCCGACTTCGACATCGACTTCTGCCAGAACGGGCGCGACCGCGTCATCGACTACGTGCGCAAGAAGTACGGCGACCAGAGCGTGTCGCAGATCGCCACCTTCGGCACCATGGCGGCGCGCGCGGTGGTGCGCGACGTCGGCCGGGTGCTCGACCTCGGCTACAACTTCTGCGACCAGATCGCCAAGCTGATCCCGTTCCAGCCCGGCCGGCTGATCACGCTGCAGGACGCGCGCAAGATGGAGCCGCTGCTCGCCGAGCGCGAGGAGAAGGAGGACGAGGTCAAGGAGCTGCTCGAGCTGGGTGAAAAGCTCGAGGGCCTGGTGCGCAACGTCGGCATGCACGCCGGCGGCGTGCTCATCGCGCCGGGCAAGCTCAGCGACTTCTGCGCGCTCTACGCGGCGGAAGGCACGACCAACGTCATCTCGCAGCTCGACAAGGACGACGTCGAGGCCATCGGCCTGGTGAAGTTCGACTTCCTCGGCCTCACCACGCTCACCATCCTCGACTGGGCGACGCGCTATGTGAAATCGCTTGGCGAGAAGGATTTTGCGCTGGAAAAAGTGCCGCTGGACGATGCGGCAACCTACAAGCTCCTTTCCGCCGGAAACACCACTGCGGTGTTCCAGCTGGAATCGCGCGGCATGCGCGACCTCATCAAGCGCGCGAAGCCCGACCGCTTCGAGGACGTGATCGCGCTGGTGGCGCTCTACCGGCCGGGACCGATGGACCTCATCCCCGACTACATCGCCCGCAAGCACGGCCAGAGCCGCGTCGACTATCTCGATCCGCGCCTGCAGCCGATCCTCGGCCCGACCTACGGCATCATGGTCTACCAGGAGCAGGTGATGCAGATCGCGCAGGTGATGGGCGGCTACACGCTCGGCGGCGCGGACCTCCTGCGCCGGGCGATGGGCAAGAAGAAGGCCGACGAGATGGCCGAGCAGCGCGACATCTTCGTCGACGGCGCGCAGAAGAACGGCCTCACCAAGTCGAAGGCGACGCAGCTCTTCGACCTGATGGAGAAGTTCGCCGGCTACGGCTTCAACAAGTCGCACGCCGCCGCCTACGCGCTGCTCGCCTACCACACCGCCTACATGAAGACGCACCATGCGGCAGCCTTCAGCGCGGCGAACCTTTCCGCGGTGATGGACGACACCGACAAGGTACGGCCGCTGGTCGAGGACGCGGTGGCGAACGGCCTCGTCATCCAGCCGCCCGACATCAACGCTTCCGAATACCGCTTCGCGCCGGTGGATGCGAAGACCGTGCGCTACGGCCTGGGCGCGGTGCGCGGCACCGGCGAGTCGGCGATCGGCGCCGTGCTGGAAGCGCGCAAGGCCGGCCCGTTCAAGGGCCTGCACGAATTCTGCTGCCGCGTCGACAAGCGCATCGTCAACCGCCGCGTGGTCGAGGCGCTGGTGCGCGCCGGAGCGTTCGACGCACTGGATGCGAACCGGGCACGGCTGCTGGCGTCGGTCGGCCGCTCGCTGGAAGCGGCGGAGCAGGCCGAGCGGCAGGCGTCCCAGAACAGCCTGTTCGGCGAGACCGAGGCGCCGCGGGGCGGCGCGCACGTCGTGGTCGAGGCGGCGCCATGGGACCTGAAGCAGAAGCTGATGGAGGAGAAGGCGGCGCTCGGCTACACGCTTTCCGGCCACCTCTTCTCGGTCTACGAGGGCCTGCTGTCCGGCTTTCCGCGCACGTCGCTCGCGCGCCTCGCGGCGTCCGAGAGCCGGGTCTGGATGGCCGGCACGATCGCCTCGCTGCGCAGCCAGATGACGCGCCGCGGCCGCATGATGGTGGTGATGCTGGACGACGGCACGGCGCAGGTGGAAGCCACGGTCTTCAACGAGCTGTTCGAGAAGCACCGCGAGAAGCTGAAGGAGGATGCGCTGCTGGTGGTTTCCGGCAAGGTCCAGCGCGACGATTTCTCCGGCGGCCTGCGGGTGCTGGCCGAGGACCTGCTCGACCTCGAGGCCCTGAGCGGCCGCTACGCGGCGCGCCTGCGGCTGGTCATGAACGGCGGCGCCGATGCGAAGCGGTTGCAGCAGGCGCTCCTGCCGTACCGCGCCACGGGGCCGGGGAGCTGCCTGGTGGTCGTGTCCTACAGCAACGGCCAGGTGGCGAGCGACGTGGTGCTGGGGGACTCCTGGCGCGTGCGCCCCGACGGGCGGCTTATCGACGAGCTCGGCGCCTGGCTCGCGCCGCAGAACGTGCAGCTGGTCTACGGCGCGGCGTAGCCCCGCCAACTTCAACAATGCATTCGATCTCGACCGGGATGTTGCTCGGCAGCGAGCCCATGCCCACCGCCGAACGCGCGTGCTTGCCGCGATCGCCGAAGACTTCGACGAACAGGTCCGAGCAGCCGTTGATCACCTTCGGCTGGTCGGTGAAGCCGGGCACGGCGTTCACCATGCCGAGCACCTTGACGATGCGCTTCACGCGATCGAGGCTGCCGAGCTCGTCGCGCATCACGGCGATCAGGGCGAGGCCGGTCGAGCGCGCGTGCTGGTACGCCTGCTCGATGGTGTAGTCCTTGCCGACGATCCCCGGCGGCGAGCCCGCCGGGCCTTTGCCGGCGAGGAACAGCAGGTTGCCGGCGCGTACCGCGTTGACATAGTTCGCCACCGGCGGTGTCACCGGCGCGAGCTTCAGGTTGAGCTCTTTCAGGCGTTTCTCGGCGCTCATGCTATTTGCCCGGGTTGGTGTCTTTGGGGAAGGAGCGGGATTCGGAGATCGATGACGGCGCGACGGACTGCGCGTCGCCGCCCAGGGTCGGCAGGTCTTTCGGCGGGGTCTTGTCCGCGGGCGCGTTGGTCGCCCAGGACGACGGGTTGTCCAGCTTGAGATTGAGAGACGGACGCTGCGTCGCTGGCCGTTCCGGCGGCTTTGCCGGTGCAGGCGCCTCCTTCGACGACTCCTGCGCGGCGGCGGGCGCCATGACGAGTGCCGAAGCGAGGAGCAGCGAGCGGATCATGGCGCCGGCACGACCTTGCCGGGGTTCATCAGGTTCTCGGGGTCGAATACCCTCTTGATGTCGCGCATCACGTCCATGACATCGTCGCCGAGCTCCATGCGCAGCGAGCCCATCTTGCCCAGGCCGACGCCGTGCTCGCCGGTGCAGGTGCCTTCCATGGCGAGCGCGCGCTCGATCAGTCGTTTGTTGAATTTCTTGGCGAGCTCGGTCTCCTCGGGCTTCGCCGGGTCGACCAGGAACATGAGGTGGAAGTTGCCGTCGCCGATGTGGCCGAGGAGCGGCACCGGCGCGATGTAGCTCTTCACGTCCTGCATCGTCTCGCGCACGCACTCGGCGAGGCGCGAGATCGGCACGCAGACGTCGGTCGAGACGGCGCGCGAGCCCGGCCTGATCTGCAGGCAGGCGAAGTAGGCGTCGTGGCGCGCCTGCCAGAGCTGCGTGCGCTCCTCGGGCCTGGTCGCCCAGACGAAGTCCATGCCGCCGTGCTCCTTGGCGATCGCCTGGACCGCTTCGGCCTGTTCCACGACCGATGACTTGCTGCCATGGAATTCAAAAAATACCGTCGGCGCGACGCGGTAGTCGGTCTTCTTGAACTTGTTGATCGCGCCCACCGTCTTCTCGCAGACGATGTCGCAGCGCGCGATCGGGATGCCGGCCTGGATGGTCTGGATCACGGTGTTGGTGCAGCCGTCGACCGAGTCGAAGGCGCACACCGCGGCCGACATCGCTTCCTGCACCGGGTAGAGGCGCACCGTCACTTCGGTGATGATGCCGAGCGTGCCCTCCGAGCCGACGAACAGGCGCGTCAGGTCGTAGCCGGCGGCGGATTTCTTCGAGCGGCGCGAGGTCTGGATGACGCGGCCGTCGGCGAGCACCACCTTCAGCGACAGCACGTTCTCGCGCATGGTGCCGTAGCGCACGGCGTTGGTGCCCGAGGCGCGCGTCGCCGCCATGCCGCCCAGGGTCGCGTCGGCGCCCGGATCGACCGGGAAGAAAAGCCCGGTGTGCTTGATGTATTCGTTCAGCTGCTTCCGCGTCACGCCGGCCTGCACGACCGCGTCGAGGTCGGCCTCGTGGATCTCGAGCACCTTGTTCATGCGCGACAGATCGATCGACACGCCGCCTTCGACGGCGAGGATGTGGCCCTCGAGCGAGGTGCCGACGCCGAAGGGAATCATCGGCACGCGGTGGCGGCGGCAGATGTTGACGACGTCCCGCACTTCTTCCGTTGTCTCTACATAGACAACCGCATCGGGGAGCGCGTAGGGGAAATAGGACTCATCTTTCCCATGGTGCTCGCGCACGGCGCCCGAGGTCGAGACGCGCTCGCCGAGGAGCGCCTTCAGCTCGGCGACGACCGACTGGTCGAATTCGCGCGCCTTGTTCATGGGCTATTTTAGTTTGATCTCGCCGTCGAAGGGCACCTTGATGCCCAGCGACGGGATTTCCAGTGTCATTTTTACAGCGAAGCCGTCGCCGAGCTTGCCGGCCGCGGTCTGCACCGCCTGCTCGATCTCGCGCTGCGAGTTGACGCCGACGTTTTTCAGGAACTTGCGGATGCTGAGGTTGAATGTTTCCTGGTCCACTATTTACCTCCGGATAGGATTTTCCTGGCCAATTCCTTGCCCAGCTCGACGCCCCACTGGTCGAAGCTGTTGATGTTCCAGACTACGCCCTGCGTGAACACCTTGTGCTCGTAGGCGGCGATCAGCCGGCCGAGGTTGCGGGCGTCCAGCTTCTCGAGCTGCAGCACGCTGGCAGGCCGGTTGCCAGGGTACTGCCTGTGCGCCGGCAGCGCGGCGTCGTCGGTGCCAAAGGCGAGCGCATCGGCCTGCGCCCACAGGTTGGCCGAGAGAAGCCGGTTCGAGGCGATGTCGATGAAGTCGCAGGGCACGACCTGCGTACCCTGGTGCAGGAGCTGGTGGAACGAGTGCTGGCTCACCGTTCCCTCGGCGCCCCAGAGCACCGGCGCGGTGGCGTAGGAGACCGGCCGGCCTTCGCGGTCGACGCCCTTGCCGTTGGATTCCATCTCGAGCTGCTGCAGGTAGGAGGGCAGCAGGCGCAGCGCGTTGGCGTAGGGCAGGACCGCGTGCGTCGCGCTGCCGAGGAAGTTCGTGTTCCAGACGCCGATCAGCGCCATCAGCACCGGCACGTTCTTCTCCAGCGGCGCATCGGCGAAGTGCTTGTCCATCTCGTGGCCGCCGGCGAGGAATTCCTCGAAGGCGCGGAAACCCGTGGCACAGGCCGCGGCGAGGCCGACCGCCGACCAGACCGAGTAGCGGCCGCCGACCCAGTCCCACATCGGCAGCACTTCGCTGGCGCCGAAAGCCTTCGCCGCCTCGACATTCGCCGTGACGGCGACGAAATTCCTGCCGCCCCACTTTTTTGCCGCCTCGGCGTTGGCCATCGTCTCCTGGGTGGTGAAGGTCTTCGAGCAGACGATGAACAGCGTGCTCGCAGGCTCGGCGCCGGCGATCGCGCGCTCCAGGTCGAGCGGATCGACGTTGGCGGCGAAGCGGACATCGAGCGCGCCATCGTTCAGCGCGTCGGCGACCAGGCGCGGGCCGAGATCGGAGCCGCCGGTGCCGAGGTTGACGACGCGGCGGATCTTTCCTTCTTTTCTGATCTTTTCCGACAACGATTTCATTTGCTCGAGCGTCGCGCGCACTTCCGGCGGCCGCGAGCCTCCCGAGCGCAGCGCGGTATGCCAGGCGGCCCGGTCCTCGGTCGAATTCACCTTCTGTCCGGAGAGCAGCGCCTCGCGCCATTGCGGCAGGCCGCGCTCCGTGGCGAGATGCGACAGCAGGCGCAGCGTCATCGCGCCGAGGCGCTGGCGCGAATAGTCCAGCCGCACGCCGGGCGCCTCGGCGACGAGCTGCACCGCGCGCGCGACGTCGTTGGCGAAGAGATCGCGCAGACGCACCGCGCGCCAGCTCTCCGCGTGGTGCGTGAGGTCGGCCCAGGCTTTGCACTCGGTCGGCGGCGTGGTGTTCATTTGTGCAGGTAGAGCCGGTAGCGCTCGACGCGGTCGCCGGGCCGGCCGACTTCGGCCACCTTGCGCCAGCGCGCGCTCGGCGGATCGTCGATCTCTTCCTGCGGGGTTCCCTGCACGAGCAGCACCCGGCAAGCGTCGGGCCTGAGCGGCTCGAAAGGAAGGGCGCGAAGCCCGGCGTGGTAATCGAGCGCGGCGGCCTGCGACACGCCGAGGGCTTTCTGCGCGATGCAGCCCGCGCCGGCCGGGATCCGCTCGCGCAGCTGCAGCGCCACCGAGCGGTAGGACTTCTGATAGTCGACCCAGGGGATCAGCAGCATCGCCGCCGTGCCCCAGAGGAGCACGATGCCGCCCGCCCAGCGCGCGAGCGAGCGCGTCGGCGCGCGCTCGGCGAAGAAGATGAGGTAGAGCCAGCCGCCGGCGAGCGCCAGCGCAAACAGCACGGCGAGGATGGAGAACTGCGGCACGTAGCCCGGCGCGAGGCGCTCCAGGTTGCGCGCCACGGGCGCCGGCACGCCGAGCACCAGCACGAGATAGAAGAACCACACTGCCAGGGAGAAGAAGGCGAATACCAGCACGCCGAACCAGTCGAGCGCGCCGACCGCGCCGCGGCGCATGATGAAGATCGCGTGCGTGGCGACGAGCGCGAGCGGCCCGAGGAAGAGGATCAGGTCGACGTCCTCGGTCGCGCCCCAGGCGGAAAAGCCGGCGAGCATGAGCAGGACCGACGCCGCCGGCAGGAAGAGCTGCGGATCGCGCCACCGGTGGCGCAGGTACCAGGCGGTCCAGAGCGCGAGCGGCCACGCCGGCCAGGTGAACCAGCTGCCGGTGACGAGATAGAAGCGCAGGCCGTCGACCGGGCGCAGGTAGCTTGGCAGCGTCAGCGCCCGCCACTCGGCGAACGCCTGCGGCGCGCGCAGCGCCAGGGCGAGAGGCCAGCTCGCGCCGATCAGCAGCGCGAGCGGCAGCGCGACGAGGAGGAAGCGCGACGCCGCGGGCGCGCGCCACGCCGGGCAGACGAAGCGTGCGGCGATCGCCGCGAGGGCGAGGGCGAGGGGCGCGATCCAGCCGGAGGCGAGCGAGGCTAGGCCGAGGGCGACGCCGAAGGCGAGGCCCGAAGCGACCGGGTGTCGCAGGACGTGCGGCAGGGCGGCGAGCGCGCCGCACAGCGCGGCGAGGCCGGCGAGCTCGGGCAGCGCCTCGTGCGCATGCACCATCAGCCCGACCGCGCCCAGGACGAGCAGCATCGCCGCCGCGGCGCTCGACGGCCGTCTTTCCACCTCGGGCTGCCAGTCGCGCGCGGCGCGATAGATCAGGCAGAACGCGAGGGCGACGAAGAGGCCGCTGGCGAGGCGCGCGGCGGCGTGGAATTCGAGCAGCGGCCGCAGCAGCGCGCCGAACGCGGTGGCGATCCAGTGGTAGAGCGGCGGGTCGAACATCCACAGCGCGCCGGCGACGCGCGGCACGAGCAGGTCGCCGGTCACCCACATGCCGTGCACGATGCCCTGTCCAACGGCGTCGTGCGTCTTCCAGGGATCGTGCCAGGCGAGGCCCGGCAGGATGAACGTCGCCGCGATGAGCGCGAGCGCGGCGGGCGACGGCGGTAGTTTGAGTCGGGGCAGCATGCCCCGGATTTACGTGGTTTTCTTGGTGTAGCGGCGCTTGAACTTCTCGACCCGGCCGGCGGTGTCCATGATCTTCTGCTTGCCGGTGTAATACGAGTGCGACTCGGAGGAGACCTCGACCTTCACCACCGGGTACTCCTTGCCGTCGGACCACTTCATGGTCTCGCGGCCCTTGGTGTCAATGGCGGAGCGGGTGAGGAAGGAATGGTTCGAGCTGGTGTCGAGGAAGATCACCGTTCGGTATTCGGGATGGATGCCGGTTTTCATGAGGAGTCTGCGCGGGAAAGGCGCGGATTATACAAGGAAAATCGATGGTGGAGCTATTGCACAACGCGGTCGGCGCGGACGAGCAACGAAGGCGGGATGCCCAGTCCGAGGGCTCTCGCCGCCTTCACGTTGATCACCAGGTCGAAGCTCGTCGCCTGCTCGATCGGCAGGTCGCCCGGCTTGGCGCCCTTGAGGATCTTGTCGACATACGACGCCGCGCGGCGGTACAGGTCGGGGTAGCTCACGCCATAGCTGACCAGGCCGCCGTTTTCGACGAACTCGACCGAGGGATAGGTCGCGGGCAACCGGTGCTTCGTCGCCAGCGCGACGATGCGGCTCGCATTCGCCTGGGCGAAAGCTTCCTGCCCGACGTGCAGCGCGTCGGCGCGCCACTTCACCGCGGCGTCGAAGGCGCGGTCCAGATCCTCGCCGCGCCGCACGTCGACCAGGAGCGCCTGCATGCGGCTGGATTGCGCCGCGCTTTCGATCGCCTTCCAGTTCGGCGGCGATGCGGCGTTGCTCATATCGAGGAACACCGCCAGTCTGGCGATCTTCGGATTCATCTCCTTGAGGAGCTGCACGCGCTTCGCCGCCAGCTCGATCGTCAGCGAGACCAGCCCCGTGACGTTACCGCCGGGGCGGGCGAGTGTCGCGGCGAAGAGCAACGGCTCAGAGGTCGCGGTAACGACGATCGGGACTCTCGAGGAGACCTTCGCGGCCGCCATGGTCGCCGGCGTACCTCGGGTCACGATTACGTCCACGTTGCCGCGAATCATCTCGGCGGCGAGCGCCGGGAAACGATCGTAGCGGCCGTCGGCCGAGCGATAGTCGATGACGAAATTGCGTCCCTCGACGTAGCCGAGTTCCTGCATGCCTCGCACAAATGCGCCGAGATTGGCGCCGTTCAGCACCATGGAGGTGTTCTCCAGCACGCCGATGCGCCAGACTTTTGCCGGCTGGGACAAGGACGCGACCGGCGCCACGAGGGCGCTGGCGGCGAGTAGGAGGACAAGCTGGCGGCGACCGATCACGCTGGTGCGACTCTAGCCCATCCTAGAGGCGCCCGCCCCGCTTGAGCTCGAGATAGCGGTTGACGAGGGCGATCGGCAGCTTCTCCGGCTCGACGTCCAGGGTCATCACCCCGGAGGCGCCGATGCGGCGGAAGACCCGCTCGCGCAGCGCCAGGTAGTCGGCCGCGGCGGCGTGGGTCACGGCGCGGTCGAAGCTGTCGACGCGGGCCGTCAGCGCGCGCGACAGGATCGCCTCGCGCAGCGACGCCAGCACCACGAGGTGCCGGCTGCGCAGCAGCGACAGGGCGGGCAGCAGGCCGTCGTCGTCCTCGTCGCGCAGGTTGGTGAGCAGGATGACGAGCGCGCGGCGGCGCACCTGGCGCATCACCTCGGTCGCCGCGCGATAGTAGTCGGGCACGGCGAGCGTCGGCTCGACGTCGTACATGCGGTTCATGATCGCGTGCACCGCCGCGATCGACTTGCGCGGCTCGCAGTAGCGATGGATGCCGCCGATCGTCATCATGCCGACCGCGTCGCCCTGGCGCAGCGCCACGTGGGCGAGGAGCAGCGCCGCGTTCAGCGTGTGATCGAAATGCGACAGCTCGCCGTCCTTGGCGGCCATGCGCCGGCCGCAGTCGAGCACCAGCAGCACGCGCTGATCCTTCTCGTCCTCGTACTCGCGCGAGATGAGGCGCGCGGTGCGCGAGGTCGCCTTCCAGTCGATGGCGCGCTGCGAGTCGCCCTGCCGGTACTCGCGCAGCTGGTGGAACTCCATGCCTTCGCCGCGGCGGCGCACCTGCAGCACGCCGATCTGCGACAGGCGGTTGTCGGTGGCGAGCAGCGTGTAGCGCGCGAGGGCGCGGAAGTTCGGGTAGACCCGGACCGGGGTGGGCTCTCCCGTCAGCCGCCTGACCTGAAAGAATCTCAGGGGAGAAAAAATCCGCAATTCGACCTGGCCGAAGCGCGCCTCGCCGCGCGCCACCGGCCGCGCCTGGTAGCGCACCTCGCCCCATTGCCCGGGCGCGAGGGCGAGGCGCCGCGGCAGCCCTTCGCTCTCGATGCTCGCCGGATGATGGTCCTGGATCTCGCAGAGGAGCGGCAGGCGCGACGGGTTGTGCAGCCGGAGCGCGACTTCGCCCGGCACGCCGAGCGCCAGCGATCCCGGCACCTGCCGCGCCGCCGCGGGCGTCGCCAGGCGCAGCGCGGTGGCGGCGTCCAGCAGCGCGAGCACGGCGGCGATGCCGGTGAGCGTCGCCCAGTAGAGGTGGTAGTCCGGATAGATCGACACCGCGACGGCGAGCGCGGCAAGGACCGTGAGGACCCACAGCAACCGGGTGGAAGGAAGGATCACTTCCGGGGGGCTTCGATCTTCTCCAGGATGCCGGTGAGAATCGCGTCCGCGTCGCGCCCCTCGAGCTCGAGCTCGGGCGAGGGCCGGATGCGGTGGCGCAGCGCCGGCAGCACCATCTTCTTCACGTCGTCGGGCGTGACGAAGTCGCGTCCGTCGATGAGCGCCGCGGCGCGCGCCGCGCGGATGAGCGAGATGCCGCCGCGCGGCCCGGCGCCGGCGGCCACCCCCGCCCAGCTGCGCGTCGCGCGCACGAGGCGGATGGCGTAGTCGATCACCGCGTCGTCGGTCCTCAGCGCCGCGGCGATCGCCTGCAGCGTCACCACGGTCTGGGGCCGCAGCAGGCTCGCGACGGCTTCGACGTTCAGCTTGTCGCCGACCTTGCCGTCGGTGACGTGGCGCACCAGCGCCACCTCGTCGGCCTGGCTCGGGTAGTCGATCTTCACCTTGAGAAGGAAGCGGTCGAGCTGCGCCTCGGGCAGGGCGTAGGTGCCCTCCTGCTCGATCGGGTTCTGCGTCGCCAGCACCATGAACGGCGGCTCGAGCGCGAGCGACTGGCCTTCGATCGTCACCTGCGCTTCCTGCATCACCTCGAGCAGCGCCGCCTGCGTCTTCGCCGGCGCGCGGTTGATCTCGTCGGCGAGCAGCAGGTTGACGAATACCGGCCCGCGGCGCGTCGTGAACACCTGGCTCTTCGGGTCGTAGAGCGTGTGGCCGGTGACGTCGGCGGGCATGAGATCGGGCGTGAACTGGACGCGGCCGAAGCTGCCGGAGATGGTGCGCGCCAGCGCGCGCACGAGCAGCGTCTTGCCCAGGCCGGGCACGCCTTCGACCAGCACGTGGCCGCCGGCGAGCAGCGCGCAGAGCACCGCGTCGATCACCTCCTTCTGGCCGACCACGGCCTTCGCCACCTCGGCGCGCATCGCCACCGCGACCTTCGCCGCTTGCTGGAACTGTTCCGAGCTGGGCCCTGGCTGAGCACTCATCGATTCCCCCTTTCGAGCGCGGCGTGGATGCGCTGCGCGGTATGCATGACCTGGATGAAGGTGGCGCCGCGGACGGCGCCCCCGGCGTCGAGCAGGCGCTGCGCCTCCTCGACCGAGACTCCCGCCAGCGCGGCGAGGC
>JAXDQC010000012.1:0-4401 GCA_034668045.1 Betaproteobacteria bacterium | reverse complement strand
ATCTGGAAACAATATCCGTCATGCGGCTTCTCGGCATGGACAAGCGGGTCAAACTCACGGCCTCGCACTTCCTCGCCTTGCCGGAGATCGTGCGGGGAACCGATCTCGGTGTCGTGGTGCCGGAGCGAATTGCCGACAGATTCTTCCTGCCGCCCGGCGCCTACCGGAAAGTCGACCCCGGGTTCCCCGCCTTCATCGTCTCGCTTCACTGGAGCAAGCGGTTTCAGCAGGATCCGGCGCACGAGTGGATGAGAGCATTGCTGACCGATCTGTACGCTGAAATCTAGGTACCCAGGTAGTAGCTCTTCACCAGATCGTTCTGCTCCAGCGCCTTCACCCCGCCCTCGAAGACGATCTCGCCGTGGACGATGATGTAGCCACGGTCGGCGATGCGGATCGCCTGGTGGAAGTTCTGCTCCGCCATCAGCACCGTCAGCCCGTAGCGCTCCTTCAGTTCCTTGATCTTGGTGATGGTGTGCGACACCAGAATGGGCGCGAGGCCGACCGACGGCTCGTCCACCAGCAGCAGCTTCGGCGCCGACATGAGCGCGCGGGCGATGGCGAGCATCTGCTGCTGGCCCCCAGACATCGAGCCCGCCAGCTGCCGGCGCCGTTCCGCGAGGACGGGAAAGATCTCATAGGAGAAACTCAGGTTCTTCTGAATCTCGCTGCGCGCCAGCGGCCGGAAGGCGCCGAGCAGCAGGTTCTCCTCGACCGTGAGCTTGGGAAACAGGCGCCGGCCCTCGGGCACCATCGCCACGCCGAGGTTGACGATCTCCTCGGTGGAGAGCTTCGTCAGATCGTGAGCTTCATTGTCGATCTTGAGAATCAGGGACCCTTTCGTGGGCCGCACGATTCCCATGACGCATTTCATCAGCGTGCTCTTGCCGTTGCCGTTCGTGCCCAGCAGCGCGACGGTTTCCTGCTCCTTGATGAGCAGGGAAATCCCGTGCAGCGCGCGCACCGCGCCGTAGCCCGCTTCGACGCCCTGGATGGTCAGCTCAAGCGCCAAGGTAGGCCTTCTGCACCTCGGGGTTCTGCACGATCGACTGGGGCGTGCCCTCGCAGATGATCTTGCCGGCGTCGAGGCAGACGATGCGCTGCGAGAAGCGCATCACCGCCTGCATGATGTGCTCGATCATGATGATGGTGATGCCCGATTCGTTCAGCTTGAACAGGATGTCGAGCACTTCGTCGACTTCGGCCCCCGCCAGCCCCGCCATCGCCTCGTCGGAGATCAGCAGGCGCGGCTTCGCCGCCATGGCGCGCGCCAGCTCCAGCTTGCGCAGCTCTACCTGCGAGAGCTGGCTGGCGAAGCCCTGCGCCTTGTCGGCGAGGCCGATGCTCTCCAGGATCTCCATCGCCCGCTCCGTGCCCTCGGCGTCCTTGAGGTGCACCACGTAGGCGAAGGGCACGAGCAGATTCTCCAGCACGGTCATGCTGTGGAACGGCCGCGGCACCTGGAAGCTGCGGGCGATGCCGAGCCGCGTCCGCTGGTAGGGCGCCAGCGTCGTGATTTCTTTTTGCTGAAAAAGAATTTTTCCACTTTCATTGCGCAGCAAGCCCGAGATGCAATTGATCAAGGTCGTCTTGCCCGAGCCGTTCGGACCGATCAGGCCGAAGCGCTCGCCCGGGGCGATATCGAGGCTCACCTCGGACAGCGCGGTAAAGCCGCCGAAGTGCTTCGACACCTGTCTTACTTGGAGGAGCGGGTCCATTTGCGGAAAAGTCCGACCACCCCGTCCGGGGCGAGCACGACGAAGAGGACGAGCAGCACGCCCACCACGAGCACGTTGATCTCGTTGGAAATGGTGACGGTGACGATCTGCTGCACGGAGCCCAGCAGCAGCGCGCCGATCACCGGGCCGATCCAGTGGCCGGTGCCGCCGATCATCGGCATGGCTAGGGCCGAGACGCCCCAGTTCAGGCTGAAGCTCGACGCCGGCTCGATGAAGGAGAGGTACATCGGCATCGGCGCGCCGGCGGCGCCCATCAGCGCGCCGGAGACGACGCAGGCGATCAGCTTCAGCTTCAGGGTCGGCACGCCGGAGCATTCGGCGGCCTCCTCCGAGTCGCGGATGGCGCGCAGGCCGCGGCCGACCCACGAGGTCTGGATATAGCGCGCCACCGAGATCGCGATCACGGCCAGCAGCGCCATGACCACGAACAGCATGCGGGTGTAGCTGCCGAACGGCGCCATGACCTCCGGCCGCAGGAGCTGCAGGCCGGTGGCGCCGCCGACGTAGCGCCAGTTCACCATCAGGGTCTCGGCGATGAACAGGATCGCCACCGTGGCGATGGCGAAGAAGATGCCGCGCAGCCGCAGCGTCATGATGCCGACGGCGAAGCCCAGCGCCGCGCCGACCGCCGCGCCGGCGGCGATCTGGACGATGAGCGGCGCCCCGAGGGCCTTGAACAGCACCACGGCGGCGTACGAGCCGAAGCCGAAGAACGCGCCGGTGCCGAAGTTCACGTAGCCGGCGTAGCCGCCGAGGATGTTCCAGGCCGTGGAGAGAACGACGAAGGTGAGCACGATATAGCCGGCGTAGAACACGTACTCGTTCACGCCCGAGAGCGCCGCGGCGAACGCGACGGCGAGAAGCACGGCGACGGTGATCCAGTACTTCATCTGCCAAACAGTCCCTGCGGCCTTACGCCCAACACAACGAGCAGCAGGCCGAAGGCCACCGCCGGCGCCCAGGAGGCGCCGAACATCATCAGCACGATCGATTCCGAGATACCGAGGATCAGCCCGGCGCCCAGCGTGCCGGTCATGCTGCCCAGGCCGGCAAGCACCACGACGCAGAAGGTGCGGCCGATATAGAGCCGGTCGAGCGCCGGCTCGACCGGGCCGACGATGATCAGCATCGCCCCGGCGAGCGCGCTGACGCCGGTGGCGATGCCGAACGCCCACTGCTTGATGCGCACCGGGTTCGCGCCCATGAGGCGCAGCGCCTGCTCGTCCTGCGCCACCGCCTTGATGGCGCGACCCGTGAAGGTCTTGGACAGGTAAAGACTCAAGGTAAAAGTCAGGACCAGTGCCACACCGAACGCCACCAGCATCCGGTACGGCAGGCGGTATTCACCCAGCGCCAGGCTCGAGCCGATGTAGGGCGCCTGCACGATGCGCTGGTCGACGCCGAACACCAGGATCAGCCCGACCTCGATGATGAAAGCCAAGCCGAAGAAGAACGCGAGGCCGCGTACGCCCGCCTCGGTGCCCCGCTTCTCGAAGGTCTCGTAGTAGAAGCGGTAGATCAGCACGCCGAGGACGAAGAACACCGGCATCAGCACGATGCCGGCGAGGATCGGGTCGAGGCCCCAGCTGGCGACGACGAAGGTGCAGTACGAGCCGAGCACCATCAGCGCGGGGTGCGCGACGTGCGGCACGTCGAGCAGGCCGAAGGACACCGACAGGCCGATGCTGACCGCGGCGTAGAAGCAGCCGAGCAGCACCCCGAACAGGACAGCCTCGAACAGCAGGTCGAACGAAAGAATCATGCGGCCTGCTGCCCTTTCCGAAGAGGCTTACTTAGCCGTGCGCGCTTTCTCGAACGGCGTGATCACGTCGCCGGTCTTGTACTCGTCGGGATAGATCACGACCTGCTTGCCGGGCTTCCTGAACTGCTCCAGGTCCTTGTCGGCGACGCCGCGGAACTGCGCCTGCACGACGCGCGCCTTCGCCCATTCGCCGTCCTTGTTCCAGCTGATCGGCCCGACGATGGTCTTGACCTCGCTCTTGCGCAGCCAGGCCGCCATCGCCTTCTGGTCGATGCTCTTGGTGGCGGCGACCGCCTGCTCGAGGATCTGGCCGATCGCGTAATTGAACGGCGGCAGGTAGAAGCCCAGCGGGTCGACCTTGGCCTCGGCCGCCTTGGTCGCGTAGCGCTGCAGGAAGTCCTCGATGCCGGGGTACTTCATCCCGGGCACGTAGGAGTTGTAGTTCAGCACGCCGTTCAGCAGGCCGCCGAGCGAGGTCATGATCGGCGTGAACTGCAGGCCGACCATGCCGCCGCCGAAGATCTGCACCGACGGGCCGACGCCGATCTCGTTGACGGCGCGGATGATGGCCACCGAGTCGTTCGGGTAGGACATGACGAACACCATGTCCGGCTTGGCCGCGCGCACGCCGCGGATGAGCGACGAGAAGTCGGTGGTGGTGGGCGGATAGTTCTGGTCGTAGACCGACTTGATGTTGGCCTTCTTGGCGAGCTCGCGCGCGCCGTTCGCCAGGTTCTGGGCGAAATCGTTGTCGGCAGCGAGCACGGCGACCGTGCTGGCGCCGGACTTCTGCCCGGCGCGAAAGAAGCCGTCGGACCAGCTCGAGGCGTCGTTCCACGGCGAGTTGTTGAACCACATGTCGTGCTGCACCTTCGCGTTCACCTGGAACGAGAAGTTGCC
>JAXDQC010000011.1:0-3667 GCA_034668045.1 Betaproteobacteria bacterium | reverse complement strand
CCGGTGATGTCGCGCGTCTTCGAGACTTCCTGCGGGATGCGCGCCAGCACTTCGCCGACCTGCACCTGCTGCCCGTCGCGCACGGCGATGACCGCGCCCACCGGGAAGCTGATGTTCACGGCATGGTCGGTGCCGGCGATGCGCACTTCGTCGCCGGCCTCGTTGATCAGCTTGACCGACGGACGCTGGCCCTTGCTCGTCGCCGTGGTGCGGCGCTTGGCGTCGATGACGACCAGGGTCGAAAGCCCCGTCACGTCGTCGATCTGCTTCGCCACCGTCGCGCCCTCCTCGACGTGCTCGAGCTTCACCGTGCCGGCGTACTCGGTAATGATCGGCCGGTGGTGCGGGTCCCAGGTGGCGAGCTGCTTGCCCGCGCGCACCTGGTCGCCGTCGGCGGACAGCAGCGTCGCGCCGTAAGGCACCTTGTGGCGCTCACGCTCGCGGCCGTTGTCGTCCATGATCGTGATCTCGCCCGAGCGGGAAATCGCCAGCTTGTCGCCCTTGGCGTTGGACAGGTAGCGCATGGTGGCGGTGAAGCGCACCGTGCCGGCCGACTTCGCCTCGACGTTGCTCTGCACCGCAGTTCGCGACGCCGCGCCGCCGATGTGGAAGGTCCGCATCGTCAGCTGCGTGCCGGGCTCGCCGATCGACTGCGCGGCAATGACGCCGATCGCTTCGCCGACGTTCACCGGCGAGCCGCGGCCGAGGTCGCGCCCGTAGCACTTGGAGCAGACGCCCCAGCGGGTGGCGCAGGACAGCGCGGTCCGCACCTTAACCTCGTCGATGCCGACGTTGTCGATCGCGTCCACGCCTTCCTCGTCGATCAGCGTGCCGGCGGCAAACAGCACATCCTGAGTCTCGGGATGGATCAGGTCGATGGCCAGGGTGCGGCCGAGAATGCGCTCTCGCAGCGCCTCGACCACCTCGCCGCCCTCGACCAGCGCCTTCATCGCCACGCCTTCCTGCGTCCCGCAGTCGTCCTCGATCACCACCAGGTCCTGCGTCACGTCGACCAGGCGGCGGGTGAGGTAGCCCGAGTTGGCGGTCTTCAGCGCCGTGTCCGCGAGGCCCTTGCGGGCGCCGTGGGTGGAGATGAAGTACTGCAGCACGTTCAGGCCTTCGCGGAAATTGGCCGTGATCGGCGTCTCGATGATCGAGCCGTCGGGCTTGGCCATCAGGCCGCGCATGCCGGCCAGCTGCCGGATTTGCGCCGCCGAGCCGCGCGCGCCGGAGTCGGCCATCATGTAGATGGAGTTGAACGCCTCCTGCTTGACCGTCTTGCCGTGGCGATTCACCACCTCTTCGGAGCCGAGCTGCTCCATCATGACCTTGCCGACCTGCTCGCCGCAGCGCGACCAGATGTCGACCACCTTGTTGTAGCGCTCGCCGGCGGTCACCAGGCCCGAGGTGTACTGCACCTCGATTTCCTTCACCTCGCTCTCGGCGTCCTTGATCAGCTGCTGCTTCTGCAACGGGATCGTCATGTCGTTGACCCCGAACGAAATGCCGGCACGCGTGGCGAAGGTGAAGCCCGCCTGCATCAGCTTGTCGGCGAAGATCACCGTCTCGCGCAGCCCGCAGAGGCGGAAGCCGATGTTGATCAGGCGCGAGATTTCCTTCTTCTTCAGCGCCTTGTTGAGCAGCGTGAACGACAGGCCGGCGGGCAGGATCTCGGAGAGCAGCGCCCGGCCGACGGTCGTTTCAAAGCGGGTGATCTTCTCGCTCACCTCGCCCGCCTCGGAGAGCAACCTCTCCTTGATGCGCACCCAGACGCGTGCGTTGAGCTCGACCTGGCGCGAGTCGTAGGCGCGATGCACTTCCGCGAGGTCGGCGAAGCTCATGCCCTCGCCTTTCGCATTGATCCTTTCACGCGTGGCGTAGTACAGGCCGAGGACGATGTCCTGCGACGGCACGATGATCGGCTCGCCGTTGGCGGGCGAATGGACGTTGTTGGAGGCGAGCATCAGCGTGCGCGCTTCCATCTGCGCTTCCAGCGACAGCGGCACGTGCACCGCCATCTGGTCGCCGTCGAAGTCGGCGTTGAAGGCGGCGCACACCAGCGGATGCAGCTGGATTGCCTTGCCCTCGATCAGCACCGGCTCGAATGCCTGGATGCCCAGGCGGTGCAGCGTCGGCGCGCGGTTGAGCAGCACCGGGTGCTCACGGATCACTTCCTCGAGGATGTCCCACACCTCGGGGACTTCCTGCTCCACCAGGCGCTTGGCGGCCTTGATGGTGGTGGCGAGGCCGAGGAGCTCCAGCTTGTTGAAGATGAACGGCTTGAACAGCTCGAGCGCCATCTTCTTCGGCAGGCCGCACTGATGCAGCTTGAGCTGCGGGCCGACGACGATGACCGAGCGGCCCGAGTAGTCGACGCGCTTGCCGAGCAGGTTCTGGCGGAAACGGCCGCCCTTGCCCTTGATCATGTCGGCGAGCGACTTCAACGGGCGCTTGTTGGCGCCGGTCATCGCCTTGCCGCGGCGGCCGTTGTCGAGCAGCGAGTCCACCGCTTCCTGCAGCATGCGCTTCTCGTTGCGCACGATGATCTCGGGCGCCTTGAGCTCCAACAGCCTTTTCAGCCTGTTGTTCCTGTTGATCACCCTTCGATAAAGGTCATTGAGATCCGACGTCGCAAAGCGACCCCCGTCGAGGGGGACCAGAGGGCGCAGCTCCGGCGGCAGCACCGGCAGCACTTCCATGATCATCCAGTCGGGCTTGATGTTGGAGTTCTTGAAGCCCTCCAGCACCTTCAACCGCTTGGCGTACTTCTTGATCTTGGCGTCCGAGCTGGTGGCTTCGAGCTCCTTGCGCACCTCGTCGATCGTCTTGTTGAGGTCGAGCGAGCGCAGCAGCGCGCGGATGCCTTCGGCCCCCATTGCGGCAGAGAAGTCGTCGCCGAACTCCTCCACCTTGGCGAGGTAGTCGTCCTCGGTCAGCAGCTGGCAGCGCTTGAGCGGCGTGAGCCCCGGGTCGGTGACGACATAGGCTTCGAAGTACAGCACGCGCTCGATGTCGCGCAGCGTCATGTCGAGCACCAGGCCCAGGCGCGACGGCAGCGACTTGAGCAACCACATGTGCGCGGTCGGCGACGCGAGCTCGATGTGGCCCATGCGCTCGCGGCGCACCTTCGCCAGCGTCACCTCGACGCCGCACTTCTCGCAAATGACGCCGCGGTGCTTCAGGCGCTTGTACTTGCCGCAGAGGCACTCGTAATCCTTGATCGGCCCGAAGATCTTGGCGCAGAAGAGGCCGTCCCGCTCCGGCTTGAAGGTGCGGTAGTTGATGGTCTCCGGCTTCTTCACCTCGCCGTAGGACCAGGAGCGGATCTTCTCGGGCGATGCGAGCCCGATCTTGATCGCGTCGAACTCCTCGTCCTGCTGGACCTGCTTGAAGAGCTCTAGAAGCGCTTTCATCAGTACCTCTCCAGATCGATGTCGATGCCCAGGGAGCGGATTTCCTTGACCAAGACGTTGAACGACTCGGGCATGCCCGCGTCGATCTTGTGGTCGCCCTTGACGATGTTCTCGTACACCTTGGTGCGTCCGGTGATGTCATCGGACTTGACTGTCAGCATTTCCTGCAGCGTGTAGGCCGCGCCGTAAGCCTCGAGCGCCCACACTTCCATCTCGCCGAAGCGCTGGCCGCCGAACTGCGCCTTGCCGCCGAG
>JAXDQC010000010.1:0-12042 GCA_034668045.1 Betaproteobacteria bacterium | reverse complement strand
ACCCCGGGTTCGTTGCCTGGCGGACTTCCGCTCCCTGCGGCGGCGCGTTCTGCACTACGGCCACGCAAACAGCGGGCGCGATGACCGTGCAGTCGGTCAGTTGCACAGTGGCGGGGGCGGGTAGTACGCCTAGAACGCTGACCTGCAACATCAACGCCTCGACCGACCTCTTCAGCGCGCTTTTCGGCAACACCAGCATGACCTTCAACCTCGACGCGGTGGCAAGCAACGTCGGTATGGGCTTGCGCCAGGTGAGCAGCCCCGGCGCGGCATCGCGAGCGCCGCAGATCACGGGCATCGATACGAGCTACACCAGCCCGACCACTCCTTTTGGCTACACCATCACGTCCGCCGCGCTCAATAGCGACGGCTCGGCCACAGTCAGAATCAACGCCCGGTTTTCCGCCGGCAGCGGCGGCATCCTCGCCATCCTGGGCAGCCTGACCTGCAGCATCTTAGGCATTCCGGTGTGCTACCAATACACAATGTCGGTACCGATCGGGATCATCGCCGACCATCCGGTCATTCATCCCACGAGCGCGACCTACAACTGGTTTTTTCGCAATCGCTGGCACGAGGTCAGCTATTACGCCGTGGCGCCCGGAATCGTGCCGAGCGGCGCCAGGTCCTGCACTGACAACACCGACTGTCTGCTGCTCACCTACTACCCCACGAGCGGCAAGCAGCGCGCGCTGCTCGTCGTCGGCGGCCCGAAACTCCTCGCCCAAGTGCGGCCCGCGGTTTCCGTGACGGACCTGCTGGAAGGCGCCAATGCGACTGCGAACGTCACCACCCCGGGGACCACGCCGTTCGCGCTGCGCGCGCCGACACTCGCGGTGAATCGAACGTTCAACGACCACGTCGGCGTGATCGACACGAACCCGTGATGACCCCAAAGCATCGCCACCGAGGCCGGGGATTCACGCTCGTCGAGCTGGCGGTGGTCATGACAGTCGTCGCCTTGCTGCTGGCGAGCCTCATGTACACCCTCTCTGCGCAAACCGAGCAGCGCAGCATCGAGGAAACGCGCCGGCGCCTCGAGCAGGCTCGCGAGTTGGTACTCGCCTACGTCGTCGCGAACGGGCGTCTCCCCTGCCCGGCGCGTTGCGCAGGCTGGCCCAACTGCACCACCACGAGCGCCGAGGTACGGGATGGAACTGGCACCTGCACCGATGGCACTCAGGATCACTATGGCGGCACGCTTGCCAGCGGCGCGGTCGGCGGCCTTCTGCCCGCGCAGACGATCGGTTCGCAACAAGTGAACATTGGCGGTTTCGCCGTCGACTACTGGGGAAACCCGATCCGCTATGCGGTCGCAAGGACGGTCGGCACCTGTACCGGCCCGCTCACGCCGCACTGGACACACGCAGGTAACATGCGCACCAACGGCATCGGTTGCCAGCCGACCGATCTGCTCATCTGCAGGTCAGCAACGGGAATCAGTGCAGCCAATTGCGGCGGCGCCGCGAACCAGATCATGTCGCAGAACACCGTGGTCGCCATCATCTTTTCGACCGGCAAGAATGGAACCACGACCGGGGGGACGGGCACGGACGAAGCCGCAAACCTCAATGGCGGCGGCAACACGGACCCGATCTTCGTCTATCACCCTCCGACGCCAAGCGATTTCGTGAACGGCGAGTTCGATGATCAGTTCTCTTGGATCACCGCCGGCGAGCTGTACGGAAAGTTGATCGCCGCCGGCATCCTGCCCTGACTAGGTTGCAGGGCCTCGCAGGGTAAAGCACACCTCGCCGTCCCGGTTCTCTTCCAGCGCCAGCTGGTAGCCCGCGGCCTCGGCCTGTCGCGCCGCCTGATAGAGGCCGATGCCCAGGCCGCCGCGCGAGCTGACCGGCGCGCGCAGGAGCCGCGACTCGACATCGGGCGGCACCGCGGTGCCGCTGTCGCAGACGCGCAGGGCGATTCGCTCGCCGCACTCGAGGGCGACCTGCACGCGCATCTCGCGCTCGCTCGATCGCTTCATGAGCGCGTTGCCGATCAGGTTGTCGGCGACGCTGTCGAACAGCGAGCGCGGCAGTCGCACCGCGGCGGGCGGCTCCGCACCCTGAAAGTCGACGCCCTCGCCGCGATACTGGCGCGCCAGCGCGTCCCACCAGGCGTTCGCGGGCACATAAACCTCGGCCTCTGCTTGCGGGCGTTGCAGGCGCTCGAGCGTCTCGGCAAGCCGCTGCGCCACCATCGGCAGCTGGCGCCGCACCAACCCCTGCAGCTGCGCCCAGTCGCGGTAGTCGTCGCGCGCCGCCACCGAGCAAAGGACGTTGAGCGACTGCAGCAGGTTCTTGATGTCGTGGGTGGTGCGCGCGCCAGTCTCGTGCACAGCCTGCAGGTAGCTCGACTGGCGCAGCTGGGCCTCGCGCAGCTTGGCGACATAGAACTCGGCCAGCAGCTCTCCCAGCAAATGCAGGTGCCATCGCAGCGCCGGGCCGAGGCGGAAGCGCGAATAGACGGTGAGCGAGATCTCGTCGTTGGCGGACTCGACCGCGTTGGGCGTCCGCTCGCCGCGCTCGCCCTGCTCCTCGCCCGCGCGCCAGGCGACGCCGGCGACGGGAGGCAGGCGCTGCAGGGCGCTGATCGCCTCGTCGAGGAAGCGCTCGGGCCGTGTCTCGGTCTGCAGCAGGCCCGTGAGGACGTGCAGCCAGCGCTCGACCGGCACGCCGATGGACAGGAGGTAGCGCGCGAAGAACACGCCGAGACCGCCGCCGCCGCGCGGGCTCCAGGCGAGGGCGATGAGCAGCATGGCGCCGGCGGTAAGGAAGATGGTGGCCGTCAGCGATTGCAGGTAGCCCGAGCGGGTGAGCGTCATGAACGTGAAGCTGCCCAGCACCACGACCACCAGCACCAGCATCAGGAAGACGCTGTAGAAGAAGTCGATCACCTGCGCCGCCTCACCGCTCTCGGCCTCGGCGGGGAAAAGCGCGATCAGCACGAAGGCGAGCGGCAGCGCGTACTCGGCCGCGGTGCGGATCTCGGGCGCGATCTCGCGCCGCGGCGCGATCTCGGGAAGGATCGCTATCGCCAGCAGCGCGAGCAGGTAGGCCAGCACGACGAGGTAGGCGCGGCGCTGCCAGCGCGCGTGCTGCTGGTACACCTTGCCGCCGACCAGTCCGGCGAGCACGATCACCCAGAAGGCGAGCAGCCACCAGTCGAGGCGCAGCAGCAGCACCAGCGCGACAATCGACAAGATCAGCCCGTGGCCCGGCGAAACGCGCTGCTCGGCCCGCAGGAACGGCTGCCAGAGGAGGAGCAGGCCGAGGTGCGCAAGCAGTAGCGCGCGCGCCCAGGGGTCGCTGACGCCGCGGAACACCGCAATGTGCAGCAGCGCCAGCATGGCAACCACGATCAACTTCCAGTAGCGCTGGCTGAACGCCCAAACCGCGTTGGCGATGCGAAAGGAGAACGGCTCGCTGAGCGTTGCTGGTTGCATGAGGTGGTCCCGGCGACTAGTCTACAAACGAAGACATGCCCACCGCCATTCTCGCCCGTCTTGTGCTCATCGAGGCCCGCCGCGGCGGGCTACCGTGGCTCACGGCGGCCGCCCTCGCGCTCGCGCTCGTGCTCGCCGCCTTCCTCTCCCAAGTGGCGTTGACGGAAGCGCGCTCGCTGCAGCTCGCCGTGATCGCGGCGGTGCTACGCGCCTGCGCCGTGTTCCTGGTCGCCGTGCAGGTGACCGCCAGCGTGATGCGCGAGGTGAACGACAAGGGGCTCGAGCTCATGCTTTCCCTGCCGCTCGCGCGCGCGAGCCACTATCTCGGCCGCTTCCTCGGCTATAGCGCCATGGCGGCGGCGCTCGCCTTTGTCTTCGCACTGCCCCTGCTCGCCTGGGCAGCCCCCGGGGCGGTCGCGCTGTGGGGCCTCTCACTCGCCCTCGAGGGAGCGCTGGTCGCGGCCGCGGCGCTTTTCTTCTCCATGACGCTCGCACAACCTGTGCCGGCGATCGCCGCCACCGCCGGCCTCTACCTGCTCGCGCGCTCGATGGCGGCGATCCAGGCGATCGCCGCCGGGCCGCTGGTCGATGCCTCCCTCCCTCAGCAGGCGGCCCGCTTCTGCGTCGACGCGGTGGCGCTGCTGCTGCCGCGGCTCGACGCCGTGACGCGCAGCGAATGGCTGCTCTATGGCGCGCCGCCGGGCGGGGCCGCGTTCGCATCCGCCATGGGCGCCGTGGCGATTTACATCGCGCTCCTCGCGGCGGCCGGCCTGTTCGACTTCTACCGGAGGAACAACTGAGCCGCGACGCCCGGCCGCTCGGCCGCCTGCCGGGCTGGCTTTGGCTCGTGCTCGCCGCCGCCCTCGCCGCCCAGCTCGCAATGCGGACCGGCAGTGGCAGCAGCGCCGCCGCCGTGGTCGAGCTGCCGCCGCCGCCCTCGCCCCAGGCGCTGCGCCTGGCGAGCTTCGGCGAGTCCGCAACCCTCGCTCGGGTCGCCATGCTCTACGTGCAGGCCTTCGACCCCCCGCGCGACTACCTGCGCCTCATCGGCTGGCTGCGCGACATTCTCGACCTGGATCCGCGCAGCCAATACCCGCTCTTCGTCGCCGCCCGCGTCTACGCCGAGGTTCCCGACCCGGCGCGTGCGCGCCTGATGCTGGACTTCATCCACGAGCAGTACCTGCTCGACCCGGACCGGCGCTGGTCGTCGCTCGCGCACGCCGCATTGCTCGCCAAGCACCGCTTGCGCGACCTGCCCCTCGCGCGCCGCTACGCCGCCGATCTCCAGCGCCACACCACTGCCGCCGATGTGCCCCTCTGGGCGAAGCAGATGGAGGTGTTCATCCTGGAGGACATGAATGAGCTCGAAGCGGCGCGCATCGTGCTCGGCGGGCTGCTTGCCAGCGGCACGATTCGCGATGCGGACGAGGAGCGCTTCCTCAGGCGCAAGCTCGAGGAGCTAGAGCAGCGCTCGCGCCAGCAAGGATTCAAATAGTGTCAGCGGACGGACGAACCTGTCAGCAATTCGACGCCTTCGCCTGAATTGTGTATTCTATGTGCTTGTTTATAAAAGACCCTTGGCTGGCACAGGCTTTGCAACTACGGGGCGTTACCCAGAATTAGAGGGAGAGGGAACCATGAAAGTACAGAAAACCCAAGGCTTCACGCTGGTGGAAATCGCGATCGTGCTGGTCATCATCGGCCTGCTGCTCGGCGGCATCCTGAAAGGCCAGGAGATGATCACGCAAGCCAAGATCAAGAACGTGATCGCCGATTACTCCGGCATTTCGGCCGCGTACCACGGCTACGTCGACCGCTATAAGAAAATCCCGGGCGATGATCCATGCGCGGGCGGCGTCGTTGTCGCAGGCACCTGCGGCACGACCACCGGCCGCTGGACCGGCGCTACTGCGGGCAGCGGTAACGGCGTCATCGCCGGCAAATACAACAGCGCGACGGCTACCGACGAGTCGCGTCTGTGGTGGGATCACCTGCGCCGCGCCGGCTTCGTCTCCGGCGTGGGCGACAACCAGCCGTTCAATGCCTTGTCGGGTCAGATCGGCGTGCAAACGGGCGATGCGTCCACGCCGCCGGTCGCCGCGCTCGGCGGCTTCGCGGGCATCATCATCTGCTCGGCGAACCTGCCGGACAAGGTCGCCATCGCGGCCGACACGCAGATGGATGACGGCGTCCCCGATAAGGGCACGGTGCGCGGCTTCGCTCAGAGCGGACCCAACCCTGATGTCCCGACGGCCGCACCCACGACCGCGTACGCGGAAACCGGCACCAACGTCTACACGCTCTGCCGCTCGCTGTAAGGCAGACACTTTCGAATCCAAGCCGGCGCAAGCCGGCTTTTTTTTGGCCTAGCCGCGGAGCAGCCGGTTCTCGGCCGCCGCGACGTGCGCAGCGCTGCCGAGCATCACGACCACGTCACCCGCCCGCAGCAGCCCGGCTTCGGCAGCGCCGAGATTGGCGCGCGCACCGCGGCGACGCACGCCGCGGATCTCCACGCCGAGCGCCTCGAGATCGAGATCGGCCAACGTCTTGCCGGTCGCATGCGTGCCGTCGTCCAGGGTCACCGCGTGCAGTCGGGCGGCGCCCTCGTCGTCCTCGCGCTCGCCGGGCGCGTGGAACAGACCGCGCAGCAGCCGGTAGCGCTCGTCGCGCACCTGGCTCACCCGCCGCATCACGCGGCTGAGCGGCACACCGACCACGACCAGCGTGTGCGAGGCGAGCATGACCCCCGATTCGAACGCCTCGGGCACTACCTCCGTCGCTCCCGCCGCGGTCAGGGGCTCGATGTCGGATTCGTCGCGCGCGCGCACGATCACGGGCACCGAGGGATTGAGGGCGTGGATGTGCGAGAGCACGCGCACCGCCGCCGCGGTATCGGCGAACGTCACCACCACCGCCGCGGCACGCGAGATGCCGGCGGCGACCAGCGCGTCGCGACGCACGCTGTCGGCGAAGACCACCCGGTCACCCGCCGCCGCCGCCTCGCGCACGCGCTCCGGATCCAGATCGAGCGCCACGTAGGGCACCTGCTCCGCCTGCAGGAGGCGCGCAAGCCGCTGGCCGTTGCGCCCGTAGCCCAGGACGATGACGTGGCGCTCGGTCTCGATCGATTGCGTGGCGATGCGATGCAGCTCGAGCGAGCGCTCCATCCACTCCGAGCGCGAGAAGCGCATTACGATGCGGTTGCTCGCGGCGATGAAGAACGGCGTGGCGATCATCGAGATCACCATTGCCGCCAGCAGCGGCTGCAGGATCGCCTCGGGAACGGTGCCGCCGGCGAGGGGCAGCAGCACGAAGCCGAACTCGCCCGCCTGCGCGAGCGCGAGCGCGACGCGCAAAGCCGTCCCCGGCGTGGCGCCGAACAGGCGCGAAAGCACGGCGATGAGCGCGAACTTCGCGCCCACCAGCAGGGCGATGAAAATGATCACCAGCCCCGGCGCACTGCCGATCAGGCGCCAGTCGAGCATCGCGCCGATGGTGATGAAGAAAAGCCCCAGCAGCACGTCGCGGAACGGCTTGATGTCCTCCTCGACCTGGAAGCGGTATTCGGTCTCGGAGATCAGCATGCCGGCGAGGAAAGCGCCCAGCACCATCGACAGCCCGGCGAGTCCGGTGAGGAAGGCGAGCAGCAGCGTGATCAGCAGCACGTTGAGCACGAACAGCTCGTTCGAGCGCCGGCGCGCCACCGCACCCAGCCAGGCGCGCATCAGCCGCGGCCCGGCGAGCACGACGATCGCGAGCGCGATGGCCGCCTTCGCGAGGGCGATCGCGACGGCGACGCCGAGCGCGTCGCCGGGCTTGTCGAGCGCCGGCAGCAGGACGAGGAAGGGCACGACGGCGAGATCCTGGAACAGCAGCACGCCGATCACCTCGCGGCCGTGCGCGCTGTCGAGCTCGCCGCGCTCGGCGAGCAGCTTGGAGACGATCGCCGTCGACGACATCGCGGCGATGGCGCCGAGGGCGAGGCCGGTCTGCCAGGCGTAGCCGGCGGCGAGCGTGCCGCCGATCGCGAGCACGAGCGTCAGCGCCACCTGCGCGACGCCGAAGCCGAAGACGATGCGCCGCATCGCCACCAGGCGCGAGAGGCTGAACTCGAGACCGATCGAGAACATGAGGAAGACGACGCCGAAATCGGCGAGGTGGCGCAGCTCGTCGCGATTGGAAAGCAGCCCCGCCGCGTGCGGCCCGAGCGCGACGCCGGCGGCGAGATAGCCGACGATCGGCGGCAGGCGCAGGCTGCGGCAGAGCGCGACGGCGAGCACCGCGCTGGCGAGCAGCACGAGCACGGATTGCAGGGAGACGGCGCTGGTCATTGGGCTATACTCCGAGCGAATGATAAAGGTCGCCGCTCGCAGCACCAAAAGCAATACGCTCGACCTCGCGCGCAACGTGCTCCAAGTCGAGGCCGACGCGCTGCGCGCGCTCGCGCTGCGCCTCGACGAGCGCTTCCTCGCCGCCGTCGAGCTGGTGCGCGGCCGCAAGGGCCGCGTCGTCGTCAGCGGCATCGGCAAGTCCGGGCACATCGCGCGCAAGATCGCCTCGACGCTCTCCAGCACCGGCACGCCTGCGTATTTCGTCCACGCCGCCGAGGCAAGCCACGGCGACCTGGGAATGATCGAAAGCGGCGACGTGTTCATCGCCCTGTCCTACTCGGGCGCGAGCAACGAGCTGCTCGAGATCGTGCCGCAGGTGAAGCGCCGCGGCGCCAAGCTGATCGCCATCACCGGCAACGCCGGCTCGCCGCTCGCGCGCGAGGCCGACGTGCACCTCGACGCCAGCGTGGCGCAGGAAGCCTGCCCGCTCAATCTCGCGCCGACCGCGAGCACGACCGCCGCTCTCGCGCTCGGCGACGCGCTCGCGGTGGCGCTGCTCGACGCGCACGGCTTCACCGCCGCCGACTTCGCGCGCACCCACCCGCGCGGCGCGCTGCCGCACCAGGCGGCAGCCAGCCAGGCGCTGCTGCACGTCGAGGAGGTGATGCGCTCGGGCGCGCAGGTGCCGCAGGTGCGCAGCGGCGCCAGCATCCGCGAGGCACTGGTGGAAATGACGCGCGGCCGCATCGGCATGACCGCGGTGGTCGACGCCGCGGGCCGCATCAAGGGCGTGTTCACCGACGGCGACCTGCGCCGCACCCTGGAGAAGAGCAACGAGCTCGAGCGGCCGGTCGACGAGGTGATGACCGCCCGGCCGAAGACGGTGCGCCGCGGCATGCTCGCCGCCGAGGCGGTACACGTGATGGAAGAAACCAAGATCAACCAGCTGCTCGTCGTCGATGAGCAGGGCGCGCTGGTCGGCGCGCTCAATATGCACGACCTTTTCCGCGCCAAAGTCATCTAGCGCCGCATGCAATACTCCGCTCCCGACGCGCTCGACCGGGCGCGGCGAATCAAGCTGATGATCTTCGACGTCGACGGCGTGCTCACCGACGGCCGCCTCTGGTACGGCGCCGATGGCCGCGAGATCAAGTCCTTCCATTCCCTTGACGGCCACGGCGTGAAGATGCTTGCCGACAGCGGTATCCGCTGCGCGATTCTTTCAGGCCGTAAGTCATCCGCGGTGGCGAAGCGTGCCCGCGAGCTCGGCATCGACATCGTTCGCCAGGGCATCGAGGCGAAGCGCGACGAGTTCGCCAGGATGGTGAAGAAGCTGCGTCTCGACGCTTCGGCCGCGGGCTACATGGGCGACGACCTGGTCGACGTGCCGGTGCTGCGCCGCTGCGGCTTCGCCTGCGCGCCGCGCGAGGCGCCCGAGCCGGTGCGCCAGTGCGCGCACTACGTCTGCTCTGCCCCCGCGGGCGGCGGCGCCGTACGCGAGCTGTGCGAATTCATCATGCAGGCGCAGGGCACGCTGGAGCGGCGGCTGCAGGAATACTTCGCATGAAGTTCTCGACCACCCGCCTTTTCCCGCTCGGGTTGATGCTCGCCCTGGCGCTGCTCACCTTCTGGCTCGACCGCGCGGTGCGCGACGAGCCCTCGCATCCCTCGCTGCGCCGGCACGATCCCGACTACCTGGTGCACAACTTCACCAGCACCACCTTCAACCGCCTGGGCGGCGCCGAGACGCGCATCACCGCGGCGAAGATGCTGCACTTCCCGGATGACGATTCCACCGAGCTGATCGAGCCGCGCGTGGTGCAGGCGCGTCCCGCCGAGCCGCGCTTCACGGTGAGCGCCGAGCGCGGCGTGCTGCAGCGCGAGGGCGACGAGATCTTCCTCTACGACAACGTGCTGCTGGAGCGCGAGGCCGACGCGCAGCATCCGGGCACGCGCATGACCACCAGCTTCCTGCACTTGCTGCGCGACCGCTCGATCGTGCGCACCGACCGCGAGGTGATGATCGTCGAGGGGCGCCGCTCGCTGTCCGGACGCGGCATGGAATACAACAACGAATCGCGCGAGTTCGTGCTGCAGAACGACGTGCAGGCGCGCTTCGAGTCCGAGAAGAAATGAGGCGCGCGACCGCCCTCGCCTGCGGCGCCGCTCTCCTCGCCGCCGCCTCCGCCGCCGCGCTCGCCGAGAAGGCCGACCGCGACATGCCGACGCAGATCGAGGCCAACCGGATGAGCGCCGACGATGCGCGGCGCATGACGATCTTCGAGGGCAGCGTGGTGCTGACGCGCGGCACCATCCGTCTCGTCGCCGACCGCGTCGTCATGCGCCAGGACGCCGAGGGCTTCCAGTTCGCCACCGCCACCGGCAAGCCGGCGCGCTTTCGCCAGCGGCAGGATGCGAAGCCGCCCGAGACCGAGGGCACTTGGCTGGAGGGCGAGGCGCTGCGCATGGAGATGGACGATCGCACCGGCAGGATCGAGCTCTACGACAACGCGCGCGTCAAGCGCGGCGGCGACGAGGTGGCGGGCAACTACATCCTGCTCGATCAGCGCTCGGACTACTTCTCCGTCAGCACCGGCAAGGAGGCGACGCCGAACAAAGAGGGAAGCACGGCCGGCGGCCGCGTCAAGGCCGTGATCCAGCCAAAGCCCCGGCCGCCCGAGCCGGCGACCAAATAGCGCGGTGAGCCAGCTCGCCTCGCAGAAGCTGCGCAAGCGCTACAAGTCGCGCACGGTGGTGAGCGACGTCTCGCTCGAAGTGTCGAGCGGCGAGGTCGTCGGGCTGCTCGGTCCCAACGGCGCCGGCAAGACGACGTGCTTCTACATGATCGTCGGCCTGGTCCCGGCCGACGCGGGCAGCATCCGCCTGGATCAGACCGACCTCACCCACCTGCCGATCCACCGCCGCGCGCGCCTGGGTATCTCCTACCTGCCGCAGGAGAACTCGGTCTTTCGCCGCCTGACGGTGGAGGAGAACGTGCAGGCGATCCTCGAGCTGCAGGGACTCGCGCCGGAGCAGATCGAGGCGCGGCTGACGGAGCTCCTGAAGGACCTGAACATCGCCCACCTGCGCAAGCACACGGCGCTGTCGTTGTCGGGCGGCGAGCGGCGGCGCCTCGAGATCGCGCGCGCGCTCGGCACGCGCCCGACCTTCATCCTGCTCGATGAGCCGTTCGCCGGCGTCGACCCGATCGCGGTGCTCGACATCCAGCGGATCATTAGGTTCCTGAAGGAACGCGGCATCGGCGTGCTCATAACGGACCACAACGTCCGAGAGACCCTGGGCATCTGCGACCGCGCCTACATCATCAACGAAGGCACCGTGCTAGCGTCGGGCCATCCCGAAGAGATTGTCTATAATGACAGTGTTCGCCGAGTCTATCTGGGCGAGAATTTCCGAATGTAGTCGCTGTAGTCTGAACCCAGTGGTTTGAAATGAAGCCCTCGCTTCAATTCCGCCTCTCCCAGCACCTCACGCTGACGCCGCAGTTGCAGCAGTCGATCCGGCTGCTGCAGCTCTCGACCGTCGAGCTCAATCAGGAGATCGAGCGCCTGCTGATGGAGAATCCCGCCCTCGAGCGGGAGGATCACGAGGGCGACGCCGCGGCCCATGCGTCGTCGAGCACGACCTCGGCGGCCAGCGAGCAGCCGGCGGAGCAGCCTGCTTCCTCCTCCGACACCTCTTCGTCCGACCCCTCCTCCTCCGATGCCGACTGGTCGACCGACCTGGCGTCGAACTGGCGCAGCGGCGGCGGCGACGACGAGGACAACGACCGCGCCTTCGCCGCGCCCGACACGCCGACCCTGCGCGACCACCTGCGCTCGCAGCTGACGCTCACCAAGCTCGGCGAGCGCGACCGCGCGCTCGTCGGCCTGCTGATCGACGCGCTCGACGAGGACGGCTATCTCACCCAGCCGCTCGAGGAGATCGTCGCCATGCTGCTGCCCGAGGCGGAGGCGGAGGCGGAGGCGGAGGGTGAACCTCTCCTTGGCGAGCTGTCGACCGCGCTGCGCCAGCTTCAGAACCTCGAGCCCGCGGGCATCGGCGCGCGCTCGCCCGGCGAGTGCTTGTGCCTGCAAATCAAGAATCTCGAAAAAGATGCCGTGCGCGACCTGGCGATGGTGATCGCGGAAAAGCACCTCGAGCTGCTGGCGAGCCGCGACTACACGCGCCTGAAAGCCGCCACCGGCGCCGACGACGACGCGCTGCGCGCCGCGCAGCGACTGATCCTCGCGCTCAATCCGCGCC
>JAXDQC010000009.1:0-17655 GCA_034668045.1 Betaproteobacteria bacterium | reverse complement strand
ACGGATCGACCACCAGCACATAGGGCACAGCCGCGACGAGCGTGATCGGCGCGAAGTCGTTGACCGCGTCGTACGGAAGCTTCGGGTAGAGCGCCGGGTTCGAGCCGTGCGTGGAGTTGTTCGCCATGAACAGCGTGTAGCCGTCCGGCGCCGAGCGCGCCGCTGCTTCCGTTCCCACCGCTCCGCCCGCGCCGGGCCGCGCCTCGACGACGATCGCTTGGCCGAGCGCTTCCTGGAGGCGGTTGCCGACGACGCGGCTGATGACGTCGGTCGCGCTGCCGGGCGCCTGCGCGATGATGATGCGGATCGGTTTACTGGGGTAGCTCTGCGCGAACGCAGCGGCGATCGACGCGACGACCAGTCCGGCAATGGCGAGAATGCGTTGGAGCACGGCGTTCCTCCTCAGGATCCGTGCCCATTCTAGTCGGTGCTGATAGAGGGTCCCAAGGTCGGTTCGAGCCTTTCCGTTTCGCCGCGGTACAGTCGGACGCGACGACGCGCGTCTTCGTGTCTGGCATGGATCGCATCCCGCACCGGTACCTGGCGTTTCGCGATCGCAGCGCCGAGCACCATGACGAGGACGCCGGGTATTGCGAACACGAGTCCGGCTTGCGGCGCCCACAGGATCTTGTGCGCGCGCAGCCAGGTCTCGGCCGTGCTCAGCCAGCCGGAGGGGAGCGTGGGGAGGAGTCCGAGCATCGCCGACGCCTCGGCGGCGGGAATGAGCGAACCGAGAGCGAAGAGCACGACGGGGATGAAGCCGGTCAGGACCAGCACGATGCCGAGCACCTCGGTGGCCTTCGCTTTAAGGGTGGACCCAGAGTTCATCGGCGACTCCTGTAGCGCAGAGCGGGCCACTAGGATGCCGCCGCAGCGGTGAGGGAGGTGGGTGCGCAGGTAGCCCGGCAGGGCTGTCGCCTGCGAACAACTGCGTAATGGTGTAGCCGCGTAGGCCCAGTCGGGGAATACCGGACTTGAAATTGTCCGACGCGGCGGCATCATTTGCCGCGTGGATCTCAAGGAAACCTATCGCATCACCCTGACCTACGCCGCCAGCATCGCTGGTAGCGAACGCGCCCTGGCGGCCCGCCTCAACGTGCCGTTTCCGCTGCTCGCAAACTGGCTCGCTGGACTCGAAGAAACGCCGGGCGATATATTTCTTCGCGCCGTCGACGTGGTGCTGGCCGCAACCCCTGAGGAAATCAGCAAGTCGCGCGAGCTTCTGATAGTGGCGCCAGCCGGCAAGGCTTGAGCGCGCGGTGGCTGTCGCTCTTCCCGCTATATATGTCCGGTATCAGACACATTAGACTGCGCGGGTGTCCGGTGAAGAATCATTCCGCTTTCTCTCGCGAGACCTGTTCTCCCGCCTCGATCTAAAGAGCAAGGCGCTCTACCTCGTTCGCGCCCAGCAAGAAATTGAATGTTGCAAAGACACGCTGCTAATCCAGCGCGACGAGTTCATGGAAGGCCTCACCAGCTATCCCGGTAGCACGGCCTAGCCGTTCATTCTGGCTTCCCTGCCGCGTGGATCGTGAACGCGAGCACCAGCCGGTCCTGCACCTGGATTGCCCCGCCGAGGATGGAGAAGGGCGTGATGCCGAAGTCGGTCTGGTTGAGCTCCAGCGTGCCGCTGACGCTCGTCCGGTCCTTGTCCGCTGCGATTCTTGCCGGAACATCGAGGGCGCGGGTAACACCGTGCAGCGTCACGGTCGCGGTGACGCGGTCGGCGCCCTTGCGCTCGATGCCGATCAGCGCCCGGGGAAACTTGTCCGCCTCGAGCACCTTTTCCAGCATGTTGGCGCGCGTGCTGGCGATGTCGGCGGCGGTGGGCTGCGTGTCGAAGCCCGCGGCCTTGCGCAGCGCCGGCTCGTCCACGACCAGCTCTTCGAGCGCGATGTAGAGGTCGGCGCGCCCCGCGTCGGGGGCGACGTAGCCCTGCACGTTGCGAGCGGAGACGATGTGATCGTGGCCCAGGCGCGCCAGCGAGCCGCCGCGGCGCACCTCGATGACGACGAGCGACTGCTGCGGGTCGATCCGGTGGACCGACAGGCCTTTCGAGGCGGCTTCCTCATAGTAGGCGCGGGGAAATTCAGGCGGCGCATCCGGCATGGCCGGCCGCGGCTTGGGCATGCAGCCGGCGAGCAGGGCGGCCAGCGCGATGGCGCAGGCGACGAGGGCGCGGCGATCGGCGCGCACGTCAGCCGCCGCTGCGCAGGCGCACGCGGAACTTCACCTTCACGTCGGGGCCGATGACGCTCGTCGCCAGCCACTCGCCGGTGCCGATGTTGAAGGAGCCGCGCTGCACGGTGAACTCGCCTTCCATGGTCGCGGCGTCTCCGGCAGCGTTCCAGCTAAACGGCACGTCGACCGGCCGTGTCACGCCCTTCAGTGTGAGCGTGCCGCGGGCGAGGTAGCGCTCGCCCTCGCGGCGGACCTCGCTGGACTGGAACGTCGCCTGCGGATGGCGGGCGAAGTCGAACCATTCCGGCCCGGCGATCGCCTTGTTGATGTCGGCGCTTCCCATGTCGGCGCTCGCCGTGCGGATGGTCACGACCAGCTTGCCGCCGGCAGGCGTGTCGCCGTCGAAGGCGAGGCGGGCGTCGAATTGCTTGAACACGCCGGGCGCGGGCGTCTTCTCGAAGGTCGCGGCGAAATCGAGCCGGCTGGCGGCGGCGTCCATGCGCCAGTCGGCGGCGCGCGCGGGCAGCGTGACGATCAGCAGCAAGACAAGGAGGGCGCGGGTCATCATCTTCAGGCGAAAGGCAGCATGCGCCGGAGCACGTCGTTGCGCTTGATGTAGTGGTGCCTCAGCGCCGCCCCGGCATGCAGCACCAGCAAGGGGACGAAGGCGACCAGCAGCCAGAAATGGACGCGCGCCGCCACGTCCGCCGTCGCCTTGTCGGCCGTGACGATCTCCGGCAGCGGGACCTGCCAGAAGATGCGGAAAGGGATGCCGGAGGCCGAGGCGATGACCCAGCCGCTCAGCGGCAGCGCGATCAGCAGGGCGTAGAGCAGGAAATGGCTCGCTCGCGCCGCGCTGTTTTCCCACGCCGGCGTGCCTTCCGGCAGGCCGGGACCCGGGTGGGTGAGCCGCCACAGCAGCCGAAGCGCCATCACTGCCAGGATCAGCAAGCCGAGCGACTTGTGCCAGACGTAGAGGTTGAGCTTGGTCGGCGAGAGCGACCAGCCGATGGCAGCAAGGCCGAGCGCGATCTGGGCAAGGACCAGCACGGCGACGAGCCAGTGGAAGAACTTGGCCGGCGCGTTCCAGGAAGTCACCTTTGCATCGTGTCGCGCGACGACAGCGCCTGCGGTCCTTCCCAGTCGCCGCCGAGGGCCTTGACCAGGAACACGGTGGTGAGCAGGCGCTGGCCGACGAGCTGCGCGGCGAGTCGCTGGTTATTGAGCAGGGCCTGCTGCGCAACGATGACTTCCAGCGGGCTCGCCACGCCGCCCTCGTAGCGCGTGTTGACGAGGTCGAGCACCTTCTGCTGGCTGGCGACCGAGATGCGCGACTGGTCGGAGGCGCGCTCGAGCGCGGCGAGGCCGATGATGCCGTCCTCCGCTTCCTGCATCGCGTTCAGCACCACGCGCCGGTAATTGGCCGCCGTGATCTCGTAGCCCGCCTTCGTGAAGTCGAAGTTCGCCCGGATGCGGCCGCCGTCGATGAGCGGCTGCAGCAGGTTCACGCCGAGCGACCACACCAGGCTCGGCCGCTCGAACAGCGTGTCGATATTGCGGCTCTGCTGCCCGAGCGTGGCGCCGAGAACGATGCTGGGATAGAAGGCGGCGTTCGCGACGCCGAGCTGCGCGTTGGCAGCCGCCATCGCCCGCTCGGCGGCGGCGACGTCGGGCCGGCGCTCGAGGATGTCGGAGGGCACGCCGATCGGCACCGCGGGCGCGGTCAGTTCGCGCACGTCGGGCGCGATCGCGAAGAGCGGCGCCGGCGTGCCGGTCAGGCTCGCGAGGGCGTGCTGGAACTGCGCGCGCTGCCGCTTCAGGATGTCGACCTGCGTGAGTGTGTTGTCGATCAGCGCCTGCTGCTGCGCGACGTCGAGGCCGGAGCCGGCGCCGAGGTCGTGGCGGGTGCGCGCGATGCCGAGCGAGCGCTGCTGCAGGTCGATCGCCTTCGCCAGCACGTCGAGCTCGATGTCGGTCTGGCGCAGGTTGAAGTAGGCGGTGGCGAGATCGGCGGTGAGGAGCAGCCCGACGTTCTCCAGGTCGGCGGCGGACTGCTCGTAGGAAGCCTGCGCACCGGACACCAGCGACGAGAGGCGGCCGGCGAAGTCGAGCTCGTAGCTCGCCGTCAGGCCGAGGCCGAAGTCGTTCTGCGTGGTCGAGAAGTTGGGCGCGGCGTTGTTGGTGAGCGGCCGGTTCTGGGTGATGCGGAAGCGTTGCGCGCGCACGGCTGCGGCGACCTGGGGGTATTGCGCTGCGCCGACGGAAGCGAGCGTGGCGCGCGCCTGCGCGAGGCGCTGGTAGGCGGCCGCGAGCGTGGGATTGCCGGCCAGCGCCTTGTCCATCAGGTCGTTCAGAACCGGATCGTTGAAGCGTGCCCACCAGCGGCCCTTGGGCGCGGCGTCGTTCGGCGAGCCCTCGCGGAACGGCGCCTCCACCTTCCACGCCACCGGCATGTCGGGCTTCGGCGGGTCGTACTTGGGGACGCCGCCGCAAGCGGCGGCGAGCGGCGCCAGCAGCAAGACGGCAAATCTCACTTCTTCGTGTCCTTCTTCGGCGCATCGGCGATGACGGAGACCTGGTCGCCGTCGTTGAGAGAGTCGGGCGGGTTGAGGACCAGCCGGTCCGCGGCGCTCACGCCGTCGAGCACCTCGATCGCCTCGCCGTAGTTGCGGCCGACGCGCACGGCGCGCAGGTGCACCGTGCTGTCGGCGCCGACCGCCGCCACGCGCGGGCCCTCGGCGCGGATCAGCAGCGCGTTGGTCGGAATGGTGGTCACGCCGCTCGGCTGCAGCGGCAGCGCGACCTGCACGAAGGCGCCGGGCAGCAGGACGCCGTCCTTGTTGGGCAGCGTGATCTCCACCTGCATGGTGCGCGTAGCGGCGTCGATCGAGGCCGCGGTGCGCGAGATCTCGCCCTTGAAGCCCGAGCCGCGCAGTTCGGTCTGCGTCACCACCACCTGCTGGCCGACCTTGATCAGCTGGGCGTAGGACTGCGGCACGTTGACGTAGACGCGCAGCGGGTCGGTCTGCGCCAGCACGAACAGGGCGCGCCCGGCGCCGCCGCCGGCGTCGATCAGGTCGCCGGTGTCGACGTTGCGCTTGGTGATCACGCCGGCGAACGGCGCCAGCACGCGCTTGAAGTTCTCCGTCTGCTTCAGCCGCTCGACGTTGGCTTGGGCGGCGGCGAGGCTGGCGCGCGCCTGCTGCTCGGCGCTCCTCCTCTCGTCGAGCTCCTGCTGCGAGACGACGTCCTTCTTCTTCAGCGCCTCCCAGCGCTCGAGCGTGCTGCGCGCAAGGTCGAGGCTCGAGGCTGCCTGGTTGCGCGCGGCCGCGGCCTGCGACAGCTGCTGGTCGATCTCGGGCGTCTCGATCTCGGCCAGCAGATCGCCCTGCTCGACGCGCGTGCCGATGTCCTTGTGCCAGCGCTTCAGGTAGCCGCTGGCGCGCGCCGCGATCGGCGCCTGCACGAAGCCCTGCAGGGTGCCGGGCAGCGCCAGGTTGAGGCCGGCGCCGTCAGTGTTCGGCGTGGCGACGCGCACATAGACCTTGTTGCGCTCGGCGACGCCGGACTCGAGCGTCTTGGCGTTCGAGATGCGGCTGAACACCGTCCGTCCGCCCAGGAGGACGAGCAGCGCCAGGGCCGCGACGGTCAGGATCTTGGCGCGGCGGAGGGTTCTTGCGTTGTCTGCCATTGCGATTTCCGTTTCAACAGCCACAGATGGACGGCGGCGTAGACCGCCGGGACGAAGAGAAGCGTGGACACGGTGGCGAACACCAGGCCGCCGATCACGGCGCGGCCGAGCGGCGCGTTCTGCTCGCCGCCTTCGCCCAGGCCGAGCGCCATCGGGATCATGCCGATGACCATCGCCAGCGCGGTCATCAGCACCGGCCGGATGCGCGTCGCGCCGGCGGCGAGCGCGGCGGCGAGCGGCTCGACGCCCTCGTCGCGCTGCTGGCGCGCGAACGAGATGAGCAGGATCGAGTTGGCGGTCGCCACGCCCATGGTCATGATCGCTCCGGTAAGCGCCGGCACCGAGAGCGTGGTTCCCGTGATGAACAGCATCCAGGCGATGCCGCCGAGCGCGGCGGGCAGCGCGCTGATGACGATGGCCGAATCGATCCAGGACTGGAAGTTCACCACGATCAGCAGGTAGACGAGCACGATCGCCATCAGCAGGCCCAGGCCCAGGCCGACGAACGAGTTCTGCATGGTCTCGACCTGGCCGCGGATCACCAGCTGGCTGCCGCGCGGCAGCTTCGGCTTCACCTCGTCGACCAGCTTCTTCACCTCCTTCGCCACCGAGGCGAGGTCGGTGCCCTGCACGCTGACGAAGATGTCGACCGCCGGCGTGATGTTGTAGCGCGAGACGACCGGCAGCTGCTTGCCGCTGCGCGCCTCGACCAGGTTGCCGAGCAGCTGCGTCGGCGTGTTGGCCGAGCCGATGCCGGTGGCCGCCACCGGCATGTTGAGCAGCGAGTCGAGCGAATCCAGGCTGTGCTGCGGCGCCTGCACCGCGATGTTGTAGACCACGCCGTTCTGCGGGTTGAGCCAGAAGGCGGGCGCGGTCTGCGAGCTGCCGGAGAGCGACAGCAGCACGTTCTGCCCGACGTTGAACGCCGACAGGCCCATCTGCTGCAGGCGCGTGCGGTCCATCTGCAGGTCGATCGCCGGGCCGTCCATGCGCTGGTGCACGTGCGCGTCGACCGCGCCGGGGATCTTCTGGATCTTCTTGGTCAGCTCGGCGGCGAGCGCGTAGTTGGCGGCCAGGTTCGGCCCGCTGAACTGCACGTCGATCGCCGCTGGCAGGCCGAAGTTGAGAATCTGCGTGACGATGTCGGCCGGGTGGAAGAAGAACTCGACGCCGGGGAAGCGCCGGGGCAGCTCGGCGCGCAGCAGCGTCACCAGCTCCTCGGTCGGGCGGTGGCCCTTCTTGAGCGACATCAGGATCTCGCCGTCGAGCGTGCCGATGGTGCCGGCGTTGCTGTAGGAGAGGTTGATGCTCGAGTTCGGCACGCCGAGGTTGTCGAGGATGGTGCCGAGCTCGGTATCGGGGATCAGCTCGCGGATCACGCCCTCGACGCGGTCGGCGATGCGCGCGGTCTCCTCGATGCGCGTGCCGGTGGCGGCGCGGAAGTGCAGGCGGATCTGGCCGGCATCGACGCTCGGGAAGAAGTCGCGGCCGAGCACCGGGTAGAGCAGGCAGGAGAGGGCGCAGAAGGCGAAGAACACGGCGCTGAAGGCGCGCCGCTTCCCGAGCACCGCGGACAGTACGGTGGAATAGGCATCGCGCATGCGCTCGAACTGGGCGTTGAACCAGCGGTACAGGGCAAAGCCCTTCGACGGCGTGCGCATCATCAGCATCACCAGCGTCGGCACCAGCGTCCGCGACAGGATGTAGGAGGCGATCATGGCGAAGCACACGGCTTCCGCCATCGGCACGAACAGGAACTTCGCCACGCCGGTGAGGAAGAACATCGGCACGAAGACGATGCAGATGCACAGCGTCGAGACGAAGGCCGGCACGCCGATCTCGCCGGCGCCCACCAGGATCGCCTGATTTAACTCTTCACCCGAATGCAGGTGGCGCTCGATGTTCTCGATGGTGACGATCGCCTGGTCGACGAGTATCCCGACCGAGAGCGCGAGGCCGCCCAGGGTCATGATGTTGAGCGTCTCGCCCAGCGCGTAGAGCAGCAGGATCGAGGCCAGGATGGAGAGCGGGATGGTGAGCGCGATGATCAGCGTGCTCCTCCAGTTGCCGAGGAAGAGCAGCACCATCGCCGCAGTGAGCAGCGCCGCGATCAGCGCCTCCAGCACCACCCCCTCGATCGCCGCCTCGACGAACAGCGACTGATCGAACAGCGTCTGCACCTTGATGTCCGGCGGCAGGATCGAGGTGGCGCGCGGCAGCATGGCGCGCAGGTTGGCGACGATGTCGAGGGTCGAGGCGCCGCTGTTCTTCAGGATCGAGATGAGCACGCCGCGCTCGCCGTCGCGGCGCACGATGTTGGTCTGCGGCGAGAAGCCGTCGCGCACCTGCGCCACGTCGCGCAGATAAATGGTGGCGCCGCCGGCGGTGCGCACCGGCAGGTCGTTCAGCCCGGCGATGGCGTCGGGCGAGGCGTTCATGCGCACCGTGTACTCGATCTCGCCCAGCTTGGCCGTGCCCGAGGGCAGGATCAGGTTCTGCGTGTTGACCGCGTTTACCACGTCGGCCGGCGCGAGGCCGCGCGCCTGTAGCGCCTGCATGTCGAGGTCGACCGAGATGACGCGGATCTTGCCGCCGTAAGGGAAGGGGATCGCCACGCCGGGAATCGTCACGAGCTGCGGGCGCAGCTGGTTGACCGCGTTGTCGAACACCGTCTGCTCCGGGAGCGTCGGGCTGGAGAGCGCGAGCTGGATCACCGGGATCGAGGAGGCGGAGTACTTGATGATGAGTGGCGGGGTGATGCCCGGCGGCAGCTGGCGCACCTGCGGCTGCATCGCCGCCACCACCTGCGCGATGGCGGTCTGGATGTTCGCCGTCTGCTGGAAGTAGATCTTGATGACGGTGCTGCCCACCAGCGAAGTCGACTCGATGTGCTCGATGTCGCTCACCGTGGTGGTCAGGCCGCGCTCGCTCGAGGCGGCGATGCGCTGCCCCATCTCCTGCGCCGGCAGGCCGTTGTAGTTCCAGATGACGGAGATCACGGGGATGTCGATCTCCGGGAAGATGTCCATCGCCATGCGCGACAGCACGAACGGCGTGGCGAGCACGATCAGCATCGCCATGACGATGAAGGTGTACGGCCGGCGCAGCGCCAGCGCGACCACCGACAGCGATCCCTGCTCCTGGACCTTCCCTGCCACCTTCATGCCCCCTCCGGCCGCCATTGTAGAGACAGCGGGACAGTGGGACAAAACTCTTCCGGACCGGACCGGCCGGGGCCGCTGTACCGCCGGGAATACTTCTTCAGCGACCGGGGAAGACGGCCGCCCCATTCACTTCTTGGGCCATTTGCCCAGCTTTTCCACGGCGCGCCCCGGAAGCTCGACTAGAATTCCCGGCACCATGTCCGTCCTACCCATGAAGTCGCTGGGTGCTGACCCGGTCCAGCAAGCAAAAGTCCACCTTGCCGCTGCGCACCGCCTTGCGGTGCTCCACGAGCTCGAAGAAGGCATCGACAACCACTTCACCGTCACCGTGCCGGGCAGGGACGATCGCTACCTGATCCTGCCCTTCGGCCTGCATTGGTCGGAGGCGCGCGCGAGTGACCTGATCGTGTTCGACGAGTCGGGCAAGACGCTCGAAGGCGAAGGCGTGGTCGAGCTGTCGGCGCAGTGCATCCACGCGCCGATCCATCGCATCTGCGGCGCGCGAGTCGTGATGCACACGCACCAGACCTGGGCGGTGGCGCTCAACATGCTGAAGAACAATCGGCTGCTGCCGGCGAGCCAGACTGCGGCGTTCTTCCACGGCCACATCGCCTACGACGACATCTACGCAGGGACCGCCGACTTCATCGAGGAAGGCGAGCGCCTGGCCGGGGTGATCGGCAGGAAGCACGTCCTGTTCATGAAGAACCACGGCGTGCTGGTGACCGGCGACACCGTGGCGCAGGCCTATCGCCGGCTCTACAAGCTCGAGCGTGTGTGCCGCGCGCAGATCCTGGCGATGTCGACCGGGCAGCCGCTGGAAGTCCTGTCCGACGAGATCGTCGCGCAGGTGCAGTCGCCGCCGGTGGACGACCGCCACTCGCGCAGCGAGCGCGAGCGCCTGTTCTTCGAGGCGATGATGCGCATCCTCGACCGCGAGAACCCGGGCTACACCAGCTAGCTGGCTTGCGCTGCGGCAGCCCGGCCCATCGATATGCCTAAAGCGTACTGGGTGATCTGCCATCGCTCGACCAAGAGTCCGGAGAAATTCGCGGCATTCACCAAGCTCGCGTATCCGGCGATTCAGGCCGCTGGCGGGCGGTTTCTTGTCCGGACCTCAAACGTAGCCAAGACCTACGAAAGTGGGATTAACGACCGGACGGTAGTGATCGAGTTCGAAAATCTCGCCAAAGCCATAGCGGCCTACGGCACTGCGGACTATAAGCAGGCGCTGCGCGCGCTGGCCGACGGCGCGGAGCGGGACCTGCGCATCGTTGAAGGCGTCTAGAGCATTCGCAGGAGCACCTCGACAACCAAGGTTCTGCGCCTCCGAGTCGTCCGGATGTCCGAATTTACCTTAGCCGTTTTCATCGCTGCCGTGTTCCTGCTCGCGGGAAGCATAAAGGGCGTGCTTGGACTGGGATTGCCTACTGTTGCCATGGGACTTCTCAGCGTCGCAATGACGCCCGCTGAAGCCGCGGGCATCCTGGTCATTCCAGCGCTCGTTACGAACATCTGGCAGGTTGCATTGGGGCCTGCGCTCCTCACGCTCGTACGCCGGTTCGCTTGGATGATCGTCGCCACGGTGATCGGAACGTTTTCGACCGTTGAGTTCCTCGCTATGTCGTCCGGATCCACCGCCACTGGCGCATTGGGTGCCGTGCTCGCGGTGTACGCGATCTACGGACTTGTCGGAGCAAGGTTCGAAATTCCGCCGCGCTGGGAGCAATGGCTGTCGCCACTCGTCGGATTCGGGACAGGGGTGCTGAATGGCGCAACTGGCGTGTTTGTCATTCCCACGGCTCCGTACCTGGCGTCTCTTCGCCTGGACAAGGAGGAGTTGGTGCAGAGCCTTGGCATTAATGCCTTCGTTTGTCCCCTTGCGCTGGCGGCCGCCCTCATCGTGCATGGGCAACTTCGAATGGACGTCGCCGGCAGCTGGGTAGTAGCGCTTCTTTTCTCGTTGGCTGGGATGTACATAGGGCAAATCGTGCGACGGCGCACTGCTGAACAGGTCTTCCGTCGAGGCTTTTTTATCGGCTTGCTTGCGCTCGGAACATACATGTGTCTCAGAAGCTGGTGAACCGCTATCCCCCCAAGCGCTCGAGGCGTATCTCAACTCGCGAGCGATAGCGATCGCGAACGCCTGACCTTGCCTCTATCTGTCTGGATGTTGACGGTGCGCTGACTTCAGCTTCGCGCAAGCTGACGTTTCCTGTCCCCGACGACCACTTCTCGTCACGCGGCCTTCGGTTTGCCGCTAGCGATTTCTACAAGCCGCTAATTAAGGACAAATGTCTGGGGAACTTCCATTGGGCATGCAATATGCCTGTATCGCTTGCCGCAGTCGAATGCGGCGAGACTAAATGGGAGGGCAAGATGAAACGTATCCAGCAAGGCTTCACCCTGATCGAACTGATGATCGTCGTTGCGATCATCGGCATTCTGGCGGCCGTCGCGCTGCCGGCGTATCAGGACTACACCGTTCGCGCGAAGATGACCGAAGTGATGCTTGCCGCGAGCGCATGCCGTACGACGATCACCGAGATCTACCAGTCGGGCGGCACGCCGCCGGGCCCCAACACGTGGGGCTGTGAGGGCGCGCAGTCGAAGTACGTCGGCGGCGTTGCGACCGATGCGAACGGCAAGGTCACGGTGGCGACCGCCGGCGGTCTGCCGGCTGGCAATGTGACGCTGGTCCCGATGGTTAACGCCGCCCCCGCGGTGTCCGCGAACCTGGCCAACGGCCCGATCGGCATCAATGGCTGGCGCTGCGGCCTGCCGGCCGACGGCACCACCGTGGCTCCGAAGTATCTGCCCGGTTCCTGCCGCGGCACGTAATCGCAGAACATCGCGAGTGAGAAAGGCGCCCTTCGGGGCGCCTTTCTTTTTCTGGTGTTCGTGGCTCCCCGACCTCCAGCCTAGGGAACTGAACATCGAACCCCCTCTCCGATACCCCCTTTTGATACCCCCAGGCGCGTCGCGGTCATCATCGCCAATAAGGACGCGGAGCGGATGGCGTACTAGGTCGCTGTCGCTCTTGCCGACGAGATGAAGACGTTGCCACTCACAGCACCCGGCCGCGCGTCATCTGCTGACGACGCGCCGGTGGTAGTTCGCACTACAAGCGATTAGCCCTTCTGCTACATCGGGACCCTTCCCGCCTCCGTACAGTTGAGCCGGGCGTACTAACCGACAAAAACGATACTCATGGCCCAACCGCAACGAAGCCGCACTGCGCTGGTCGTGGAAAGGGATGACGTGCTACGCGAACTGTTGCGCGTCCATCTCGTGAACGCAGGCTACCGGGTGATGCTGGCCGCTGATGCTCTAGTCGCGGGCCGCACCCTGCTCAAGATGGCGGGTGAACTCCATGTCCTTGTCGTCGACGCGGAGCTTCCCTATCTGAGCGGTATCGAGTTCGTCTCTACGCTGATCGCAGACACCACGCTGCCCTTTGTGCCCGTGGTGATGATCGGGCGCCATGAGCACGTAACGCAGCGCACGGAGCTGCTCGGAGTGCCTTGTCTCACGATGCCGCTCTCGGCGGACAAGTTGATCAGGACGATCGACGAGAGCATCGAAAGAGCGAAGCCGGTGCTGGATGGCTCCGGGGACAAGACGGAGCCGGGGATGCAGCGGTGGCTCGATCGTTCCGAGAGGCGCGTCATCCCGCGGGACGGGACGGGCGGCGTACCCGCCCAGGGAAGCCCGGCCAAGCCATTGCGTCTCGTGATTGCTGACGATGAACCGGATACCGTGACCAGTCTCATGGCAATCCTGTGCGATGAAGGACACAGCGTCTTCGGCACGCATCGCGGTGGCGAAGTGCTATCGGCAGTTCGACTAGAGAAGCCGGATGCCGTAATCCTCGACATCGACATGCCAGGAATCAGTGGCTACGCTGTAGCAAAGGCGATCCGAGAAATGTTCGGCGAATCCCCGTCTTGCCCGCTGCTCATTGCGATCTCGGGTAAGTGGGTTGGGCCAACGGATCAGATGCTTGCCGAGCTCGCCGGCTTTCACTATTTCCTGCGCAAACCCTGCGAACCGAACAAGCTTCTCGAGTTCCTGGAGCCGCTAAAAAGATCCTCCCCTGCGCTCGGAGCGGCTGTAGCTCAGCGGTGCTCGACATAACCTTCATAGCAAGAACATGAACGCTACAGCCGCCAAGCTTGAACGCCGCCTAGCGCGGCGAATCCTCGTGATCGACGACAACCTAGATAACGTCCGCTCTCTTGCGCTCCTCTTTCACGCGATGGGCCATCACGTCGACTACGCAATCAACGCAACCGCCGCAGCCGACATGGCGGTTTCAATGAAGCCGGACGTGATCTTTCTCGACGTACTGCTGCCGGACGGCCATGGGGCCAACGTCTGCAAGGAAATCCGAAGACACTCCGCATTAAAAAGAACGCGCATCTACGGCGTTACCGGGAGTCCTCGCATGTTCGACCTGCAACTCGCCCTCGATGCTGGCTGTGATGATGTCTTGCGAAAGCCCGTCTCGTCGGAGACCTTCGAGAGGCTGATAGCCGGTGGCATGCATAGGCGCAAGCTGCGCGACTCCATCGCCGATAAGAGCAAGGACACGCAAAGGTAACCGGCCGTGTCCCCAGCCTACTTCGCATCCTCTGGCAGCAACGAACCCCGACACGCGCCGCGGCTGGTTCGCGTCCTCGTCGTGGACGATGATCCGGATACGGTCGTCAGCTTGCTCGCAATCCTGCGCGATGAGGGGTACGACGCGAAAGGGGTGGCCGACGCGAGACGCGCCGTTGCTGAAGTGGAAGCATTCGATCCCGATGTTTTGATCGTGGACATTGCCATGCCCAACGTGTCGGGTTGGGATATCGCGCGTGAGCTCCGCAATAAGCCTGGTAAAAAGCCCGTGCTGATTGCAATAAGTGGCGTGAGCGCGAAGTCCACAGCTCAAATGCGCTCCCGGGCTGCAGGCTTCAAATTCTTCCTGCAAAAGCCATGCGAGCCGAGTTTTCTTCTGAACATCCTGTCCGCAGTCCCCAGCGGCAACTAGTTCGATCCATAGTTGTAGCTGGTTCCATCCTTCCAGCGACGCAGGGCGGCCAACTACCGAGGTCACCCACTTTCCTGCCGTATGAGCCGTTCTGCTTATACCGGGCTCCGTACCTTCTGGATAGATTCGGCTCCGCTGTGACTGACTCTACGAAGCAGAGCCTCCTAGCCATGGCCGCCAACCGGATCGGGAAGGAGGAATTAGCGAAACGACTGAACTGTCCCGTTAGCCTCATAGACGCATGGATGAGCGGCCATGCTTCCATGCCCGACCGGAAGCTGCTCATGCTGGCCGACCTGATCGACAAGCTAGGCGACGAACCCACGAAGTAGATGCCTTGCTGCTCACCGCATCCTCCTCTGCGGTGCCCCGCGCCACACGCTAAAGGACGACCCTTTCCGTCTCGCGATAGAGGGAAACCCGACGGCGCGCGTCTTCCCTTCGGGCGTGTATCGCATCCAGCCCCGGCATCTGGCGCTTCGCGATGGCCGCTCCGAGCACCATGACGAGGATCCCGGGCATTGCGGACACCAGCCCGCTTGCGGCATCCACAGAATCCTGCGCGCGCGCAGCCACGTCTCTGCGACACTCACCCATACCGAGGGGCTGAAGGCAGGAACGAAAGTTGCACAAGTCGCCTAACCCGGGAGAGGAAGCCTGGGCTGCTTTGATTCGACCGTAAGGTGGGCCAGGCCATGCTCAACGAATTTCTGACTACGCACCGTGATGAATTAATACGGAATTGCCGGGAAAAGGTCTCGAAGAGGTATGCGCCAGCGCAGGTGCCGAAGGTCGTGGACTATGGCGTGCCTCTCTTCTTGGAGCAGTTGGCCCAGACGCTGGAAACCGAGCAGGCGACAACGGCTCGTGCGGCCGCTGAGCAGGGGCCGTCACCCGTTTCCACGGACATCGGCCGCGCCGCCACCAAGCACGGGACGGAACTCCTCCGCCTCGGATACACGGTTGATCAGGTCGTCCACCACTACGGTGACGTTTGCCAATCTGTTACCGATCTGGCCGTCAAAAAGAAAGCGCTCATTACGACAGATGAATTCCGCACGCTGAATCGCTGTCTCGACGAAGCCATCGCAGACGCGGTGACCGCATTCGGGGATGAGCGGGAGAACTTGATCCTCAATCAAGCGACCAGCCTGCATCTGCGGCTGGGGGCATTGGCGGAGGAGCAGCGGAGATTGGTGGACATAGCCCTCCAAACGCTCACCGGCATTCAGACGGGGAACGTGGGGGCGGCGGGTGCCACGGGCGTGGCTCTGGTCAACACCCTGAAAGAGTTGCGTCACCTCATTGAAAGGACCTTGCCTGAGATTCGCTTGATCTCAGGGATGACGAAGATTCCCCATAAACACTAGCGGTCGGACGCTCGTCAAAAGTGGTGGAGGCGGCGGGAATCGAACCCGCGTCCGTAGACCCTACACAGTCAGGACTACATGCTTAGCCTGGTCTTTTAGTGCCTTCGCCTTGCGCCCGCCAACCGGCAGGCTGACGCTCGGCTAACCGCTTCGACGGATCCCCTGGACCAAGCGGTCAAGCCCGGGAGAGAGGCTGATGTGAATGACGCTGCACCGGTGAAACCAGCTCGGCTTGCGCCTTGCCTATCCGGCCTAGCCCATCAGCAAGCTAGTGCAGCGTCCAGCAGGTATTAGGCTGCTAGAGCAAAACGCTCGTCGTTGGCGTTTGTAGTGTTTCCAGAATGGATTTACGAGGTGTTCTGGTCCTCGGCATGCCCTGCGCTGCTTCGATGCCCACGTCGAAACCAGGTCGCCCCCGGTTCGTGTGTGTCAGGACGTCATTATCCCACGTGAGGGCGTTTCACTGATGCTCAAGCCTGATCGCTTCGGCGATGACGGGAAACGTGCCCTTGGCGACTTCCTGGACGAAATGGGTGCCGAACTCCTCGTCCTTGCGGAAGACTTTCTGTCGTGAGGCAGCGTCGCCGACGGCGCGCGGATCGCGAAGCGAGATGACGAGCTGCTCTTCGCCGGTGGTCTTCGAAAACTCGAAGAATTCCTTCGCGCCGAGCGGCAGGAGCGTATCCGCGCCGGCCTGGATTACGACCACGGAAGTGCCTTCGGGCGGATAGATCTGCCTGCGCTCGCCCTTGGCGTTGATGTTCTCGATCACGAGATGCGCGCCGAAGGTCGAGACGGCGCGAAGCTTGAAGCGCTCGCCGGTCTTGAATCCCGCCTTCACAGGGCGGACGTCCTTCACGTTGCCGGCCTGGTCGGCGCCGACGATGGCGATGTGCGCGCCCTGGTAGTCGGTCTGATCCTGCTCGTCGGTAATCGCGGTCGACGTCGCCGTGATCTGCATCGACTCCTTCATGCCGGCGGGACCGTCGGACAGGCTGCGCGCGATGAACGAGCCGCCGCTGTTCGCGGCGATCCGGCCCTTCGTCCATTGCGAGAACTTGGCGAACACCTCGGGCTTCGGCGCCTGCTGCGCGTAAGCGGGAAGGGCGACGAGCAGGACGATGCAGGCGATGGTTCTCACGGCAGCTCCTCGACGGCGACGAGCGCGGCGCCGAAAGCATTGGAGCAGCGCCGCGCGACCACGAGGTTGCGCTTTTGCGGCTGGTCCGCGCATTCCTCCGCGGCGGCGCTCGGCGCCTGCATGGTGACGAGCTGGATGTCTTTGGTCGAGGCCGCGCTCGCCTCGACGATCGAGAACGGGCCGGCCGGCTTCAGCGCCAGCTTGGAGAAATCACGCGGCGCGTCGGCCACGATCGCCAGGAGCTGCGTCGTTCCCACAGGCCCGCCGGCGACGACTTCCCAGTTGGGCCGCGGCAGGCGCACCACCTGCCCGACCTCGAGCTGGTTCGAGCGGTCGAGCTGGTTCGGGAACAGCATGTCGAAGGTCTTGCCGTCGGAGCCGACCATCAGCAGGTAGAGAAAGCCGGCGTGGCTCGAGCTGATGGTGAACTCGACCTTGTCGCGGCCGATCTTCACTTTCTGATCGCGCATGTTGAGCGTCACCACGCGCCGGTCATCGCGCTGGGCGTAGATGTCCTTCAGCGTGTTGACCGGCGATGGTCCCGCCGGCACCGGCGGTGGCGGCGGCGGCGTGGCGGCGACCGGGGCCGGCGTCGGGGCCGGAGCCGGAGCCGGATTTGCCACGGGCCCCGGTGGCGGAGCAGGGCTCGCTACGGGCGGGGGTGTGGGGGCCGGATTCGCCACCGGTGCCGGCGGCGGGGGCGCGACCACAACTGCAACCGGCGCAGGCGGCGGTGGTGCGACGACCACCGGCGCGGGTACGGGCACCGGTACCGGCGTCGCTACAGGGGCCGGAGCGGCGGGCGGCGGCTCCTGGCGGTCGACGAAGCCAAGGACCGCGCGCGAGTTGCCGGTGATCGAGATGTGGTGCGAGGTATAGCCGGCAACATTGCGCAGCTTGGTGTCGATCAGGTCCTGCGCGCAGGTCTGGATCTCGTCGGCGGTGATCGCGCCGCTGCCATCGAGGTCGCGGGCGCGGCCGCGCACGCACTCGAGCCATGCCTGGGTGGCGATGCCGCCCTTGCCGGGCTCGTCGAGCGAGACTTCGTTGTCGCGCGCCGCGGCGATGTAGGT
>JAXDQC010000008.1:0-5537 GCA_034668045.1 Betaproteobacteria bacterium | reverse complement strand
CCACCGCCTGCAGCACGGCGACGTAAGGCGCCACGACCCAGTACTCGACCAGAACGTAGCCGTAGCCCGTATCGATGCCCATGGTCGCTTCCGCGAGGCGCGTGCTCGCGATGTGCAGCGCGAAGAGCGCGGGAATGCAAAGCCCGAGGCCGAGCTGCGCCCATTCCCAGGTGTTCAAGCGCAGCGACCGGCGCTCGTAGATCGACCAGAGCGCGTTGGCATAGTGGACGAGGAAAGCGGCAAGGAGGAGCGCGGTGCCGGCCTCGCTGCGCCACGGCCGCATCAGCGCCGCCAGCCCCTCCTCCGCGACCGGCTGCGACAGCAGCAGAAGGCTGTGGCCACTCAGATGACAGATGACGAAGGCGAGCAGGATGAGCGCGCTGCCCAGCCGCAGCCTCGATCGCATCGCGCCCACGGTGTTCCCTCGCCTCCCGGAAGCTTCGAATTCTCCGGGGGCAAGTCTACAGGGCCATCAATCCAGTTTCTTGCCGACCGAGACGCTCAGCCAGACCCTGCCGCTGATCGGGATGTCGTCCGACTTCGAGAAAAAATCCCGGCCGGCGATCAGGCCGACGTTGAAATCCTTGAATTGGCTGAGCGCGGCAAGCGCGATGGACATCCCCGTCTTCGTCGACGACGAGCCGTCCGCATTTTTCACGACCGCGCTGGCGGCGCCGATGGAAACCGCGGCCACCGTCGAGCTTCCGGGCCTGTCGTGGACGCGGTGCCCGAGATACGGCCCGACTGACGCGCCAGCGCTGAACTGCCTGCTCGCCTTGTAGTACTTGAAGGGAGCGACCAGTACGCCATAGGTGTAGCCGAAGCGGCTTCGATCGAGATCTTCGGTAAGCCACTTCTTCTGCACTTCGTACGGCAACTTCTCGTTGGCGTCGCCGATCTGGCTGGGGCACTTCCACGGCGGCATGGGCGAGGGCCAACGCGGAAACCAGCCGGTCACGAACGTGCCGCGCAGATAGGTGATCTTCTTCGTGCTATCCGCCGGATCGGGCTTCTCCACCTCCTGGTAGACACGGAAGCAAGTTCCTTGAGGGGCGACCACTTCAGGACCGCTGCTGCCAAGGGCGATGAATCGGGCGGCATCGACGTTGAAGATCACGTAGTCGCCGACCCAGTCGGTCACCGCTTGCGTCGTCACGCCCAGCCCTTCGTCCTTCTTCAGCGCCGTCGACACCTGCGCGTCCTTGACAGTGACGCCGCTTGCCTCGGCGTTCTCGAGGCGGGCGAGGTCCGAAGTTACGGTGCCTTCGATCGCCGTGCTGCCGATCTTCACCTTCTGAGAGGACTTGGTCGGCTTCACCTCCGTAAGCGTCGCGTTCTTCAGCGTCGTTCCGGTGAGCGGTCCCACCGTGGCCATTCCCTGGGCATCGAGAGCGCTGACGGTCAACTCGAGCTTCCCGCCATTTGCGGTAGCGCTGGAAATCTTTGCGCTTTGGGCGCTCAGCCCTTCGATACGCTCACCGCGCTTTACGCTCAAGAACTGCTTCGCCCCTTTCGCGTCGGTGTACTCGATCTTCATGTCGGCCCCCGCTTGCCCTGACACCGTGAAGGCCGTATCGATGGTGCCGCCGCTGAGCGGTGTGGTCGCGCGTTCTATCGTCTGAGGCGCTGGTTTCTGCGCGGCCTGCGAAAGAGCATCCTCGGCGGCGACCACAAGCAAAACGCCCGCGAGACCGCGGGCTATTGTCAAGATCATTGTTCCCCCCTACGGAAAATTCTAGGAGGCGAGTTTTTTTCTTACTTATCCAGGAGTCTCGACTTGTATTCCGCGCGTCCGCGTCACGTACCACAGGCGCGCCGCTTTGCGCGCGGCCGGCGGCACACCGGCCAAGTGCATTTTTTACAATACCTCTCGAAAAACCAATGACATCCGATGGCCCGCCAAGGTATTCTCTTAGCTCGTAACAGGGGGGCTGGCGTCCAGCGGATCGGGGACCGCCGCCAGACGATGAAACGAATTCTGGTCATTCATTTTTCGCAGACGGGGCAGCTCGCTCGTATCGTGCGCCGCCTCCTCTCGCCATTCGCGGGCGAGGTCGAGGTCGAGGTGGTCGAGGAAATTCTGCGGCCGCGCACGCCCTACCCTTTTCCGTGGCCGCTGCTGCGCTTCTTCGACGCGATGCCTGAGGCCGTGCTGCTCGATCCGCCGGCGCTCGAGCCGCTCGCCGTTCGCTCCGAGGAGAAATTCGATCTCGTCGTGCTCGCTTACCAAGTCTGGTTCCTTGCACCGTCGGGTCCCGTCACCGCGTTCCTCAAGAGCGATGAAGGCAAACGGCTGCTGCGCGGGCGCCCGGTGGTGACCGTGATCGGCTGCCGCAACATGTGGCTGAATGCGCAGGAGACGGTGAAGCAGCTGATCCACGACGCCGGCGGCGAGCTGCGCGACAACGTCGTCTTCACCGACCGCGCGCCGACCCTCGCGACCCTGATCACCACGCCGCGCTGGCTGCTCAGCGGACGCCGCGACGGCTTTCTCGGCCTGCCGCCCGCAGGCATCGCCGAGGGCGACATCGCCGGCGCGGACCGCTTCGGCCGCGCGCTGCTCGAAAGCCTGCGCACCGGACGCGCGCGCGCGAGCGGCCCGATGCTCGCCGGCCTGGGCGCGGCGCGCGTCGATCCGCGCCTGATCTTCAGCGAGCGCGCCGGCAAGCGCGCGTTCGGCGCCTGGTCGCGCATCATCCGGCTCGGCGGCAGGCCGGGATCTCTCCTGCGCCTGCCCCTGGTCGTGCTCTTCTGCCTCTATCTCGTGGCGATGATCCTCGCCGTCGTGCCGGCGAGCCTGCTGCTGCAGCGCCTGCTGCGGCCGCTGCTCGCGCGGCGCCTCGAGTCGCAGAAGACCTACTTCGAGGCGCCTTCGGGCCCATAGCGTGGACGCCTTCATCACGCGCACGTCGGTCGCGCTCCCCAACAAGCCGGTCGAGAACGACCAGGTCGAGATGGTGCTCGGCCAGGTCGGCGACCGCCCTTCGCGCGCGCGGCGCATCGTCCAGCGCAACAACGGCATCCGCAAGCGCTACTACGTCATCGATCCGGGAACCGGCCTTGCGACGCATTCCAACGCCAGCCTCACGGCGAGCGCCGTCCGCGGTCTCGCCGGCGAGGATTTCGCCCTCGAGGACATCGCCGTGCTCGCCTGCGGCACGTCCAACCCCGACCAGCTGATGCCGAATCACGCGGTGATGGTGCATGGCGAGCTCGGCGCGCCGATCCGGGAAGTGGTTTCCACCGCCGGCGTGTGCCTCTCGGGCACCACCGCGTTCAAGTACGGCTGGATGGCGGTGAAGGCGGGCTGCGCGGCGAACGCCGTCGTGACCGGCTCGGAAGTCGCCTCGCTCGGCCTGCGCGCCCATAACTATGAAGCGGAGTGCGCGGCGCGCGGCAAGGCGCTCGACGCCCATCCGGAGCTCGCCTTCGACAAGGATTTCCTGCGCTGGATGCTCTCCGACGGCGCCGGCGCCTGGCTGATCGAGCCCGAGCCGCGCCGCGGCCTCAACCTGCGTGTCGACTGGATCGAGCTCTTCTCCTACGCGCACGCGCTGCCGGCGTGCATGTACATGGGCGCCGAGAAGGACTCCGGCGGCGCGTTGCGCGGCTGGATGTCGTTTCCCGCGCACGAGCGCGAGGCGACGTCGATCTTCGCCCTCAAGCAGGACGTGCGCCTGCTCAACGAGGCGGTGGTCGAGTACACACTGGAAAAGCCGCTGCAGCGGGTGATGGCGCAGCGCAAGCTGGCAGCGCGCGACATCGACTGGTTCCTGCCGCACATGTCTTCCGAGTTCTTCCGGCCCAAGGTCGCCGCCGCCCTCGAGCGCATCGGCCTGCCGGTGCCCAAAGAGCGCTGGTTCACCAACCTCGCCTGGACCGGCAACACCGGCTCGGCGGCGATCTACATCATGCTCGACGAGCTCATGCGCAGCGGCAAGGTGCAGCCGGGGCAGCGCCTGCTCTGCTTCGTGCCGGAGAGCGGCCGCTTCTCGAGCGGCTTCATCTACCTGACCGCCGTCGCGCATGCGTGAGCGCGACGTGCCGCAGGAAGGCAACGTCACCCTCGCCGGCCACCGCAAGGCCGTGTACGCCGTCGCCGACGACGGCCGCGTGCGCCTGGTCGCCTCGCGCGGCTGGGAAGTCGAGGAGATCGTCACCCGCCAGGCGATCGACGATCTCGAGCGCCTGGCGCGAGAAGCGCACGGCCGCGCCGTCGCCGGCCTGACCTCGCCGCTCGAAGTCCACATGTACCGCGCACGCATGGACCTGGCGCTGCTCTCCCAGTCGACCGGTCTCTGGCGCTGGCGCATCCGACGGCATTTCCGCCCGCAGGTGTTTGCGCACCTGTCGCCCGCGCTGCGGCAGCGCTACGCCGACGCGCTCGGCCTTTCCCTCGAGGCGCTCGGACGGATCGACTAGCTGTGCCGCCCTTCGCGCACCAGCACGCCTCGCACTGCGAGTCGGGCGTGATGGCCTCGCTGCTGCGTCATCACGGCCTGCCGATGTCGGAGGCGATGGCGTTCGGACTCGCCTCGGCCGTCTTCTTCGCCTACCTGCCGTTCATGCGCATCAACGGCCTGCCGCTGATCGCCTATCGCATCGCGCCGCGCGGCATCATCAAGCGACTGCACGGCGAGCTCGGCCTGGGCATGCGCTTCGAGAAATTCGCCTCGCCGCGCGAAGGCACGCCGCGCCTGGACGAGCTGCTCGACGCCGGCCATCTGGTCGGGCTGCAAACCTCGGTGTTCTGGCTGCCCTACTTCCCGCCCGATCTGCGCTTTCACTTCAACGCCCACAACCTGCTCGTCTACGGCCGCGAAGGCGACGAGTACCTGGTGAGCGACCCGGTGGCCGAGACGGTAGTGCGCTGCGCGCGCGCGGACCTCGAGAAAGCGCGCTTCGCCAAGGGAATGCTCGCGCCGAAGGGGCTGCTCTACTACGCCACCGGCAAGCCGTCGGCGCCGGACTGGGCGAAGCTCGGCAAGCGCGCCCTCGCGCGCGCCGCGGCCACCATGCTGCGCACGCCAATTCCCTTCGTCGGCGTGCGCGGCATCGGCCTGCTCGCCTGGCAGGTCGGACGCCTCCCGGACAGCGATCACTCGCGCATGTACGTCGGCAACATCGTGCGCATGCAGGAAGAAATCGGCACCGGCGGCGCCGGCTTCCGCTTCCTCTACGCGTCCTTCCTGCAGGAGCTCGCCGAGCTGACCGGCCACAAGCCGCTCGAGGGCCTTGCCGCCCGGCTGGTCGAGGTCGGCGACCGCTGGCGCGAGTTCGCGCTGGCGGCCGCGCGCATGATCCGCGGCCGCGACCCATTCGACGGCCGCGCGCTCGGCGCGCGCCTGCACGATCTCGCCGCCGACGAGAAGAAGTTCTTCGGCGAGCTCGACGCCGCGCAGCGGGCCTGGGCGTGCTGAAGGTCGAACGCCTGACCTTCCGCTACCCGGGCGCCGACGAGACGGTGCTGCGCGAGCTGTCGCTCGAGGTGCCCGCCGGCGGCATCTTCGGCCTGCTCGGGCCGAACGGCGCCGGCA
>JAXDQC010000007.1:0-21472 GCA_034668045.1 Betaproteobacteria bacterium | reverse complement strand
GCGTCTTGGTGCGCGGATCGACCCGGTTCTTCCGGTAATGCGCGATCACCCGCTCGCCCCAGTCGAAGGGATCGCCCGAGTCGTGGCGCGCGCCGTCGAACAGCTTGCAGAAGTACATGTCGAAGTCCTGCAGGAAGGCCTCGAAGCCGTAGGTGTCGGAAAGCGCGATGCCGAGGTCGCCGCGGTACTCCTGCGCCCATTTGTCGAAGGCGAAGGTCTGCGAATCGCGCAGCCGCGGGCCGAGCGCCTGGCAGGCCTGCATGTACTCGTGCGCCATGGTGCCGAGCGGCGTCATGTTGTTGCGCATCGCGAACCAGACGTTGGAGGTGCCGGCGAAGTTTTGCGGGATCTCGCGCTTGAACGTCTGCAGCACCTCCTCCTGCCAGTCGCGCGAGAAGCGCCGGCGCGTGCCGTAGTCCGAGATGCGGAAGCCGATCTCGGGCTCGGCCGCCCGCGCGACTTCGATCTTCGCCTTCAGGCGCCGGCGGCCTTCGGCGAAATCCGGCCGCGGCTGGGTGCGGCGGAAGTAGAGCTCGGAGACGATCGCCAGCAGCGGGATCTCGTACATGATGGTGTGCAGCCACGGGCCCTTGACCGTGATGTCGATCTCGCCCGGCTTCTCGCCGTGGCCGATGCGCACGTACCGCTCGCTGAAATGAAACAGGGCGAGGAAATCGACGAAGTCCGATTTCATGAAGCGCAGGCCGCGCAGATAGGCGAGCTCGTCGTCGCGAAAGCGCAGGGTGCAGAGCTTGATCAGCTCGGCCTCGATCGCCGGCAGGTCGGGACGCAGGTCCGCGCCCTCGGTACGGCAGCGGAACTTGTACTCGACCTGCGCGCCGGGAAAGTGATGCAGCACGACCTGCATCATCGTGAACTTGTACAGGTCGGTGTCGAGCAGCGACTGGATGATCATCCGATGGGCATTGTAACCTTCGCTCGATGTGCGGCCGTTACGCGCTCCATGCGAGCCCCGAAGTCGTGGCGCTGCAGTTCGGGCTGGAAGCGGCGCCGCCATTCAAGCCGAGCTACAACGTCTGCCCCGGCGGCGAGATCCTCGTCCTTCGCGGGCCGCGCAAGCCGGCCCTGCTGCGCTGGGGCGTCGGCAACATGCTCATCAATGCGCGCGCCGAGACGCTCGCCGAGCGCCCCGCGTTCCGGCAGGCCTTCCGCCAGTACCGCTGCCTCGTGCCGGCCAGCGGCTTCTATGAATGGCAGGCCGTGGCTGCAAGGAAGCAGCCCTGGTACGTGCTGCCGAAGGAGCAGCGCCTTTTCGCGCTGGGAGGAATCGTCCTCCTTTGGCAAGGCGTGCGCAGCGTGGCGATCGTCACCACCGCCGCGAACGATCTGATGGCGAGAATTCACGACCGCATGCCGGTGCTGGTGGCGCCCGAGAACTACGACGACTGGCTCGGCAGCGGCGATGCGTCGGCTCTTCTCGCCCCCGCACCTGACGACGGGATGCAGACCCATCCGGTGAGCCTGCGGGTGAACGCGCCTGCCAACGACGACGAAGCTCTGCTGCAGCCGATTTGACGTCGTCCCCATACTGGATATACTTCCAGTCATGGAAGAATTGACAGCAAGGCAGAGCGAGATCCTCAAGCTGGTGCGCGAGCTGACCGAGGTGGCGGGCTATCCGCCGACGCGCGCCGAGATCGCCGAGAAAATGGGCTTCCGCTCGGTGAACGCCGCGGAGCAGCACTTGCGCGCGCTCGAGAAAAAAGGCGCGATCGACATCGCCGCCGGCTCTTCGCGCGGCATCAAGGTGCGCGATACGCGCCCCGCCAGTCGCTCCTCCGGACGCCTGCTCGAGTTGCCGGTGATCGGCCGCGTCGCCGCTGGCAGCCCGATCCTCGCCGAAGAGCACGTGACGGACCGCTACCAGGTCGATCCCAATCTTTTCACGCCGCGCGCCGACTATCTGCTGCGCGTGCGCGGTCTGTCGATGCGCGACGCCGGCATCCTCGAGGGTGACCTGCTCGCGGTGCACCGCACGCAGGAAGCGCGCAGCGGGCAGATCGTCGTCGCTCGCCTTGCCGACGAAGTCACGGTCAAGCGCTGGCGCCGCCGCGGGCACATGGTGCAGCTGGAAGCGGAGAATCCCGACTTCAAACCGATCGAGGTCGATCTGCGAAATGAGCCGCTCGTGATCGAGGGCGTGGCGGTCGGCGTCATCCGCAACGGCAAGAGCTTCTGATGCCCTAGAATGGCGCAGGTGAGGAGCTTCCTGCGCAGATGAACCCGTCGGTCGCGCAAACTTCAGGTCGGCCAGTTTCGGATCAGGGCGTCGCCGCCGGCATGCGCGAGCGCGCCGATCCGCGTCTCGTCCTCGCCGACCGTGTCGAGCAGCTCTGCAGCCAGACGCCGATCGCCATCGCCGCCAGCTTCATCGCCGGCGCGATCGCCACCGTCGAGCTCTGGAACAAGTGGCTGTGGATGCTCGTCTTCTTCTGGTGGGTGCTGGTCGTCGCCTTCAGCGTCGCCACCACCGGCCTGCTGATCGGCTACCGGCGCACGGCCAACAAGGTCGACAGCGCGGCGCACTGGATTCGCTGGATCGGCATTTCAGCGCTCGCGAACGGCGCCTGCTGGGGCTTCGCCGGCGCGGTCTTCTTCCCGTCGCTGAGCGGCCAGGAGCAGGTTTTCCTCGCCTTCCTCTTCGTCGGCATGAGCTCGATCGGCATCCCCGTCTATGCCGCGTCGTGGAGGATCTTCGCGCTCTACGCGGGCGGCATCCTCCTGCCGTTCGTCTATGTGCTGACGACCTTCGGCGATCGCCTGTTCAGCGACATCGCTCTCCTCGTGCCCCTCTTCTACGCGGTCAGCGTGACCATCGCCTACCGTCTCAACGTCGTCTTCGACGCCGGCTACCGGCTGCGCCATGCCTATGGCAGGCTGACCGAGGACTACAGCGGCCTCAACCAGCGCCTCGAGCAGCAGCTGGGCGAGCTGGGCGAGGCCCGCCGCCAGGTCGAGGCGAGCGGCCGCAAGCTGACGCTGTTCGCCGAGCGTGCGCCGATCGCGGTGCTCGAGCTCGACGCGGACGGCACGGTGCGCGAAGTGAACCATGCCGCCGAGCTGCTGTTCGGCTACGCCGCGAGCGAGCTGATCGGCGGGCCGATCAAGCGCCTGGTGCTGCCGAAATACCACGCCGACTTCGACCGGCAATGGTCGGAGATGGTGTCGAGCCGCGAGCCCCTCGCCGGCGTCGTGGTGCGAAATCCTCGCCGCGACGGCATCGAGCTGATCTGCGACTGGAGCGTCACGCCGCTGGTCAATTCCGAAGGGCGCCTGCTGGCGATCATCGCGCAGGGCCGCGACATCACCGCGCAGCTCGAGGCGGAGCGGATGAAGAAGGAGTTCACCTCCACCCTCAGCCACGAGCTGCGCACGCCCCTCACCTCGATCATCGGCTCACTGCAGCTGATCAATTCCGGCGTACTGGGCGAGGTCGGCGGCGACGTCGGCGAGCTCACCGGCGTCGCCGAGCGCAACGGCCAGCGGCTGCTCGATCTCATCAACGACATCCTCGACATCGAGAAGATCGAGTCGGGCAAGCTCACCCTGGTGCCGGAGATCATTCGCGTCGCCGAGCTGGTGCACGAGTCAGTCATCCTCAACAAGGCCTTCGGCGAGCGCTTCAAGGTGACCTTCGAGCCGCGCGGCGAGGTGCCCGGGCGCGAAGTCCACGCCGACCGCAAGCGCCTGCTCCAGGTCATGACCAACCTGCTCTCCAACGCGGCCAAGTTCTCGCCCGAAGGCGATGTCGTCGAGGTGACGACCGAGGACCGCGAGGGCATGGTGCGCATCGCGGTGCACGACCGCGGCACCGGCATTCCGGAGAATTTCCGCACCCGGATCTTCGGCCGCTTCACGCAGGCTGACTCGACCACCGCCCGCCAGAAGGGCGGCACGGGCCTGGGTCTTGCAATCTGCAAGCGGCTGGTCGAGATGATGCAGGGCCGCATCGGCTTCGAGGACCGGCCCGGCGGCGGCACCAGCTTCTACTTCGAGCTGCCGCGACACTGACAGGAGCACGCATGCCCGAACGCCCGCTGAACCGCATTTGCTACGTCGAGGACGACGAGGATATCCAGCGCATCGTGCGCATGTCGCTCGAGCGCATCGGCAAGATGACCGTCGCCGTGGTCGGCGATCCGACCAAGGCGATCGACGCGATCATCGCCTTCAAGCCCGACCTGGTCATGCTCGACTGGATGATGCCGGCGATGGACGGACCGACGCTCTTCCGCCACATGAAGACGCGCCCCGAGACGAGCGGCCTGCCGGTGGTGTTCATCACCGCCAAGGCGGCGCAGCGCGACCTCGACGAGCTGAAATCGCTCGGCGCCGCCGGCACGATCTCGAAGCCCTTCTCGCCCAAGGACCTGCCCGACCAGCTGCGGGCGATGTGGGCCAAGCTGCCTTAGGGCAGGAGCAAGCTCCCCTTATTGCTGGGTGAGCTTGCGCGAAAGGAAGCCGATCACCTCGTCGGCGTTGCGGAACCGCCCCTCGCGGTCCTTCTCCAGCAGCTTGTCGAGCAGCGCCTGGTAGGTCTCCAGGCCGTCCGGCAGCGGCGGCGGCTGGGTGTTGAGGTGATGCAGCGCGACCTCGACCGCGGTGGCGGCCTCGAACAGGTGCCGGCCGGCGAGCATCTGGTAGAGCAGCACGCCGGCGCTGTAGATGTCGGTGCGCAGGTCGAGTGCGCGCCCCTGAACCTGCTCCGGGCTCATGTAGCGAGGCGTGCCGAGGATCTCGCCGTGGCCGGTGCGATCGATGGCGTCGACGTGCTTGGCGATGCCGAAATCCAGGATCGCCAGGCTGCCATCGTTGCGGAACATGATGTTCTGCGGCTTGAGGTCGCGGTGCAGAACGCCCTTCTCGTGGATGTCGCCGAGCGCGAACATCAGCTCGCGGAAAATGCGCAGCGCCTCGCCCGGCGCCACTGCCTGGTCGGCGAGCCGCTTGCTCAGGTCGCCGCCCTCGAAGAACTCCATCACCAGGTAGGTATGGCCGTCGACGGTGCCGTGGTCGTGGATGCGCGCCACGTGCCGGCTCTGGATGCGCTCGACCAGGCTGTACTCCTCCATGAAGCGCGCCAGCGCCGAGTTCTCGGCGGTGATTTCCGAGCGCAGGATCTTGACCACCAGCGGCTCGTCGTCGGCCTCGCGCGAGGCGAGATAGACGCGGGCGGTGCCGCCTTCGCCGATCAGGTGCAGCACTTTGATGCCGGGAATCCTGATCTTCGAGCCGAGCGAGACGCCTTCGATGCGCGCCGACAGCTCCGGCGAGCTGGTGCGCTCCATGTCCGTGGCGCTGAGGTCGCGCAGCGAGTTGAGCAGCTTCTCGCGCGTCAGCTCCTGCTTGCGCTGGTAGTCATCGGCGCCCGCCTTCATCGCCCGCACGGCGATGATCTCGTTGCCTGCGCCGGTGAGGAACAGGATCTTCGGGCAGTCGGCGCGCTGCTTGAAGCGTTGCAGCCAGTCGAGGCCATCGCCGCGGCCGAGCATGTAGTCGAGGATCAGAACGTCATAACCGCCGAGGGGAAACTTGGCGTCCGGGAAGTCCTTCTCGATGGGATCGAACTCGTCGACCTGGGCCTTCTCCCAGCGCCCCTTGATGTAGTGCGCGAGCAGCGTCCGCAGATCCTCGTCATCATCGATGATGAGGACGCGCACGGCTAAAGGGTGATCGACCAGACCGGTGTCGTGCCGCTCTTGCCTCGCAACGACACTTCGCCCTGCGACTTCGCGGATCCGGCCGGAACCATGGCGCGAATCGTCTCATACACCGGCCCCGAGACCAGGATCTCGCCGGACTTCGCGGCCTGGACCAGCCGCGAGGCGGTATTCACCGCGTCGCCGATGATGGTGTAGCTCATGTAATGCGGCGAACCGATGTTGCCGAGGATCGCCTCCCCGGCGGCGATGCCGATCCCCAGGCCGGTCGGCACGCCGCCCGAAGCCGTCCAGCGCGCGTGCACGCGGGCGAAGCTCTGCAGCATGTCGCGCGCCGTGCGCCAGGCGCGCGCCACGCCATCGGGCTGCGGGAAGGGAACGTTGAAGCCGACCAGCAGACTGTCCCCGGCCATGCTGAAGATGGTGCCGTCATTGCGATAGGCGGCCTCGGTGATGACGCTGAAGTGCTCGTTCAGCAGGCTAACGACCTCGTCGACCCGCGTGCTCTCGGTGAGGCGCGTGAAGCCGCGCAGATCCGCGAACAGCGCCACCACGCTGACGCGCTGAGCGCCGTGGCGGAACGGCGCGCCCTCGTCCTCCATGTCCGAGATGATGCGGTCGGCGAGGCGCGGCGAAATGTAGCGCGAGAACGTCCGGCGCAGCGCTTCCTTGCGCTGCACTTCCGCGGCTAGGCGGCGCGACTCGAGCTCGCGGCGCGTGCCGTGCAGGCGCTGCAGCGTCTTGACGCGCGCCACCAGCTCCTCGCGATGCACGGGCTTGGAGAGGAAATCGTCGGCGCCGGCGCGGATGCCGCGCACGCGGCTCTGCTGGTCCTCGAGCGCCGTCACCAGCACGATCGGGATCATCGCCGTGTGGGGATCGGCCTTCAGGCGCTCGCAGATCTCGAAGCCATCCGGCCCCGGCATCATGATGTCGAGCAGCACCAGGTCGGGCGGCGTCGCCATCACGTACACCAGCGCCGCGTCGCCGCTGTGCACGGTCTCGGCCGCCAGGCCCTCGCTCTCCAGCAGGCGCGCCAGATACGCGGCCATGTCCGGGTCGTCATCGACGACCAGGACGCGGAACGCCGCCTGCGCGGGCGCCAGGCGCCCGGCGGGTGCGACCTCACTCATAGGTAATCTGGACCTTCGACAGGAAATCGGCGTACTTGACGATCGCCGATTCGAGCAGCGCGCGATCACCGCTGCGCGCGCCGTCCTCGACGTCCTTGCCAATGTCGGAGATGCGCGCGAAGCCGTAGGAGTTGCCGACGCCTTTCATGCGGTGGCCGAGCTGGCGCAGCTGCTCGAAATCGGCGGCGGAGAGCGCAACACGCAGCGTGTCGAGCTCTTTTTTTCGGTTGCTCATGAAGACCGGGATCAGGTCTTCAAGGTCCTTCTCCACGGTAACGAGGTAAGCTTTATCGTCCATCTGCCTGATTATAGGGGCCGAAGCCGGCACCCCCGTCAGGGTTTGTCAGACAGCCCCTCCCGCGCCCTCGGCAGATTCGGATGCAGCGATAGCGCGGCGCGAAAAGCGAAACGCCCCTCCTCGGCCGCGCCGCAGGCGAACAGCAACTCGCCGAAATGCAGCATGGCGCAGAAGTGGCGCGGCTCGAGCTCGAGCGTGCGGCGGATGTCGGCTAGGCACTCCTCGTCGCGCGAAAGCAGGTAGTAGAGCGTCGCCCGCTTGTGCCACGCCTCGGCGAAATCCGGCGCGCTGCGCAGCAGGCGCGTGAGGCGCGTCTCGGCGATGTCGTAGCGGCGCGCGGCGATGTCGCGGGTCGCGGTCTCGAGCACCGCCGCGGCGGCGCGGTGGGGATGATCCATCCAGACCTGCCAGATGCGCTCCTCGGTCTCGACGGCCTCGGCGCCGGGGCAGGCGGCGAGGCGCTGGAACAAGGCATCGAGGAACGGCAGGCGGCGCGAGGGCAGCCGCTCGCGCCGGGCGGCGATCAAGCCAAGAATGTCTTCGACACTCGCCAAGTCATCCACAGTATGCCTTCAATGAAAATTTCGTGCCGGCGCGAGCAACGGGCCGACCAGACGGCTATGGTCCGAAAGGCGTCGGGCGATGACGTGCACCACATCGCCGTCGCGCTCGACGGTGCCGCGTACCCCGAGCAGGCGCGCGCCGAGCAGCTCCGCCCGCTGGCGCTCCGCCAGGTGCGACCAGACAACGATGTTGATGCAGCCGGTCTCGTCCTCGAGAGTGACGAAGATCACGCCGCTCGCGGTATCGGGCCGCTGCCGGCAGGTGACGAGCCCGGCGACCTGCACCGTACTGCCGTGCGGCCTCAGGCGCAGTTCATCCGCCCGGATGAATTTTTTCAAATGACTTCTGAGAAACGCCAGCGGATGGCGGCCGAGCGTCAGGCCGAGGCTGGCGTAGTCGGCGACGATCTCCTCGCCTTCGCGCGGCGCGCGCAACTCGGGCCGGTGGCTTTCCATCGGCGCCGCGTCGAGCGGCGCACGCGGACCGGCGCCCGCCGCGGCCCAGTGCGCAAGGCGGCGGTGGCCCGCGAGCGAGCGCAGCGCATCCGCCGCGGCCAGGCAGCGAAGCTCCTTGCGATTCAAGCCCAGTTCCGCCACGGAACGAAAAGGCTTGAGGGAAGAAATCCTTTTTCCGGAGGACTCCGAAAAGCCGCCCACCATGCGCAAGCCAAGCCTGAGCGCCCCTCCCTCCAGCGTGCAGTCCCAGTCGCTCGCGTTCACGTCCGCCGGCAGGACCTCGATGCCGTGGCGGCGCGCGTCCTGCACGAGCTGCGCGGGCGCGTAGAAGCCCATCGGCTGGCTGTTGAGCAGCGCGGCGCAGAAGGCGGCGGGATGGTGATGCTTGAGCCACGAAGAGACGTAGACGAGCAGCGCGAAGCTCGCCGAATGCGATTCCGGAAAGCCGTATTCGCCGAAGCCGAGGATCTGGCGGTAGATCGCCTCGGCGAATTCGGCGCTGTAGCCGTTCGCCTGCATGCCGCTCTTCAGCTTCTGCTCGAAGTGCTCCAGCCCTCCCCGCTTCTTCCATGCCGCCATGGAGCGGCGCAGGCGGTCGGCCTCGCCGGGCGTGAAGCCGGCGGCGACCATCGCCAGCTGCATCACCTGCTCCTGGAAGATCGGCACGCCGAGCGTGCGCTCCAGCACCTGCTTCACCGCTTCGCTCGGATAGGTCACCGGTTCCTCGCCGCGACGGCGTCGCAGGTACGGATGCACCATGCCGCCCTGGATCGGCCCGGGCCGCACGATCGCCACCTCGATCACCAGGTCGTAGTAATTCGCCGGCTTCAGCCGCGGCAGCATGCTCATCTGCGCGCGCGACTCGATCTGGAACACGCCGATGGTGTCGGCTTTCTGGATCATCGCGTACACCGCCGGATCGTCCGGGGGAATTTCGTCCATGCCTTTTTTCCCCACCATCTTCAGGCACCTTTGAATGGCGGAAAGCATGCCCAGCGCCAGCACATCGACCTTGAGCAGCCCCAGCGCCTCGAGGTCGTCCTTGTCCCACTGGATGACGGTGCGATCCGCCATCGCCGCGTTCTCGACCGGCACCAGCTCGGCGAGCGGGCCGCGCGAGATGACGAAGCCGCCGACGTGCTGCGAGAGGTGGCGCGGAAATCCTTTCAGGATCGCGGCGACCTCCAGCCACTGGCTCGAGCGACCGATCTTGTCGTCGTGGAAGGCGAAGGACCCGGCAACCCGGTCCACCTCCTCCGGCGGCACGCCGAGCGCCTTGCCGGCATCGCGCAGGGCGCTCTTGGTGCGGTAGCAGATCACGGTCGCTGCGAGCGCCGCGCGCTCGCGCCCGTACTTGCGGTAGACGTACTGGATGACTTCCTCGCGCCGCTGGTGCTCGAAGTCGACGTCGATGTCGGGCGGCTCGTTGCGTTCTTTCGAGACGAAGCGCTCGAACAGCATGCTCATCCTCGCCGGGTCGACCTCGGTGATGCCGAGCGCGTAGCAAACCACCGAGTTCGCTGCCGAGCCGCGGCCCTGGCAGAGGATGTTCTGCTCGCGCGCATGGCGCACGATGTCGTGCACCGTGAGAAAGAACGGCTCGTAGCGCAGCTCGGCAATGAGCTGGAGCTCGCGTTCCGCGAGCGCGCGGACCTTTTCCGGCACGCCCTCCTTGAAGCGCCAGCGCAGGCCGTCGAGCGCCAGCTTGCGCAACCAGGTGGTCGGCGTCTCCCCCTTCGGCACCAGCTCCTCCGGATACTCATAGCGCAGCTCATCGAGCGAGAAATCGCAGCGCGCGGCGATGCGCGCGCTCTCGGCGAGAAGCTGCGGCGGATAGAGCTGCGCGAGGCGCATGCGCAGCCGCAGGCGGCGCTCGGCGTTCGGCTGCAGCGCCTGCCCGCACTCGGCCACCGGCTTGCCCAGCCGGATCGCCGTCAGTACATCCTGCAACGGCTTGCGCGAGCGCAGATGCATGTGCACATCGCCCGCGGCAACCAGCGGCAGTCCCAGACGCTGCAGAGAATCGAGCCTCGCCCGGTCGTTGGGCCCGCAATGCAGCTCGACAGCGATCCAGGCGCGATCCGGAAAATGTTTCGCCGCCCAGCGGGCGTCCTCCTCCTTCTCCGAGAGAAGAAGCACAAGTGCCTGCACGACTTCCACATCCTCTCGCTGCAGGAGATACGAACCCTTCTTGCCGCGACGACGTCCCGTAGTGATCAAGGAACAGATCGAGCCGTAGGATTTTCGGTCGGTCGCGAGCAGCACCATCTTCAAGCCGTCCTGTAGCGTCACCTCGGTGCCAAAGATGAGCTTCAGCCCGCATTCCTTCGCCGCGAGGTGCGCGCGCACCGCGCCGGCGAGCGAGCACTCGTCGGTCAGCGCCAGCGCGGCATAGCCGAGCGCCTGCGCGCGCTCCACCAGCTCTTCCGGATGCGAGGCGCCGCGCAGGAAGCTGAAGTTCGACAGGCAATGCAGCTCGGCGTACTCAGGCAAATAATCCATGCAAAGTCCATTCGCCGCTTTCGCGGTGGATCCAGCCGATAGCGTCGTTCGCCAGCCTGGCGATGAAGTAGTCGCGCTTCGCCTCGTCGCCGTCCCACCAGCCGCACTCGATGCGCTCCGGACCGGCAAGGAGCGTGAAATCCGATTCGAGCAGGCGGCGCGGCTCCTGCAGCAGCCACAGCGGCCGCGCCCCCGACTGCCGGAACTCGCGCGGGTCCCATTCGCCGGGCTCGACGCGCCGCCAGGCATGCTCGGGCCGGTGATCGGGCTGCGTCGCGAGGCCGCAGATCGCGTCGTGGCCCAGGCGCATGCGCAGGCGCTCGACCAGGCGCGCCCAGTCTTCCTCCTCGGCAGCCGCGTCGCCGAACAGGCCGCCGCTGCGCGGCGAGAGCGGCGCGAAGTCAGCGGCATGCAGCTCGATCGCCTCGACCGGCTGCGGCAGCGTCATTTCGCCAAGCCGCTCGAGCAGCAGTCCGGCAAAGCGCGCGGCCTCGCGCGACGAGGAAGCGAGCCGCACTTCAATTTGCCGGCGGGAAGAATCGAAATGGATCAGGTCGAGCGTGAAAGCGCGGATGCCTTCCTGGCGCGCCGCCAGCAGGCCCTCGAGCTGGACCAGGAGCCGGCGCGCCGGAAAGAGCAGCGCTTCGGCGTGCGCCGCCTCGCCCGCCAGCTCGAGCCGCGCCGAAAAACGCGCCGGCGGAGAAAAGAAGGCGTGCGTCTCCGGCCGCCTGCCGCAGGCGCGGTCGAGCGCGTCGAGCACCGCGCTGCCGCAGCGTTGCGCGAGGCCGTCGCGCGGCAAGGCGAGCGCCTCGCCCACCGTGGCCACGCCGATGCCGCGGAAAAAATCGAGCTCGAAGCCGGTCACCTCCAGCGGCAGCGCTTCGAGCCGGCCGCCGCTGCCGCGCGCTAACCACAAAGCGGCAAGGCCGGTAGGCGCGACGGCGAGCGAGGCGGTCACGCCGAGCGCCTGCAGCCCGGCGCGCAGCTCGCCGAGAAAGGCGTCCAGCCCGCCGAAGTAGCGCAGGCTCGCCGCGACTTCGGCCAGCAGCGCGTCCGGCTGCGCCAGCGCGACCCTAGGCGTGAACTGGCAGGCCCAGCCGGCGAGCGGCTCGATCGTTCCGTTCGGAAGGTCGGGAAAGTGCAGCGCGACCCAGAGCATGGAAAGGTCTTTTCACCGGCAGGAGGAGCAGCGCGGTGGCCGGAGCGCCGCGGCGCTTGAGGATCCGCGCTTGCAGCGCCCCCTCGGCCGGCTCCAGCGCGATGCGCAGGCAGGCGGGCGAGGACTCGGCGGCGGCTTGCGGCGGGCGAAAAACGACGAGGAAGGCACGGCTCGCCTCCGCAGCGACCGCGAGACGCCGAAGGTGCTGGTAGCCCGGGTTGTGCAGCCAGGCGAGCAGCGCGTGGCAGCTGCCGGCCCGCAGCGCCTGCTCGGCGGCCCAGAGCGCATCGCGGCGGCCCGCGGCACGAACGAGGGCGAGGTGCGCCAGGTCGATGCCAGCGGCCGCCAGGGCCGGCGCATAGGGCAGATAGGGCGGTGCCAGCCAGACCACCCTCTTCCCCGCGCAGGTCAGCCTGGCGAGCGCCGGGGTCACCAGGCCGAGCTCACCGATACCCTTCGTGGAAACGAGCAGCTCGGTCAGGCCTCCAGCGGGCCAGCCGCCGCCCGGCAACTCGGCATCGAGCTCGGCAAAGCCGGTCGGCAAGGCGGGGACGCCGCCCGCCAGGGCATTGCCGCGCCAGACGCGGGGATGCCGCAGGACTTCCTCGAGGACCATGATACTGTTATTTTATACAGTACCGGAGCCGAGGTCCAGCGAGGTTTGAGTGACGGGGTAATTCCTGACAGGCGGTTCCCGGCTTTACTCGCTGGCGTGCTTTGGTAAATTGCGCCGCCACATGGCTGACGATTTCCCTGCAGCTTCAGGCTCGCAGCTTACGTCACGCGATCTGCACGCCATTGGCACCGTGGTTGCTCAATGGGCCGTCGCCGAATACATGATCAAGTCTCATGTCTTCTCATTGCTTGGCCTGACAACCAATCCGCAATTCAAGAACGTCAAGCTGCCAAAAAGGTATCAGCGCGTCCAAGAACTGTGGAAGGCATTGCTCCATGACATTTGCAGCGTTCATGGCGAATACCTGGATGTCGGCACGAAGCTGGCCGGGGCCGCGAAGAATCTGAAGGCAGACCGCGACGCCGTTGCACACTGGCCTGCAAGCCGCTCCGGCTTCTCGCTCGACCCGGAGCCGGTCTTTATCGGTGTTGACTGGCGCTCCTTCGACAAAGAGAAAAAGCAGTTCTCGCCGGAAGAGGTCTATGCCTTGTCGGAGCGCATCTTCCAGCTGGGCAGCGACGTGACTTTTTTTGGCTTTGCTCTGTTTTGCGATTTGTTTCCATCGCGCTGTACATGGCGCGGGCCAAAACCCGAGGGCCCCATTCTTCGCACTCGTCCGATTCTCACCATTCAAAAACCGATACGCCGGCAGAGACCCGACCGCCTCTAGCGACCGCCTTTCATGCGGCGCAGCTGCTCCTGGTAGGCACTCATGAACTCGCGCCCGAAGGCCTTGTTGAAGTCCTCCTGCGCGTCGTGCGCGAGCTTCTCGTGGTGGGCCATGTAAAGGTCCCAGAGGCGCCCCTTGCGGCCCGGCAGCGGCAGGCCGGCGGTGGTCGACTTCTCGAATGCCACCTCGAGCGCATGCGGGTTCAGGCGCCGAAGCACGCCGATGACCGCGGCGCGCATGCCGGCCATCAGCGCCTGCTCGTGCGCGCGCAAGTCCTCGCAGGCGTCGCCCACCGCCTGCACCGGATCGAGGAAGCCGTCGGTGCGCTCCGAAGGATCGAACAGGAAGGCCATGGCCTCGTGCGGATCGGACATCAGCTTGAGCGGATTGTTGGCGTGGGCGCCGACCATCGTCCGGTCCTCCGCCTGCATCTCCTTGCGCGCCTCTGAGCGAGTGATGAGCAGCAGCATGATGCCCTCGACCGCCGCGCGCAGGATGCCGCCGCAATCGCGCAGCATCCGCTCGGCTTGCGCGGCGGGAACCTCCTTGAACGACAAGCCCGCCCCCTCGAGGAAAGCCCGCAACCCCGCGTCGGGCGCCAGGGAAGCGCCGGGTTGCGCGCGGGCCAGAACTTTCATCGCGGCCGACGGAACGAAGGTCGCTTCCTGCGATGGGGCTTCGGCGAGCGCGGGCGCCGGCGCCAGCGCCGGGGCGGGCGCGGGCGCTGGCTTGGGCGCCGGCGCGGGCTGCGCGCCGGTGGCGAGGACGCGCAGCAGCGGACTGTCGCTCATCGGCGGCGCGGTCGGATCGGCCGGACGCGCCGCGGGCTGCGCGGCGACCGCGTCGGGTAATCCCACCTGGATCTCGTACTCGCCGATCTCGAAGGAATCGCCGCTCTTCAGCGTCAGGCGGGTGCCGGGGCCGAAGCGCCGGCCGCCGACCAGGACCGGATTGACCTTCGACACCACCGCCATCCAGTAGACCCCGTCCACCTCCTCGATCTCGACGTGGAAGCGCGAGATGTGCTTGTTGGGATCGTCGAGCGCGACCGAGCAGGTCGAGTCGCGGCCGATCGTCACCGGCGCGCGCTCGAAGTCGCGGCTGGCGTAGAGGGCCGGCCGAGCCCCCGAGCGGTTGAGGATCTTGACGCTGATCATCGCCGGTCGCCGCCGGCGAGTCCCGCCTCGCCGAACACGACCTCGCGCAGCAGGCGCCGCAGGAAGAAGCTCTTGCCGGTGCCGACGTTCGGCGGCTGCACCTTGCGCTCGAGGTTATAGCTGCGCGAAAGCGTGGCGAGCACGCGGTCGATCGGGCTGCCCTCCTGGGTTGCGCTGGCGAGATAGATGCCCCGCAGCAGCGGCCGCTCGCCGCTCCAGCCGCTGCCGAAGGCGGCGTCGATGAAGGTGGCGATCAGCGGCCGCGCGCCGCGCAGCTGCTGCGGGAAGCGGTAGATCGCCCCCCGCCGCTGCAGATCGCGCTCTTCCTGCAGCCTCGCCGGCAGGGCGGCATAGAGACGCCGCTCGAGATGATCGAACTCCTCGTCGAAGCGCCGCACCAGCTGGCCGGGCTCGGCGTGCACCTCGCTGCGGTCGAAGGTCACGCCCCAGACCTGCGCACGCTGCTCCGGGTCGAAGGCGGAAAAGAACTCGCCGAAGCCGGCGAGGAGATCTGCCTTCGTCACCACCAGGTAGATGGGCACGCGCATGCCGAGCCGCGCCTGCAGCTCCGCCACGCGCTCGCGCATCTGGCCGGCGTAGCGCACGATCTCCTCGTCGGTCCAGTGCAGCAGGTCGTAGACGCTCAAGGCGGCGATGACGCCGTTGAGAGGCTGCTTCGGGCGATGCAGCTTCAGCAGGTCGAGCACGCCCAGCCAGGCGGCGCGGTCGGCGTCGACGTCGTCGGTCGTGTAGCGCCCGGCCGTATCGAGCAGCACCGCGTCATCGGTGAGCCACCAGTCGCAGTTGCGCGTGCCGCCGCTGCGGTGCAGGGTTGCCTCGCCCGGCTCATCGCCCAGGGGAAAGCGCAAGCCGGCGTGCAGCAGCGCGGTCGTCTTGCCCGACCCCGGCGCGCCGATGACCAGGTACCACGGCAGTTGCGACAGGGCGCGACGGCGGCCGTCCGCGCCCACGAATCGCGCCCGGCGCACCACGCCGGCGGTTTCGGCGAAACGCTGCTGCAGGAGAGCCACCTCGGGAACCGCCGCCTCGGCGGGCGGCTTGGCGCCGCGCGTGGCCCAGTCGATCTTCGCGCGGATCAGCGCCAGCCAGTCCCGCGGCGAGCGGATCTCGGCCCCGCGCCAGCGGGCCGACAGTTCGTCAGCCGGCGGCCGCCGCGCGGCGATGATTGCGTAGAGCCGCGTGCGGATCTGCGACAGCGCCAGCCGGCCGCCCTCGCCGCCACGATACTTTCCTTCGAAGCCGAGCGCGAGGCAGACATAGAAGAGCTCGAGCAGGTCCTGGTAGACGCGTGGCTGCGCGAGCATCGGGTCGAGCAGCGCGAAGAACTTGTCGGCGCCGGCAGTCGCGCCGTGCACTTCGGCGGAGAGCCCGCCGGCGAGCCAGTCGCGGCCCCAGGGCGTCGCGCCTGCCGCGTCGTCCAGCAGCGCGCAGAGTGCATAGCGCGCGACGAACCGGCGGTCCTCGGCCACGCCGGCGGCGAGCGCGGCACGCTCGAAATCCTCGAGCTGCGCACGCAGCCGGGCGCGCAGGCCCACCGGATCGGGATGGCGCAGCGAGTGCCGGAGCTGCGGCACCGCGCCGAGGATGGGATTGGCGGCTTCGACGAGGGGATTCAGGCCGCCGAGGGCGGCAAGGTCCGCGGCGGTGGCGTGGCGGTCGAGCGAGGGAGCGAAGCGGAACTGGCCGGGGCGCCGGCCGGCAGTCGGAAGTACTACGGTAGCGTCAGCATCCCCCGGGGCAACGGCATGGTGGACCCCTTCGCTCATCCCTCTCCCCTGCTGGTTCGCCGCCCGGGAACCGGACGGCGCCTGCGGCCTGCTACCGGCTCTTCGCCATCGGCACGTCTTCGCCGAGCACGCGCGCCGCGTTGTACCACTTGAGCGACTCGGCGTAATCGCGCGAGATGCCGATCAATCCCTTGTCGTAGATCTCCCCCAGCCGCTTGGCCGCCTTGCCGTTGCCGGAGCGGGCAGCCTGGGTATACATCTTCACCGCGTCGCGTCCCTTGCCTTCCTGCTCGAGCGATGCGGCCTGGCTGAAGAGCGCGTCGCCTGAAGTCGGCGCGCTCGCCACGGAAGTCCTCGCAGCAGCCGCTTGCGCCCGGGCGTCGGCGGCAGCCTTCTCCGCCGTCAGCCTCTCGGCGGCCGCTCTTTCGGCCGCGGCCCTGGCGTCGGCGATCGCCCTCTCCGCCTGCGCTTTCGCCTCAGCGATCGCCTTGTCCGCCGCGGCTCTCTCCGCAGCGAGGGCTCTCTGCTGTTCCGACCGGTCGGAACCCGCCTTCTCGCCTTTCCTCGCCTCGGCCACCTTGGCCTGGTCGGCCTTGGCTTTCTCCGCCGCCGCGGCGCTCTTCTTCGCGTCGTCCTCGCGCAGCCTGCTGAACTCGGCCGACTTCTTCGCCTCCGACTCGGCGCGCTTCATCGCCTCTGCAAGTTCCTTCTGTTTCGCGAGGTCGCCCGACTTGCGCGCCTCGGCCTCGGCCGCGCGCGCCTTCTCGAGCGCGAGACGGGCCTGCTCTTCCTGCTTTTTCGCCTGCTCGAGCTCCCCTTGCTTCTTCTTCGCTTCCTCGAGCTGGCGCTGCATCGCCTGGATCTGTTGCTGGGCAGCCTTGTCGTCGGGCCTCAGGAACCAGTAGCCCGTGCCGGCAACGGCAAGCACGACGACGCCGATGATCGCGGGCACCACCGGCGAGCTCTTCTTGCCGCCGGCGGCCGCCTGCGCTTTCAGCTCGGCTTCGCGCTTCTTGAATTCAGCTTCTCGCTTGGCGCGCTCCTCCGTCTGCTTCTTGGCGAGGGCGTCGGCTTCCTTCTTCGCTTTCTCGGTGAAGGCAGCGGCTTCCTTCTTCGCCTGCTCGGCGGCGACGGCGGCATCCTTCTTGGCCTTGTCCGCCTCGAGGCGCGCGCGCTCGCGCTCGGCGGCCGCTTCCTTCTTCGCCTGCTCGGCGGCAGCCGTCGCCTCTTTCTTCGTCTTTTCGGCCTCCAGCCGCGCCTTCTCGCGCTCGGCGGCGAACTCCGCCTTCTGGCGCTCGGCAGCCGCAGCGGCTTCCTTGGCCGCTTCCTGCCGCGCCTTCTCGACCGCTTCCTTGCGGGCCTTTTCTTCCAGCTCGGCGCGCGCCTTGGCATCCATGCCGAGCTTCGCTTCCTGCTCGGCCTGGCGCTTCTTGAATTCGGCTTCGCGCTTCTCGAGCTCCGCCGCGGCTTCCTGCCGCAGCTTCTCCGCCCGCTCCTGCGCCTCGGCTTCGCGCTTCTTGTATTCCTCTTCCTTGCGGGCCATCTCGGCTTCGAGCCTGGCCTTGTCCGCCTCCAGCTTCACCTTGGCTTCGGCCTCGCGGCGCGCCGCCTCTTCCTGCTCCTTCTTCTCCTGCTCCCTCGCGTTGACGCTCGAGGCGTCGAGCGGCTCGCCGCGCAGCTTGGAGATCTTGCGCTTCGCCAGCGCGGCATAGATGCCGGTCGGGAATTGCTGCACGTAGAGCTCGAAGTCGTCCGGGTCGTTGCCGTCCTTGATGGCGCGCCAGAACTCGAGCTCCACCTCCTGGTTGGATTGCGTGCCGCTGCTCGTCTTGTTAGCGCCGGTGCCCTCGGCAGCCGCGCCGGCCATCTTCGGCGCCGGCCGCGCCGCGGGCGCGCCGGCCATCGGCCCGACCACGGTCCGGTCGGAGTCATCCTCTTCCGCCGAGCGGCCGTCGAGCGCGCGCTGCAGTGCGAGGCCGAGCTCCTTCGCCGACTGGTAGCGGACGTTCGCGTCCTTGGCGAGTGCCTTGTTGACGACCGCATCGAACAGCGGCGTCACCGCGTTGTTGAGGGACGAAGGCAGCGGCGGCTCTTCCTGGATGATCTTCTTGGCGATCGTCCACGCGCCGCTGCCGGTGAAAGGCTTCTCGCCCGTCAGGAATTGGTACAGGATGATGCCGGCGGAAAAGACGTCGGTGCGCTTGTCGATCGCGCCGCCGGTGATCTGCTCGGGCGACATGTAGGCCGGTGTGCCGACCATCGTGCCCGCCTGCGTGCGCTCCACCGAGGTCTTGTCCGAGTCCTGGACCCGCGCGACGCCGAAGTCGGTGAGCTTGGTCCGCCCCTGCGTGTCGATCATCACGTTCGCGGGCTTGATGTCGCGGTGGATGATGCCGGCGGCGTGCGCGAACTCGAGGGCCTCGCACAGCTCGGCCATGATGCGCACGACCTCCTTCAGGTCGAAGCGCTCGTTCGCGTCGAAGAAGTTCTTGAGCTCCTTGCCCTTGATGAACTCCATGACCAGGTAGGCGATCTGGTTCTCTTCGCCGAAGTCATAGACCTGGACAATGTTCGGGTGGTTGAGCCGCGCCACGGCCTGCGCTTCGCGCACGAACCGCATGGCGAAGTCCTTGCCGGTGTCCTCGTCGAGGTGGGCCTTGAGAATCGTCTTGATGGCGACGCGCCGGCCGAGGCGAGGGTCGATACCCTCATAGACGACGCCCATCGCGCCCTTGCCGAGGACGCGCTCGATGTTGTACCGGCCTAGGGTCTTCAGCTCAGGGGCGGACGACATTGCTCAGCAATATCCTTCCCGAGTGCGGTCGTGGCCCAAAAAACACAGAAAAACCCCCCTATTTCTTAGCATTTGGATTATCCGGGGAGGCGTAGGTACCTGACAAGGCTAAATGTCGCGCATAGCCTACCGCTCGTCACCGGCGCTGTTGTTGCGACGCAACAACAACGTCAGCGACTGTTACTCGCAGAAGAATTCGATGACGTCGGTCGAGGTGGCGCGCGGCTGGCCGAAAGCGATCCAGCCATGGCCGCGCAGCGTGAATTCCTCGCGCCGCAGGACGATCTCGCGGTCGCCTTCGACGGTCACGTAGGTGCCGTTGGCGCTGTGGTCGGTGAGGATGTACTTGTCGAGCCGCCGCTCGATCTTGCCGTGCGAGCGCGAAGCCATGCGCTCGCGCACGACGACGTCGGCGGTGGCATCCCGACCCAGCGTGACGGCCGGCCTCTCCTGCGAAAGCATGACTTCGGTGCCCTGCACCTTGAGGCGCACCGCCGTTTTCTTCGGCTTGAAGATCGACTTGCTCGAAGCGAGCGTCGTCATGTCTTCGTTCTGCTGCCACATCAGCTCGTAGACGTGGATCTCCTCCGCCTTGCCCTTCACCTGGATGGTGGTGATGGCCCGGGTCGAAGACTTCAGCATCGGCGACATGCGCATCACCGTGTCCTTGGCGGTGATGATCTGGTCCTTGGTGGCGACGTGCGACAGGCGCGCCGCGAGGTTCACCGCGTCGCCGAAAATGTCGCCGTCGCGCTCGACGATCGGGCCGAAGTTGAAGCCGATGCGGATGCCGATCTTGGTGGTCCCCACCGGCGGCAGCTCGGCGATGCCCGACTGCATCTCGATCGCCGCGTCGGCCGCCGCGTCGGCGGTGGGAAACGCCGACATCACCTCGTCGCCGATGGTCTTGATGACGCGGCCCGAGGCCTGCACGGTCTTCGCGCGCATCACGTTGACGCATTTCTCGATGGCGGCATGCGCAACCGTATCCCCCGCGGTCTCGTAGAGCTTGGTGCTGCCGCTCACGTCCGCGAAGAGAACTGCCGCCTCGCTAGGCTGCTCCGCCATCTATCCCGCCGGCCTCCCTAGGGTCAGCCGGATTGTACCCGGCAGATAAAAAAACGGGGCGCCGCAGCGCCCCGTTCCGAAAACGACCCTCTGATACTTATTTGCAGGTCTGCCCTTCGCGGCTGTCGTTGAAGCACTTCGGCACCGAAATGCCCGTCTCGTCGATGCGGTGATCCATCGGCGGCGTGGTGCCGACGTCGCCGGCGAAGCCGTAGGCGATCTGCTTCTGCACGCTGTCGGTGTCCTGCGCCTCGAGCAGCGCCGCGCGCGCGATTTCCGCCAGGGTTGAGCCGATCACGCTGCCGCTCTGCTGGATGGCGACCACGGCGATGCCGCCGAGCGGCGTGCCATTGTAAAAGATGTTGGTCGCCGCGTTCGTCACCCCGAATTGCGGCGCGGTCCCCGGGCCGGTCAGGGTCCAGGAATTCGCCGACCCCGTGAGGACCAGCGGCACGTTCTGGAAGTCGACGTTCAGGCCACTGACGTTCGAGCCGCTGCTCAGCACGTTCTGGCTCGTGGAGCTGCCGATGAGTGAGCCGCCGTTGATGACGCCGGCCGCGGTCAGGTGCAGCGTGCCGCTGCCGACGTTGATCGTTCCCGGCGTGATGCTGCTGCCCGCGGTGACATCGAAGTTGAACGTCCCCCCGGTCACGCTCAGGAAGCTGACGCTTCCGCCAGCATTCAGCGTCATCGCCGACGTCAGGGTGATAGCACCGGTGTACGTCTGGTTGCCGCCGGTGCTCATCGCGCCGGAGATCGACGTCGCGCCGCCGCCATCGGTCAGGCTGCCCGTGACGTTGACGGCGCTGAATGCGTCGGTCGCCGCGCTACCGGTCCAGCTCGGGAAGCCCGAGAACGTGAGCGAGTTGGTGCTGCTGTAGGTGCCCGCGTTCGAGCCGGCGCCTGCCCACGACGACGGCGCGTTCATGCCGGTCAGCGTGCCGGTGTTGTTGCCGTTGGCCGCGGTGATGTTGCTGAAGCCGCCGCTGACGGCCGAGGCGTTCGTCGTGCCGTTGAAGCCGATGGTGCCGCCGAGGGCGGTCAGCGTGACGTTCTGCAGATTCGCACCGCCGATCGACGCGCCGCCGGCCTCGCCGTTTACCGTGCCGGTCAGCGTGGCGTTGAAGTTGAATGCGTCGGCCGATCCGCCACCGAGCAGAGTCGCAGTGGTCGGCGCAGCTACGTTGAAAGTGTCGCCTCCAGCGCCGCCCTGGAGCGTTGTGAAGCCGCCGGCGATGTTGAAGGTCACCGTCGCGGTGCCGTTACTGTAGCTACCGTTCGCGCCGTTTAGCGTCCAGATCCCGCCTGTCGCGTCGCCGGTGAGCGTGCCGCCAGTAGTGGTAATTGCGTCGATGCCGTTAAATCCGCCGCTCGCACCGCCACCAGTTCCGTTGTAGCCGTTGCCGCTCGATCCGGTAAGCGTGATGCTGGCGACCTGCGTGCCCTGCAGTGAATCGGTCCCACCCTGGCCGTCGACGGTTCCGGTGAGCGCCGCATTCATGCTGAACACATCGTTACCTCCGCCGCCGTTGAGGTTATAGGTCGCCGCCGCACCGACGTTAAAGGT
>JAXDQC010000006.1:0-8736 GCA_034668045.1 Betaproteobacteria bacterium | reverse complement strand
GTGACCTACGACGAGAACGGCGGCTTCTGGGACCACGTGCCGCCGCCGCAGGGGCCGGGCTGGAGCGACCGCTGGGGCCCGGGCACGCGCATCCCGGCGATCATCGTCTCGCCGTTCGCGCGCAAGGGGCACGTCGACAAGACGATCTACGACACCACCTCGATCCTCAAGCTCATCACGCGCCGCTTCGGCCTCGAGCCGCTGCCCGGAGTGCGCGCCAACGTCGGCGACCTGAGCAACGCCTTCGCCTTCTAAAGAGCTGCTGCTCCCCGCGGCGATCCTCGCCGCGACCGCCGTCGGCGCCTCGATCGCCTGGCAGCTTCCTAGCCAATTCTCCGGGCTGCGCAGCGCCGGCCCCTACGCCGCGCTCGTCGTCGGACTCGCGCTGGCGTGGTGGTTCAACCGCGGGCGCGCGTTCGTGGTCGCGCTGTCGATCCTCGGCGCGGTGCTGGCCTGGGACCTCGTGCATACGAAGGCGGTCTACACGCTGCTCGTCGTGCTCGTGCCGCTCAATATCCTGCTCTCGATGCTCAGGCCAGAGCGCGGCGCGAGATACCGGGCTTCCTATGCGTGGTTTCTCCTCCTCGCCGCCGAAGCCATCCTCATCTATGCAACTGCAAAAGCCGGTGTGGATCTCTCCCACTGGGCGCTGAAGTCGCCGCCCATCCCGCTCGTCGGCCGCGTCGCCTTCGCCGCCGCCTTCGCGGCCGCGGTCTGGCGCGCCTGGCCGGAGTACAAGCCGCTGCCGGTCGGCCTCACGGGCGCGTTGCTCGCTTTTTTCATCGCCGGCGCGTGGGCCACCACGCCCGGCACCTATGCCGCCTTCATGACCGCCGCCGGCCTCATCCTCGTCGCGGCGCTGCTCCAGGAATCCCATCAACTGGCTTTCCGCGATCCGCTCACCGGCCTGCCGGGGCGGCGCGCGCTGGAAGAGCGGCTGCGCGCGCTCGGCGGCCACTACGCCATCGCCATGGTCGACGTCGACCACTTCAAGAAATTCAACGATACCCACGGCCACGACATCGGCGACCAGGTGCTGAAGCTGGTCGGCGGCCGCCTCTCGCAGGCGGCGAAGGGCGGCGTCGCCTACCGCTACGGCGGCGAGGAGTTCAGCGTCCTCTTTCCGGGCGCCTCGGTCGACGACGCGGCGCGCGAGCTCGAGGACATCCGCAACGCGATCGAGACCTACAGGATGGCGGTGCGCTCGCCCGACCGGCCGAAGCTGGCCGACGAAGGCGCGAAGCGCCGCGGCGAAGGCGCGCCGGAGAAGCAGCTCTCGGTCACGGTGTCGATCGGCGTCGCCGGCCCGGCGCAGGGCGCCACGCCGCAGCACGTCATCAAGGCTGCCGACGAGGCGCTCTACCGCGCCAAGCAGTCCGGCAGGAACCGCGTCAGCCGCTAGCTTCTCTTGGAATGAATGGCTTTCCAGACCCTCTCGGGGCTGGCGGGCATGTCGAAGCGCGTGATGCCGACGTTCGAGAGCGCATCGACCACCGCGTTCATCACCGAAGTCATTGCGCCGGCGCAGCCGGCCTCGCCGCAACCCTTGGCGCCGAGCGGGTTGGTTGTCGACGGTACGGGGTGGCTTTGCCACGTGATCGGCGCCGGGAAGTCCATGAAGTGCGGCAGCGCGTAGTCCATGAACGAGCCGGTGAGGAGCTGCGCGTCGCCGTCGTAGCGCACGCTCTCCATGAAGCACTGGCCCATGCCCTGGACCACGCCGCCATGGAGCTGGCCCTCGACCATCATCGGGTTCAGCACCGTGCCGAAGTCGTTCACCGAGCTGTAGCGCACGACCTCGACTTCTCCGGTCTCGGGGTCGATCTCCACCTCGCAGACGTGGCAGCCGTTCGGGAACGCCGATGGAATGACTTCGGTCACGTGGGTGACATCCAGTTTCTTGCCGACCGCCAGGTCCAGCAGCGCAACTTTCCGGTCCGTGCCGGCGACGACGAACTGGCCGTCGCGGAACTCGATGTCCGCTTCCGCCGCCTCCAGCTTCTCCGCGGCGAGCGTCCTGCCTTTCTTGATAACGAGCTCGGCGGCCTGCACCGCCGCGCCGCCGCTCATCATCGCCGTGCGCGAGCCGCCGGTGCCGGCGCCGAACACGAGCTTGTCCGAATCGTTTTGTTTTAAAGAAATACTTTCAAAGGGAACCCCCAGGCGCGAGGCCAGCACCTGCGCCAGCGGCGACGCGTGCCCCTGGCCGTAGTCGAGCGAGCCGGTGATGAAAGTGATGTGCTTGTCGCCGTCGAACTCGATGCCGCCCATTTCCTTGTTCGGCGGCGCGGTCACTTCCATGTAGCTGCCGACGCCGAGGCCGCGCAGCTTGCCGCGCGCCTTCGATTCCGCCTTCCGTTTCTCGAAGCCTTCAGTGGCCTTGATCGCTTTCTCGAACACGGCGCCGAAATCGCCGCTGTCGACCATCATGTCCGCGCGGTTCTTGTACGGGATCTCGGCGGGCGTCACGTGGTTGCGGCGCCGCAGCTCGAAGCGGTCGATCTTCATCTCGCGCGCCGCCTCGTCGATCAGCCGCTCGATGTACATGTTCGCCTCCGGCCGCCCGGCGCCGCGATAGGCCGAGACCGGCGAGGTGTTGGTGAAGCACACCTTGGTCGAGACCTCGAAGAGCGGGATGCGGTACACGCCGCAGGCGTTGCGCACCAGGTTCATCGACGGCGGCTGCGGCGCGACGTTGCTGAGATACGCGCCGACGTTGCCGAAGCCAGTAATTCTCAAAGCCAAGAACTTGCCATCCGCGCCGAGCGCCAGTTCGGCCGTCATCTCGTGGTCGCGGCCGTGATGGTCGGAGAGGAACGAGCCCGAGCGCTCGTCGGTCCACTTCACCGGCCGCTCCAGCGCGCGTGCGGCGTGCGCGAGGCAGACGTATTCCGGGTAGATCGGCCCCTTCATGCCGAACGAGCCGCCGACGTTCCAGGTGAGGATGCGCACCTTCTCGGGCGCCACGCCCAGGATGTCGGCCAGCTGCAGCTTCTGCGCCCATACCCCTTGCCCCGGCACCGTCAGCGTCCATCGGTCGCCATCGAACTTGCAGAGCCCCGCCCGCGGCTCCATCGCGGCGACGACGACACGGGTGTTCCTCAAGGACACCTTCGTCACATGCGAGGCCCTGGCAAACCCTTCGGCCACCTTCGCCGGATCGCCCCAGAGAAAGTCCAGGCAGACGTTGTTCGGCACGTCGTCGTAGATCTGCTGGGCGCCGGGCTTCGCCGCCTCGCTGGGCAGCCACACAGCCGGCAGGGGCTCGATGTCGAGCTCGACCGCCTCGGCGGCGTCCTTCGCCTGGAGATAGGTCTCGGCAATGACGCAGGCGACCGGGTCGCCGACGAAGCGCACCTTGTTCGTTGCCAACGACGGGCGGACGGGCTTCTTCATCGGCGTGCCGTCGCGCTGCTTGAAATCCAGCATGCACTTGTGCGGGCCGTAGGCGGCGAGGTCCTGCGCCGTGTAGATGGCGAGGACGCCCGGCATCGCCTTTGCATTTTCGAGATTGATCTTCTTCAACACGCCATGCGCGTGCGGACTCCTGACGACGTACGCGTACGCCTGGTTCGGCTCGTTCACGTCGTCCGTGTAGCGGCCTTCGCCGCGCAGCAATACGGGATCCTCGGTGCGAGGCACCGATTGGCCGATGAGGTCTTTCATGAGATGAGTCCGAGTTCCTGGAAACGGAGGTAGAGCTCGCGGCAGGCCCAGGCATCGGTGGCCGCGTACTGGATCTGCTGCGGCGTGAGGACCTTCGCCGACCAGTTGGTGGTTTTCGCGCCCTTGGGGATGCGAAAGCCGAGCAGGAGCGCGGCGAGGTTCCTGACGCCGGTCTGCTCCAGGCCGTGGCGCTTCGCCGCCCAGCCGATGTCGACCACCGCCTTCTCCTCGAAGGCGAAGACCTGCTTCAGCTGCCGCAGGTCATAGGCGATGGAAGCTCCCGCTTTTATTGTTTGTTCTGAAGAAAGTAAATCTCTCAGGACGGACGAGCAGTCCTGCTGCTGGATCTGGAAGAGATACACCGCCTTCGCGGTCGCCACCTGCACCAGGCTGGGCGCGTAGCTTTCGCCTTTCCGGAAGGCGGGGCGCGTCTCGGTGTCGAGGCCGACCACCGCCTCCTGCGCGAAGTCCTCGCTCGCGCGCTCGAGCTCGGCCGGCGAGGCGACGACGACCGTCTCGCCCTCGTAGCGGCGGATCGGCAGCGCAACGACCTCGTCGCGCGTGATGGCGCGGTTGATTTCGGTAGGAAGGGTCACGGGAGCGGCGATGATAGCCGCCCCCGCGATGAATCGACTAGCTTTTCACCAGCCGGTCGAGGTGCTCGAGGTCGTTGATGACGATCCACTCCGCCGCGCCGGCGGCCTTGACGCGCTTCTGCCAGTCGTCCAGCCGGCCGATGTAGCGCCGCGGGTCGACGTTGTCGGTCTTGAGCTTCACCACGTTGACCGCGACGACGCGGATGTTCTTCAGGTCGATCGGGAAGTCGCGCTGCGTCTGCTTGTCGAGCTCCTCCTGCATGTCGGAGAAGATCAGGATCGTCTTCCGCCCGGCGCCGGTCTCGTTCAGGAACATCGAGCCCTGGATCAGTCCGCCGGTGATGTCGGTGTAGACGCTGCCGCGCGCGGTCTTCGCGAAGGTCTCGATATCGTCGCGGAAGGCGCGCTTCTGCGCGTTCGCCTGCGACGGGCGGCCGTCGAAGGTCGCCTTGGCGATGATGTCCTTCTCGCTGAAGCTGCGGCTTCGCACCCGCGCCACGGCGAGCGAATCGCCGGAGTTGAGCGCGCCCAGCAGGTAGTTGACGATGAGCTGCGCCTTGCCGACCTCCTCGGCGTAGGTGCCCGAGGTATCGACCAGCATGTAGACGGCGTGGCTATGCGCCTTCTGGTCGCCGCAGCCCGCCAGCGCGAGCGCCGGCAGGGTGGCGAGGAATTGTCTGCGGTCCATTAGCGCCTCCTTACGGCGAGGTCTTCGTCGTCCACGTCGATCGCGGGCTTTTTCTTCGCGATCAGCCTCTCGACCAGGAGCGGCAGGACGATGACGACGTCATAGAACGTGACCACGACGCGGGCGAGGCCGCGGACCAGGTTGCCGACGAGCCGCAGCGCGAAGGCCGCCCCCCGCGCCAGCATCACCAGCGCAGCCCCGCCCACGGTCCGGGCCGAAGCGACGAACGACTCCAGCGGAATGGCGATGAACGCCAGGGCGAACGGCAGGATGAAGCCGAGCAGCATCTGCCCCGCGGTCGGGATCTTCGCCAGCCAGCCGTCGGTCGGCTGGTGCTGCTGCACGCTCGAGAGCGATTGCAGCAGCGCCGCCTTGTCGGCGATCAGCATGTCCCGCATCAGCGCCAGCGCCGCCTCGATGCCGGCGAGCGTCACCAGCAGGCCGAAGGCGAGCCACATCAGGCGCTTCCGCATCACGTCGGAGAGGTTGTGGATCCCCGGGAAAAGGTGCGTGATGCGCAGCGTCTCCATGAGGAAGAGCCCCATCGTCGCCTCGACGAAGATGATCACCAGCGCCGCCACGTCGGAGGTGCGCAGGCTGGCCGTCAGGTAGTCGCCGGCGCCGACCATTTCCGACATCGGCAGCGCGATCAGCTTGTAGTTGATCAGCGCGCCGCCGGCGGCGACGAGGAGCACCAGCAAGGCGACCGCGAACTGCGTCAGCGCCGAGATCGTCAGCACGTGCTCCGCCCGGTCGGTCTTCTTGACGATCTCCTGGTACTTGTCCATCTGCGCGTCGATGTGCGTCGCCCGGTCGCTCAGGCTGGTGATGTGCGTGTCGGCCTGCGCGAGCGTGCGCTGCAGCGAACGCCAGAAGGGCATGAAGCCGTTCAGGATCTTGTGGCGCGACTCGTACGCCTCGCGGTACTCGCCGAGCGTGCGGTCGTAGATCGTCTTGATCGAGCGGTTGATCTCCTCGAGCACGCGCTGCACCAGCTCGTTGCCGTTCTTGACCTTGGCGACGGCGTCGACCGCCTCGACCCACTCGGGCGGCGGCGGCGGCACCTCGCCGCACTTCTTGTAGTCCTCCTCGACGCGCGTGATCTCGTCAAGCAGGCGCCGCTGCAGCGCCGGGTAGCCCTCGAGGTCGCGCCGCACCAGCGCACCGATCCTCTCGAACTCGCGCGCGATGTGCTGCTCGGTTTCCTCGCGCCCGTGCGCGAGCAGCACCTGGCGGTTGCGCTCGCGCATCTCCTTCGCGACCGCCAGCAGCCACTTCGACGCGAGCCGCAGCGGCCCGCCGGCTAGATGGCCGACCGCGCGCACCAGCTCGTGCACCGGCCGCCGCGCGGCGTACAGGAACGGCATGGCGATGACGAACACGATCAGCGCCGACAGGCCGGGATTGCCCGGCACGATCATCCAAAGGCTGGTTTCCGTCATGGTCTTTTCCCCCTTCGTTAGAAAACCAACCTATTCCCCGCACACTCGCGTTACACGGCACTAATGCATGTGTTGCAAGAAAACGTTCTCGCGCCGGGACTAATGCACACGCAGTTGTTGCTCTTTTTTTGTCGGCTTGGAATTTGTTGGCCCCCTGACAAGGGGCAGCTCGCCGCGCGGCGCAGCCGCGTGCTCGCGGGGGTTCTTGTCGTCGTTTTAGCGATTGACTCGAATGTTGAGAGGCGTATCTTGAAACCGAGCCAACCAGGGCCGCCGAAGCTCCGGCAGACGCGATGGGATTCCGGGCTACTTGTCCGGATACCTGACCAGGGTGGGCTCAGCGCGGTTCACCCCGCGTAGATAGAAGGCGCCCATCTCGGCGCCGAGCCCGACCCCTCGGGCAAAGGCCCCGCCTCCGTGCGGGGCCTTTCATTTTCCGGTGGGGATTTTCCGGTCACGTGCTCGACCACCGCAGCCGCCTGCGTTCGGCGGCTTCGCGCATCCGGCCGCGTCGGTATAACGATCCCTCTCGCAGCACCAACGCAACCGAAGGAGCATTCATGAACTGGGATCGCGCAGAAGGCAACTGGAAGCAGCTCAAGGGCAAAGTGAAAGAGCAGTGGGGCAAGATCACCGACGACGACCTCGACCGCATCGCCGGCAAGCGCGACCAGCTCGTCGGCAAGATCCAGAACTCCTACGGCATTGGCAAGGATGAGGCCGAGAAGCAGCTGAACGAGTGGGAATCGAGCCAGACCGACGTGAAGTAGCCGGTCGAGCGCCGGCACCCGCCGGCAAACACACGAAGCCCCGCCGCGTGCGGGGCTTTTTCATTTTCGGGACTAAGGCTTCAGCAGACGATGGGATTCCCGGCCACTTGTCGGGATACTTGACCGGGGAGGCTCAGCGCAGTTAGTGCATCGTGCCCACTAATGTTCAACCTTCCAGCGGGCGAAGCTTGAACGAAAGTTCGTACTCGAACAGCCCGACGTTCCGTATCTGCGACGCTGCGAGCTTTAGGTCTTCAGTGATATCGCTCGCGACAATGACGCCGCGTACAGGCTTGCCGCTCGCTAGGTTCTTTTGCACCCAGCCCATGTAGCGCAATAGCTGACCGATGGTTTTCTCGTGGCCGCGAGAGACTTTCAATTCGATAACAACAAAGTCGCCGGTTTTGCCGACAGCCAGAATGTCGATGAAGCGCCCGCCTACTGGGAATTCGATACCGACGAATTCTTCGTCCTTGTACAGCGTAAGGCCGGACTCAATCACGTTAAGGTTCTTGCTTAAGTAATTCCGCAGGTCACGCTCAAACGCGAACGCTTGATCGGCGGCCTCTTCGGCTTCCACCTCCACGACCTCTTGCTCGTCCTTCGGTACAGCCCCTACACCCTGCTGTGCTGCTAGCTGATCTCGGTAAATGGGTGCCGGGTCTGTATCGGGGACCCACAGACGAAACTTGCCGGGGCCGACCTTGAAGAATAGATCGTGCTGCGATCCCGGTTTGATATTTGGATGATGCTTGCGCTCAGTGGAATTGACGGCCATTCCTTCCACGTGCATCTGGACCGTCGTGAATCTAATCTTGGGATAGTTCTTTGTGAACCATGCAACCGCCTCGCTCTTCTCGAAAATCTGCCCTGGCTTCAACCGCTCCTTGGCAAATTGCTGCATAAGGACCTTCGTCGGCTGTTCGTAGATCGACATGTGCCTCCCCCAACAGCTCCACTTTGTTTATGCGTCTATTACATTGATGCCTGCAACGTATCGCGCAGCCCGTCGAGCCTAGTCCGGGTTCGCCGCGTTGCCTACTCGGGCCTACCGACGAGGAGAGAGGCTACTTGTCTAAGGAGCCAAAGACCAGTCTGGCGCAGGGATTGCCAATCCGAGTATCAACACGACTTGACGCATTCGTCGTCGCTGCGCCGCCTATGTTGGTCGAACTGTGTTGTGCCGATGATCCGGTAACATCGACTCTAGACTAGCCATGCCTCCTTCAAAGTTCACTTATGACTTGCCGCCTGCCCCCCAGAGTTCCGTCCTCCGGGAGGACGGCGTTGAATATGGCTTCATCGGCAAGCTCCAAAGCCTCAAGTATCACTACCGCCCGGACATCCGCGACCGCGCAGCCCTAGAAGCGAATTTCCGCGAGAAGTTCGAGGCCCTGAACCGTGTCCGCCTCACGGGTGGCGAGTTTTCGCGCCTGCTGGAGGAAATCGTCACCGCCGATGTCTTCACCGCCGCCAAGACACTCCGGACGATGAACAGCTTCACCCGCGACGATGGCACGCCGCTGAACTACACGCTCGTCAACATCAAGGACTGGTGCAAAAACCACTTCGAG
>JAXDQC010000005.1:0-3082 GCA_034668045.1 Betaproteobacteria bacterium | reverse complement strand
ACGCCGCCTTCTTGCTGCGCGTCGAGCGGCGCGGCGCGGCGGCCTTCTTCACCGGCTTGGCCCTGGTCGACGCCGGCTGCGCCGCGCGGGTCGACGGCCGGGGCGTCGGCGTCGCGGCGGCTTGACGCGGTGCGCGCGCGCGGGGCTTCCGTGGCTTGGCGCGTCCGAGGAGCTCCGCGGTCGTGTCGATTGGAATCGGCTCCATCTCGGACTGCTCGATGTCGGCCGGCTCGTTCGTGTCGATCGATTCGCCAGGCTGCGTTTCGATCGGTTCGACGTCCATGATCTCGCGCGGCGCCATCGGCATCGCGGCCGTTTTCTGCAGGGCGGCACCCTGGAACACGCGCAGCCCGCCGCGGCGGTCGCGCTCGATCCGGACGAACCCCTCGCGCTGGCAGGCCTTCAGCAAGTCCATCAGCCCGCCGAACCCGTAGCGGCGCTCGTCGAACCCGCCCTCGACCTGGCGCAGAATCTGTTTCACGTTCCGCAAGTACATCGGCCAGCGCGCCGTCGTCGCGGCCGCGAGGATCTGGCCGGCGCGCTGGACGCCGGCGTCGGCGCTTTCGGTCTGGCGCACGTCGGAGGGCGCCGCGGCCATGGGGGCCGGGGCCTCGCCGTCTTCGTAGCGCGCCGCCTGATCTTCGGCGGCCCTGAACATCGAGGCGACGTCAACCGGCGCCGATGGCGCGCCGCCGTCGGACCCGCGGCGCTGATCGCCGTATGCGCTCGACGACGGCGAGGACGCCAGCGCTTCGGCAGGCGCGGGCAGCGTCGCCGCCGCGTTGCCTTCATCCGAGACGCCTTCGTTCAGCTCGACCATCACGCTGCGGCCGGCGTGCTTGAGGCTGACGATGCCCGCCTGCGACAGCTTCTCGACGAAATCGAGAAACGACGAGGCGCCGTAGTTGCGCTCGGAGAAGGTCGAGTCGAGCTGCAGCAGCGTGCTTTTGAGCAGGCCGGTCTGCGGCGAGACTTCCCGGTCCGCGAGGATCTTCAGCGCGCGGCGCACGATCGGCACCGCCTGCGCCACCGGCGAGCTCGCGGCCGCGGCCGGCATCGGCCGCCCGATCTTGGCGGCGTTCTTCCGCACGCCCGCCAGGTTCTCGTAGGCGATGAACTCGTGGCAGTTGCGCTGCAGGATCATGCTCGTGAACGCGCGGCCGCCGACGACGAACACCTTCTTGTCGTACTGTTTGAGTTTTTCGACCAGCGAGAGGAAATCGCTGTCGCCGCCGACGATCACGTAGGCGTTGATGTGCTGATGCGTGAACGCCATCTCCAGCGCGTCGAGCGCGAGGTTGATGTCCGCGCCGTTCTTGTCGCCGCCGGGCGTCATGTTGCGCTGGACGAGGCGAATGGCGTGCTGGGTGAGCGAGCGGCTGTACTCGCCGGAGCGGGTCCAGTCGGCGTAGGCGATCTTGGTCACCACCTCGCCACGTTCCTTGATGGCGTCGAGGATGATCCCGACGTCGAACTGCTGGCCGAGGGTGGTCTTGACGCCGATCTCGATGTTGTCGAAGTCGATGAAAACGGCGATGTTCAGGCGGTCTTGGTGAGGCAAAACGGAATCCTTGCGTATCTGCGAATCATATAGAGGCTCATAACCGTCAGCGGCCGGCGGGATGCCGGCCAACGTTCGCAGCGGTTGAGCTGACTGCCTCAGGGTGAGGCGCAGGGGCATTGTACAGCACTCTTCATGGCTGATGGCTGATGGCTAATTGTTAATGGTCGAGCGCACGTCCATCAACCATAGCCATCAGCCTTCAGCCATTAGCCATCAGCGAGCGACGGGGGGGCATCTGGGAGCGCCCAAACGATCCGGGTGAACTGTCCGCGCTGGAGCAGTTCGCGCCCTTTGCCGCCCCGTCCGGTCACCTCGTATTTGCCGGTGCTGATGGTCTGCTCCGCCCCCCGCGTGGTCTCGACGGTCAGGAGGTCGCGGTCGCCGGTGGAGGCGATGGCGCCGAGGACGCGATCTTCGTCGCCGAGCTTGATCAGGATGACGCCTTTCCCGGGTCCTGACAGGTAGTTCACTTCGTCGGCCCGGCACAGCATGCCGCGGGCCTGCAGGGTGGCGGCAATCAGGATCTCGTCCCCGGTCAGGCGGGCGACGTTCACGATCTCCGCCCCTTTGGAGGGACGCGCGTAGCGGCGCCCCGAGCGGGTGCTCGGCTCGACCAGCCCGTCGAGCCCGAATCGCAGCGCGTAGCCGTCGCTGCTGACCGCCACGGCGTGGACCGGCGCCTCGGCGCCTTCCTTCTTCGGCGTGATGTTGCCGGTGGACCTCGGGTCGAGGCTCATCGCCGCCACGATCTTTTCGCCGTCTTTCAGCTTGAACAGCCGCTGGATCGGCTCGCCGTAGCCGGTGGAGGCCGGCACGTCGATGATGCGGCTGCTGTAGGCGACGCCGAAGTTCGAGAAGAACACGCAGCTCGCCCGCGTGCTGCCGCCAAATGCCGCCAGCACCGCATCCCCCTCGCGGAGCCGGGTCGTCGACAGATCCTTCACTTCCCGCTGCCGTTTCACCCAGCCGTCACGCGACACGATGACGACGTTGTCCTCTTCGACGATGAAGTCGTCGGGGGTGTATTCGGGCTCGCCGCTGTCGCTGGCGATCGCGCTGCGGCGCTTGTCCCCGTACTTGGAGCCGATCTCCTCGAGCTCGGCGCGCACCACCTTCCAGCGGCTGTCTTCGTCCTTCAGCAGCGCCGAGATCTGCCGCGAGCGCTTGCGCTTTTCCTCGAGCTCCTTGCGGATGATGAGGATCTCGAGGCGCGCCAGCCGGTAGATCTTCAGCTCGAGGATGGCATCGGTCTGGTCGGCGTCGAGCGTGAAGCGCACCATGATCTTCTCGGCGGAATCGGCTTTTCCGTCGGACTTGCGGATGATGCGGATGATCTCGTCGAGCGCGTCGAAGACCGCCTCGAAGCCTTCGAGGATGTGGATGCGTTTCTTGAGCGACGCCAGCTCGTGCTCGAGCCGCCTTGTGACGACGTCGAGCCGGAAGTGCAGGAAGTGCCAGAGGATCTGCTTGAGATCGAGCCGCTCGGGGCGGCCGACCTCGGCGTTCTCGGTCGGAATC
>JAXDQC010000004.1:0-21043 GCA_034668045.1 Betaproteobacteria bacterium | reverse complement strand
AGCGCGAGGTGGTGGCGCGTGGCGCGCGCCCAGGCGTTCTCCAGGCCTTCCTCGCGGATCAGCAGCAGCGCCTCGTGCAGCGCGAAGAGGGAATTGGTCGGCGCCGTGTGGTGATAGGTGCGCGTGGTCGCGCCCCAGTAACCGAGCAACAGGTTCATGTCCATGAACCAGCTGTGGATCTTGTCCTTGCGCGACTTGACGTCGGCGACCATACGCTCGGAGAACGACACCGGCGACAGGCCCGGCGTGCAAGACAGGCATTTCTGGCTCGCCGAATAGATCGCGTCGATCTCCCACTCGTCGACCTTGACGGGCGTGCCGCCGAGCGAGGTGACGGCATCGACGATCACCATCGCGCCGTGCTTGTGCGCGATCTGCGTCAGCGTCTTCGCGTCCGACTGGCAGCCGGTGGAAGTCTCGGCATGCACGAAAGCGACGATCTTGGCGTCCTTGTTCTTCTTCAGCGCGTCCTCGACCTTCTGCGGGTCGACCGGCTCGCCCCAGCCGTCCTCGACCAGCAGCGGCGTGCCGCCGCAGCGGATCACGTTCTCCAGCATGCGGCCGCCGAAGACGCCGTTCTGGCACACGATCACCTTGTCGCCCGGCGCCACCATGTTGACGAAGCAGAACTCCATGCCGACCGAGCCCGGCCCGGAGAGCGGGAAGGTGAGCGCGTTCTTCGTCTGGTACACGTAGCGAAGAAGCGATTTGAGCTCTTCCATCATCTCGACGAATACCGGATCGAGATAACCGATCGCCGGCTGGCTCATCGTCGTCAGGACGCGCGGGTGGATCTCGGTCGGGCCGGGACCCATCAGCGTTCTCTGCGGCGGATGGAAGGAATGGATGCGCTTGCTGGGGGCGTACTGGCTCATGGGGTCGCTCTCGGAAAGACCAAAGGGGGCATCGTCGGGGCGTGACTTCACGCGCACCGGGTTTTTTACGCTCGCTTCGTTGATCACGTCGACCGCGTGGATGCGGCCCTCGGTTATGCGCTCGACCTCGCCGGCCCAGCGGGCCGGGATGTATTCCATCTTGATCCAGTGGTGGACCACGGCGCGGTCGAGCTGGAAGGCGCGGGCCACGTCGGCCTGGCTGCCGAAGATCTCGACCAGTTGCTCGGCGCAATTCAAGTCAGCAGCTTAGCTTGTCAAACTCAGTTTGACAATACCCCTCGATACCATCAGCGCGGCGTACCATCGACCTATGGACATCGAGAAAACCGCGCCCCTGAAGCCGGAAAAAAAAGAGCCGACACCGCGAGTCGAGCCGACACTGAAGACCGAACCCAGAGCCTTCAAGCCTGAAACCGCGGCCGAAGCCTGGCTCGGACTCCTCGCCGCGCGCGGCATCGAATATCTGTTCGCCAACGGCGGCACCGATTTCGCCCCGGTGGTCGAGGCGTACGCCAAGGGGCAGAAGCTCGGCTGGCGCCTGCCGCAGATCGTCATCGTGCCGCACGAGAACATGGGCATCGCCATGGCGCACGGCTACGCGATGGTGACCGGCAAGCCGCAGGCGATGATGGTCCACGTCGGCGTCGGCACCGCCAACTCGATCAACGGCCTGATCAACGCCTCGCGCCAGAACATCCCGATCCTTTTCACTGCCGGGCGCACGCCGATCACCGAGTCGGGCGCCCTGCCGGCGGCGCGCAACAACTACATCCACTGGGCGCAGGAGCACTTCGACCAGGGCGGGATGCTGCGCGAGTTCATGAAGTGGGACTACGAGCTGCGCCACGCCGAGCAGGTCGAGACGATCGTCGACCGCGCGCTGGCGATCGCCAAGAGCGAGCCGCAGGGCCCCGTCTACGTTACGTTGCCGCGCGAGATTCTCGCCTCCCCCTTCACCGCGAATATTTCCGCCAAGCCGACCATCGTCCCGGCCTCGCCGCCGGCCGCGGACCCCGAAGCGCTCGAGGAAGCGGCGAAATTGCTGAGCGCCGCGCACAGCCCGCTGCTGATCACGGCGAACGGCGGCCGCACCGTCGAGTCGTCGCGCGCGATCGAGCAGCTCGCGCAGGCGATGGCGGTGCCGGTCATCCACTACCGCCCGCGCTACCTCGCGCTATCGACCGAGCATCCGATGCACTGCGGCTGGGACCCGCACGCGCTGCTGAAAGCCGCGGACGTAGTACTGGTCGTCGACTGCGACGTGCCCTGGATTCCGAAGGAAGGCCAGCCCAAGCCCGAGGCGAAGATCATCCACATCGGGCCCGATCCGCTGTTCGCGCGCTATCCGTTGCGCGGTTTCCGCACCGATCTCGCGTTGACCGGCGCGGTCGCACCCACCCTGCAGGCGCTCTGGCGCAGCGCGCAGAAGCAGGCGGTGTCGCCGAAGCACATCGAGGAGCGCCGCAAGGTCGTCACCGACCTGTCAAACGAAACGAGGGCCAAGGCGCGCGGCGGCATGACACCGATGCCTTCCAGCATCACCGGCAAGTGGCTTTCGGCCTGCATGAACAAGCTGCTCGACGCCAACACCATCCTCGTCAACGAGTACCCGACGGTGCTCGAGGAAATGACGATCAAGGAGCCCGGCCGCTATTTCGGCAACCCTTCGGCCGGCGGCCTCGGCTGGGGCATGGGCGCGGCGCTCGGCGCCAAGCTCGCGTCGCGCGACAAGACCGTGGTCTGCGCGGTCGGCGACGGCGCCTACATGTTCGGCAACCCGACCGCGGTGCACTACGTCTCGGAGGCGATGCACCTGCCGATGCTGTTCGTCATCGCCAACAACGCGCGCTGGGCAGCGGTGCATCGCTCGACGCTCTCGACCTATCCGAAGGGCCATGCCTCGGCGATGAAGGAACCGCCCTTCGCCACGCTCGAGCCTTCGCCGCGTTTCGAGCACGTCATCCAGGCCTCGGGCGGCCACGGCGAGCGCGTCAGCGAGCCGAAGGAGCTGATGCCCGCGCTCGAGCGCGCGCTGAAGGTCGTCAAGGAAGAGAAACGCCAGGCGCTGGTGAATGTATGCCTCGAAGTGAGCTACGTAAAAACCTCCTGACGCTGGCGCTCGCGCTCACCGCCGCCGACGCGGCGGCGACCGACGTCTTCGTCACCAGCATTTCCCCGTCGCAGGTGCAGCTCATCGTCGATGGCAGGGTCGCGCGCACGCTGCGGCCCAACGAGGTGTCGCCCGAAGGCGTGAAGCTGATCGACATTCGTGGCGGCGCGGTGGTGCTGGAGATCGACGGCCGCGCGGTGCAGATCGGTCTCGGCCAGTCGACGGTCGCGGCGACCGTGCTGCGCGCCGACGGCCGCGGCCATTTCGTCGCCAAGGCGTTCATCAACGGCGTGCCCGTCACGGCGATGGTCGATACCGGCGCGAGCGGCATCCTCGTCAACTGGGATCAGGCGCTGCAGATGGGCATCGACCCGCGCCAGGGCCAGCGCGTCGCGACCCAGACCGCCAACGGCCGCGCGTTCGTCTATGCCGTGACCTTCGCGAAAGTGCAGCTCGGCGACATCGTGCTCGTCAATGTGCCGGGCGCGGTCGCCGAAGGCGGCGCCGACAAGCTGCCGACCGTGCTGCTCGGCATGAGCTTCCTGCGCCACGTCGAGATGCGCCGCAGCGGCGACACCCTGACGCTGTCCAGGCCGAGCTTCTAGATCTGGATTTCCGCGGTCGGGTCCTTCAAGACCCGGATCGGATCGGTGAGCAGCTTGGAGTTCGGGATCAGCACCCGCTCGTGCTGCGCGTCGAGCTCGGTGTAGCGAAGGTCGACGTGCACCACGCGACCAATGAAGCCGGCGCACTCGATGCGATCGCCCGGCTCGAACGGCCGGTAGATGAGGATCATCACGCCGGCGAGCAGGTTGGCGATGCTGTCCTTCAGCGCGAAGCCGAGCGCGAAGCCGGTGAGGCCCAGGCCGGCGACGATGCCGGTGATGTTCACGCCCAGGGTGCCGAGCGCGGTGATGGCGCCGAGCAGGAGCAGGCCGACACGCGCCAGGCGCGCCAGCAGGAAGGTGAGCGACGCGTGCATGTGGGTGCGGTGCGCGATCCGGTGCACGCCGCTGTGCGCGAGGCGGGCGACGAACCAGGAGCCGAGGAAGATCGCCACGGCGACGGCAAAGGCCGGCGCCCAGGCGAGCGCCTGCTCGAAGAACTGTTCCTTCATGCTGCTGGGATCGCCCCCGGGCTCAGGGCGTCGCCGGCTGGGCGACGGCGGAGGGGAAGCTGGGGCTGCCGATGCGGCCGATGAGCGGCAGCTTGATGCCGGAGCCGCTGACGCCGAAGTTGAGGCTGAGGATGTTGAGCTCGATGCCCTCGACGCCGCTCGCCGAGAAGCCGAGCAGGCCGCCGAGCGACACCTGCACGCCGCGGCCGCTCGGGGCGCGCGAGAAGACCGTGGTGCCCATGAAGTCCTTGCCGATCGCGGTCGCCGGCAGGTCGATGCCGAGCTCGGGCACGGCGCGGCCGATCCAGGCGGTGAAGGTATTGGAGTTCGGTCCCGGCCAGAGCGTGTATTCCTTGGCGTAGGGATAGTCCCTGACTGCCTCGTCGATGCGGCGGATCAGCTCGTCGACGCCGGCGCCGCGCTTGTCGGCGTAGAGCTCGGCCTTGGAGCCGACCCAGGGCGCGTCGGGCTGGCGATGGCGCACGGCGACGACGCTGTCGTTCCAGCGCAGGCGCCAGCCGATCACCTCGTAGATCGTCCATTCACGCGCGTTGGTCGGCTTGACCGCCACCCAGGTGTGCACGCCGAACATGCCCTTCGGCCCGGCGGTGCGGGCGCCGTAGACCTGCACCACGGCTTCGCGCACCACTGCCGGATCGGGAGCCAGCCCGAGATCCGCGGCGTTCGCGACGCTGGTGAAGGAAAAGAGCATGACGATGAGGGTGCGGATGCCCATTCTAGGAACGCTCCGATGAACCGCGAGCCGTCCCGGGCATAGGACGATCGGACTGCAATTCGGCGAAATCGAATAATTTCCTGTCAAGCAGGTGCGACGCGCTGACGTCGCCCAGCGCGCGCACGATCGATTCGACGCGGCCGGGGTGGCGGCGGCGCCACTCGGCGAGCATCTCACCGATCTTCTTGCGCTCCAGGTTCTCCTGCGAACCGCAGAGGGTGCAGGGAATGATGGGGAACGCCTTTACCTTGGCATATTCGACCAGATCGTCCTCGGCGACATACGCGAGCGGCCGGATGACGACGTGCTTGCCGTCGTCCGAAACCAGCTTCGGCGGCATCGCCTTCAGCTTGCCGCCGTGGAAGAGGTTGAGGAAAAACGTGGCGAGAATGTCGTCGCGATGGTGGCCGAGCGCGATCCTGGTCGCGCCGAGCTCGCTCGCCACGCGGTAGAGGACGCCGCGCCGCAGCCGCGAGCAGAGCGAGCACATCGTCTGCCCCTCGGGGATCACGCGCTTCACCACCGAATAGGTGTCCTGCTCGACGATCCGGAAGGGCACGCCGCGCCCGCTCAGGTATTCGGGCAGAACGTGCGCCGGAAACCCCGGCTGCTTCTGGTCGAGGTTGACCGCAATCAACTCGAAGCGCACGGGGGATTTTTCTCTCAGGCCCATCAGGACATCCAGCAGCGCGTGGCTGTCCTTGCCGCCGGAGAGGCAGACCATGACCTTGTCGCCCTCGCCGATCATGGCGAAATCGGCGATCGCCTCGCCGACCTGCCGGCGAATGCGCTTCGCCAGCTTGCCCGCTTCGTAGCTTTCCTTGCGCTTGTCGAGGAGAACGACGGTCATAGGTAGATCGAGCGCCCGCCGTCCACCGCGAGGATCTGTCCCGTGACATAGGGCGCGCAGGCAAGGAAGTGTACCGCCTGGGCGATGTCCTCCGGCGTGCCGGTACGCGCGAGCGGCGTAGTCGCAACGACGCGTTCGCGCTCGGCCGGCCCGAACTGGCCGTCCTCGGGCCAGGCGATGGCGCCGGGCGCGACGCCGTTGACGCGCACCCGCGGCGCGAGCTCGAGCGCCAGCGAGCGCGTCAGCGCCGCGAGCCCGGCCTTGGCGATGCTGTACACGGGATAGCCCTTGAGCGGCCGCTCGGCGTGAATATCGACGATGTTGACGATCGCGCCCTCGTTCTTCGCCAGCTCCGCCGCCGCCTCCTGCGCGATGAAGAGCGGCGCGCGCAGGTTCGAGCCGACCAGCTCCTCCCAGTGCGAGGGCTCGATCGCGCCGAGCGCCACCGGGAAGAAGCTGGAAGCGTTGTTCACCAGCAGGTCGAGGCGGCCGAAGCTCTCCAGCGCCGCGCTCACTAGCGCCCGCGGCGCGATCGGCGCCAGCAACTCCGCCTTTACCGTGCTTGCGCTCTTGGGCCGCATGGCGTTCAGCTCGGCGGCGAGCTTGTTCGCGTCGGCATCCGAGTCGCGATAGTGGATGAGCAAGTTGGCGCCGGCGGCGTGCAGCCGGCGCGTGATCGCCGCACCGACGCGGCGCGCGCCGCCGGTGACGAGTCCGGTTTTTCCCGTCAAGGCTTCGTTCATCTAAGCCGCTGGATTCTAGGTTAGATTCCCGCGCATGCTGGCCCGCGAGCGCATCGTCCGTGAGATCCGCGACCAAGGCGGCTGGATTTCCTTTGCCCGCTACATGGAGCTCGCGCTGCACGCGCCTGGCGAGGGCTATTACGCTGCCGGTGCGCGACAGTTCGGCGCCGAGGGCGACTTCGTCACCGCGCCCGAGCTCGGCAAGCTCTTCGGCCGCACGCTGGCGCGCCAGCTCGCCGAGTTCCCCGACTTGCCGATCCTCGAGCTCGGCGCAGGCAGCGGCGCGCTTGCCGAGACGCTGCTCGCCGAGCTTGACCGCGAATACCTCATTCTCGAAACGAGTGCGGCCCTGCGGTCCCGGCAGGAGGCGCGCCTCGGGGGAAAGGCGAGACATCTGGACCGCCTTCCCGAGCGCTGGCGCGGCATCGTCCTCGCCAACGAAGTCGCCGATGCCATTCCCGTTCACATCGTCGCCTGGCGGGCAGAGGGCGTGATGGAGCGCGGCGTCGCAGTCGACAGCGGCAAATTCGTGTGGCGAGAACGGCCAGCGACCGGAGGGCTACAGGAAGCAGCGACCAGGATCGAGGTTCCGCGTCCGTATGAAAGCGAGATCGGCCTCGCCGCGCGCGCCTGGATGCGCACGCTCTGCGAGCGCCTAGAGCACGGCCTGGTCCTCGTCATCGACTACGGCTTCCCGCACGGCGAGTATTACCATCCGCAGCGATCCGCCGGCACGCTCATGTGCCATCACCGCCACCAGGCGCACGCCGACCCCTTCGCGCGTCCCGGCGACGAGGACATCACCGCGCACGTCGACTTCAGCGCCCTCGCCGGCGCGGCGCGCGCGGCGGGCGCCGACGTGCTCGGCTACGCGACACAGGCGCAATTCCTCGTCAACTGCGGCATTACCGACGTGCTCGGCCAGGCCAACGCCGAGAACGCTCTCGTCTACGCGCCGATCGCGGCGCAAGCGCAGAAGCTGCTCTCGCCGGCGGAGATGGGCGAGCTCTTCAAAGTACTGGCTGTCGGCCGCAACGTCTCCAGTCCCCTGCTCGGTTTCTCACGGGGCGATCGCTCGCATGCGCTTTAGTCTTTTGTTTCTGCTGCTCATCAATACGGCGGCAGCCGATGAAATCGACGAGGCCAGGAAACGCTGGGCGGAGAGCCCGCACGGGCCGCTGCTCGAGCGCATCCTGCCGCCGACATTCGGAGCGGCGCAGCTCCCCGAGCCGGGCTCGCGGGGCGCGCGCCTCGTCATCGGCTACTGTGTGCAATGCCATAACCTCGCCAACCCGGCGATGCACAACGCCGCCAAGTGGCCGCCGGTGGTCGAGCGCATGGTGAAGCGCATGGAAGGTCGCGGCAACCTCGGCGGCGTGATGAGCGAGATGATGGCGGGCGTCAAGGCGCCGAGCGCGGCGGAGACGGCGACGATCGTCGCCTACCAGGGCCGGCACGCGCAGACGCCGCTCGACCCGGTTCGCTATCCCGATGTCCACGCCCCGGCCGGCGATGCCTTCCGCGTCGCGTGCGGCCAGTGCCACGTGCTGCCGGATCCCAAGCGCCACAGTGCCGAGGAATGGCGCGGCGTGGTGGCGCGAATGCAGGAGAACATGGAGTGGATGAACCGCGTCGTTGGCTCGAAGCCCGTGCCGGGCGAGCCGCAGCTGCGGGTGGAAGAGATCCTCGCCTTCCTCGAGAAGCACGCACGGAGATGACATGACCGAGCGACTCCGCCGCCGCCTCTTCGTGCTCGTCGCCGCCGCCATCCTGCCGGTGGCGGCGGTGTCCGGCCTCGCGCTCTTCGTCTTCACCGAGAAGCAGCGCGAGCAGGCGGGCCAGGCTGGCCTCGAGATCAGCCGCGCACTCTCGATCGCCGTCGACGCGGACCTCGAGCGCGCGATCGCGGTCCTCGAGGTGCTCGCCGCCGCGCCCGCTCTCGACGGCGGGGATCTGCAGCGCTTTCACGCCGTCATGCGGCGCGTGCTGGCCGCCAATCCGGACTTTGTGACCGTGGTGCTGGCCGATCCTTCCGGCAAGGCGCTCGCCAACGCCCGCACTCCCTTCGGCGCGCAGCCGAGGACGCTCATCGAGCCGGAGAGCTTCGAGCGCGCCGTGCGCTCGCGCGCCCCGACCGTCGGCTACCTCAGTCGCGCCCCGGGAGGCGAGTTCGGCATCCCGGTGCGCGTGCCGGTGATGCGCGACGGAGAGCTGCGCTATGTCCTCACCGCGGCGGTGAAGCCCGACAGCATCGTCGACGTCGTCAACCGGCAGCGCGTGCCGCCGGACTGGGTGGTCTCGGTGTTCGATGGCAGAAACATGCGCGTCGCGCGCTCGCGCCAGCACGCCGAGAACCTCGGCACGCCGCCGGCGCCGAGCCTGAAGGCGATGATGCAGAAGCCGCTCGACGAGGCTTACGGCTTCACCTATGCGCTCGAAGGCGACCGCATCTACACCGCGTTCAGCCGCTCGCGCGAAACGCGCTGGACGGTGGCGATCGGCGTTCCCGCCTCGCTCATCGACTACGGCGCCTGGCGCTCGATTGCCGCTTACGGTACGGGCCTGCTGCTGTCGATCGTGCTCGGCGTGCTCGCGGCGCTGGCCGTCGGCCGCCGCATCACCCGGCCGATGGAGCAGCTGCGCAGCGCAGCGCGCGCCCTCGGCCGGCGCGAGCCGCTCGTGCCGCCGGTGACGCCGATCCTCGAGATCCGCCAGGTCGCCGACGCGCTGGAGTTGGCGGGCGACGAGCGGGCACGCGGCGAGGCCGAGCGCGAGGCGCTGCTCGAGCGCGCGCAGGCAGCGCGTGCCACAGCCGAGGCGGCGAACCGCGCCAAGGACGAGTTCCTCGCCCTGCTCGGCCACGAGCTGCGCAACCCGCTCGGCGCGATCATGAACGCGGCGCGCCTGCTCGAGCATCAAGGAGTCGGCGCGGAGGATGCCGCCCGCGCGCGCGGCATCATTTCCCGCCAGTCCGAGCATCTCGCGCGCCTCACCGACGATCTGCTCGACGCCGGCCGCGCGATCATGGGCAAGATCGTCCTCGAGCTGCGCGCCGTCGACCTCGCCGCCGCGGCCAGCCAGGCGCTCGCGACGCTGAGGAGCAGCGGCCGCCTCGGCCAGCACCGGGCCAGCGAGAATCTGCAGTCCGCCTGGGTGCAGGCCGATCCCACGCGCCTCGAGCAGATCATCTCCAACCTGGTGATGAACGCGGTCAAGTACACACCGATCGGCGGCAGCATCTCGGTTTCGGTCGGCAAGGAGGCCGGCGATGCGGTGCTGCGCGTCGCCGACAATGGCATCGGCATGCGGGGCGAGCTGCTCGCGCGCGTTTTCGAGCCGTTCGTCCAGGGCGAGCCCGGGCTGGATCGCTCGGCCGGCGGCCTGGGTCTCGGCCTGACGCTGGTGCGCCAGCTCGCCGCCCTGCACGGCGGCTCCGCGCGGGCGGAAAGCGACGGGCCGGGGCGCGGCAGCACCTTCACCGTTCGCTTCCCGGCGATCGAGCCGCGCCCGTCGGCGCTGCGTGCGCCGGCGACCGGACCCGCGGCACCAGGACGCGACATCCTGATCGTCGAGGACAACGCCGACGCGAGAGAGACGCTGCGCCGCCTGCTCGAGCTGCAAGGCCATCGCGTGCGTGTTGCCGCGGAGGGTATGGCGGCGCTGGAGACCATGCGATCGGCGCCGCCCGAAGTGGCGCTGGTCGACATCGGCCTCCCTGGCATGGACGGCTATGAGCTCGCCCGCCGCGTGCGAGCTAGTGGCACCAAGCGCATCCTGCTCATCGCGCTTACCGGCTACGGGCTTGCCGAGGACCGGCGGCGCACCGCCGAGGCGGGCTTCGACCTGCACCTGGTGAAGCCGGTCGACTACGAGAAGCTCGAGGAAGCCCTTCGAATCTAAACCTGGGGAACGGCCATGCCCTTAACAACCGCCGGGCGGGCGCCGACCTTGTCGTACCAGCGCTTCACGCTCTTGAACGAGGCAATGTCGACGCGGTGCCATTCGTAGCGCGCCGTCCAGGGATAGATCGCCATGTCGGCGATCGAATACTCGCTCGCGAAGTACTCGTTCTTCTCCAGGTGCCGGTCCATCACGCCGTAGAGCCGCTTCGCCTCATTGCCGTAGCGCTCGCTGCCGTAGGGCACCTCGTCCTTCTTCGCGCGCATGAAATGGTGCGCCTGGCCGAACATCGGCCCGACGCCGCCCATCTGGAACATCAGCCACTGCAGCACCTGGTAGTGCTGCTTCTCCGGGAAGAACTTTTTCGTCTTCTCGGCGAGGTAGATCAGGATCGCGCCCGATTCCATCATCGCGATCGGCTTGCCGCCCGGGCCGTCGGGATCGACGATCGACGGGATCTTGCCGTTCGGATTGATCTTCAGGTACTCGGGCGTGAACTGCTCGGCGTTCGTGCCGATGTTGATCTTGTGCACGCGGTAGGGCAGCGCGCACTCCTCGAGCATGATCGAAACTTTCCTGCCGTTGGGGGTGCTCCAGGTATACAAATCGATCATGGGGTATATAAGACAGTTATGGTTAAGTGGCTCGTGACGGTTGTGTTGTTGCTGGTGGTGTTCTCGATCATCGCGCAACGCTTCCGCGCCTGGCGTCTTCCCGGGGATCTCAATATCCCGCTGCGCGGGCGAATGTACTACATCCCCATCGCCAGCACGCTGCTCTTTTCGCTGCTGGTTTGGCTGCTCAGCCGAGTGATCTGATCGCCTTGCGGCGGGCCTCGTCGACCCGCTTGCCGATCTCGCTGCCCGAAGCTTCGCCGGCAATCGCGCCGGCGTCCACCGCCGCCGCCGCGGCGCGCGCCTTTTCCAGCAGCTTGATGTCCGCCTTCGGCGCCGCCGTCTTCGCGACTTCGAGCAGCTCGCCGAATCGCTCCGGCCGCCGAAAGGCGTCGCTGCGCTTCAGCAGATCGAGGATCTCGGCGGGCTTTTTCACCTTTTGCAATTGCTCCCGGTTGCGCACGGCGAGCAAGGCAAGTTCCCGCACCTCGTTGGGCGCGCGCAAGCGCTTGCACAGCGCTTCGACCTCTTTACCCTCGAGCGGCCAGGCGAGCAGCGCGAAGCGCACCGGCAGGCTGCCTTTCAGGGGATATTCCGGCTCGGGGAGGAGCTTCAGGCCGCAGGACTCGAGGACCTCGAACATGCGCTCGGGGTACGCCTCCATCAGCCCCTTGGCAACCTCCTGCCAGACGCGCTCGGGCACCAGGTAGTCGGTCTCGCCGGACTCGACCATCTTGCGCATCAGCGCGGCGGTCGTCTTGTGGACCGGGAAGTTGAAGCGCGCGGCGAACCTCGCGACGCGCAGGATGCGTACCGGATCCTCGCTGAACGCCTCGCTTACATGGCGCAGCACGCCCCTGCGCAGGTCTTCCTGCCCACCGAGCGGATCGATCAGCTTGCCGTCCTCGTCCTTCGCGATCGCATTGATGCTCAGGTCGCGGCGGCGAAGGTCGTCCTCGAGCGTGACGTCGGGCGCCGCGTGGACTGTGAAGCCCTTGTAGCCGCGTCCGCTCTTCCTTTCCGTGCGCGCCAGCGCGTATTCCTCGTGCGTCTCGGGATGCAGGAAGACGGGGAAGTCCTTGCCGACCGGCTTGAAGCCGAGCTTGGCCATCTCTTCGGGCGTCGCGCCGACGACCACCCAGTCGCGGTCCTTGACCGGCAGGCCGAGGAGCTCGTCGCGAACCGCGCCGCCGACGATGTACTTCTTCACCGCTTCGCGTAGGGCTCGTCGACGGCGACGAATTCCGTTTCCTTGCGCGCCGCGTCGATCCACTCGCGCACCGCGGAGAGGTTCTCGACCGCCTTGACGTACGCCTCGGCCTGGGCGGGCAGCGGCACGGCATAGGTGCGAAAGCGCATCACCACCGGCGCGTAATACGCGTCGGCGATGCTGAAGCGACCGAATAGCAGAGGGCCTTCGCGGCCAAAGCGCTCGCGGCAGGCGGACCAGAGCTCGAGCACGCGCTCGATGTCGCGCAGCGAGTCGGGGTTCCTGCCCTTGTCCGGATGGCTGCTGCGGATGTTCATGTTCATGCTGGCGCGCAGGGCCTGGAAGCCCGAGTGCATCTCGGCGCACACGCAACGCGCCATGCGGCGCGCGGCCGGGTCGGACGGCCAGAGCTGTTTCTCCGGAAACATCTCGGCCAGCGCCTCGCAGATGGCGAGCGAATCCCAGACCGGCTCGCCGTCGACGAGCAGGAGCGGCACCTTGCGGGTCGGCGAGACGCGCTCGAGGCCCTTCGGCTTGCCGTCGTCGCTGAACTTCGCCATGCGCTCTTCGAATGGAATCTCCGCCTGGCGGGCCAGGATCCAAGGGCGCATCGACCAGGAGGAATAGTTCTTGTTGCCGACGTAGAGGACGAGCTTCGCCATCGAGCTAGTTTACTTGGCCTGCTGGATGGCGCGCCAGACGCGCTCCGGCGTCGCCGGCAGCTCGACATGCTCGACGCCGAGCGGCGCGAGCGCATCGGCGATCGCGTTCGCCACCGCGCCGAGCGCCGGCGTGGTGCCCCCCTCGCCGCCGCCGCGCAACCCGAGCGGATGCGTGGTCGAGGGCACCTCCGAGATCTCGGTGGTGAACATCGGCAGCATGTCGGCGCGCGGCAGCGCGTAGTCCATGAGCGTCGCGGTCTGCAGCTGGCCGGTCCCAGGCTCATAGCGGCAATGCTCGAGCAGGGCCTCGCCGATGCCGGCAGCCATGCCGCCGTGCGCCTGGCCGTGCAGGATGAGGGGGTTGATCGCGCGGCCGCAGTCGTCGACGTTGGTGTGGGCGACGACCTCGACCTCGCCGGTCTCCGGATCGATCTCGACCTCGCACACCCCGCAGCCATAGGCGAAGGAAGGTAGCGGGGTGCTTTCATCGTAGACGCCCTTCAATGCACCCAGCTCGAAAAGACCCACCGAACGATCCGTGCCTTTCACGCTGAAGCGGCCCGCGGCGAACTCGATGTCGGCCGCCGCCGCCTCGAGAACGTCGGCGGCGTTCTGCCTGCCCTGCTCGATCGCCAGATCCGACGCGCGGCGCATCACCGCCGCGCCCATGCGCATCGAGCGGCCGGAGTGCGTGCCGCCGCCGATCTTCGCCACGTCGCTGTCGCCGGCGAGCAGGCGCACCTGCGAAGGCTCGACCGAGAACCAGTCGGCGATGAGCTGCGCGAAGCTCGTCTCATGGCCCTGCCCCGAGGAAAGCGTGCCGAGCACCAGGTCGATGCGCCCTTCGGGCCGCACGGTGATCTCCGCCTGCTCGCGCGGCGCGCCGGTATTGAGCTCGACGTAATTGGCGAGGCCGATGCCGCGGTAGCGCCCGCGCCGCCTCGCCTCGGCCCGCCTCGCTTCGAATCCGTGCCAGCCGGCGGCGGCGGCGGCCCGATCCTGGGCTGCGGCATAGTCGCCGCTGTCGTAGACGAGGCCGAAAGGATTCCGGTACGGCATCGCCGCCGCGGGCACGAGGTTGCGCTTGCGCAGGGCGAGGCGATCGAAGCCGTGGCGGCGCGCCGCGAGATCGATCAGGCGCTCGATGACGAACATCACCTCGGGCCGGCCGGCGGCGCGGTAGGCGGAAGTCGGCGTCGTGTTGCTCAGCACGGCGCGGCCGCGCACCGCGGCGGCGGGCAGGCGATAGACGCTGGTCGAGACGCCCATGCCTTTCGAAAGCGGCACCATCGAGAGCGCGTGCGCGCCGAGGTTGCTCGTATTGACGCTGCGCAAGGCGAGGAAGTTGCCCTCGCGATCGAGCGCGAGCTCGGCCTGCACCGCGAGGTCGCGCGAATGGTCGTCGCTGAGGAAGCACTCGTGGCGCTCGAGCGCGCACTTCACCGGCCGGCCGACGCGCCGCGCCGCCCACGCCGCCAGCGCGTATTCGGGATAGAAATTGTTGCGCGTGCCGTAGTTGCCGCCGAGCTCGCGCGTCACCACGCGCACCGCGTTCTCCGGCACGCCGAGCACGGTGGCGAGGTCGGCGCGATGGCGCTGCACCCAGCCCGACGTCGTGTAAAGCGTGTAGCGACCGTCTTCATAGGCGGCGAGCGTGATGCGCGGCTCCAGGGGCACGCCGGTGACGCGGTTCAACTGCGTATCGAAGCGCACGATGTATGCGGCGCGCGCGAACGCCGCCGCGACCGCGGCCGGGTCGCCCGCCTCGCTATCGACGCAGACGTTGTCCGTCTCGCTCCAGACGCGCGGCGCTCCGGGCCGCGCCGCTTCGAGCGTGTCCGTCACGGCATCCAGGGCTTCGTAGTCGATCTCGAGGCGCTCGGCGGCGTCTTTCGCGCCGAGGTGAGTCTCCGCCACCACGATCGCGACCGCCTCGCCGACGAAGCGCGCGTACTCGAGCGGCAGCACCGGATAGGGCGCGAGGAACTTCCCCTTGAGCGGCACTTCGTGGGGATTGGGAGAGATGGGCCGGAACGGGATCGGTTGCAGGCCGTCCGCGGCTGCCTCCCGTCCGGTCAGCACTGCGAGGACCCCGGGCAATTCGACATTGATGGCGCGGATGCGCGCATGCGCGTGCGGCGAGCGCACTACGCAGGCGTGAGCCTCGCCCGGCAGCGTCAGGTCCGCGGTGTAGTTGCCCCGACCCGACAGGAGACGATCGTCTTCCTTGCGGGGCAGCGGCTGTCCGATCCATTTTTCCAAGCGTCGGCAGGATAAACTGAAATTATGCATGCACTATCGGCCAAGGTCGCAGGCCAGTTCGCCGCGCGCGGCGAGGGCGAGGTCTGCGCCGTCTTCAAGCGCTCGTTCTATCTGCGCTTCGCCGACAACCACTACGCGTGCGTCGGCGACGAGTCGATCGGCCGCGGCCCGCTGAACGCCATCGTCGACGACTTTGCGTCGCCGGCCCTGGGAGACAAGGTCGCGCTCTCTGCCGCCAGCGTCTGGCAGCCGGGCAGCCTGGTGATGTCGGCGTTTCCGGATTTCTACAGCCTGCGGGAAGCGGCGCGCAGCCGCGCGCCGGTGGATGGATTCGGCTGCCTGATCGCGCGCACGCACAACGCGCTCAGCGCGCACGCGCAGCCGGCGCTCGATGCCATCGACGACTGGATCGCCGGCAACGCGCTCGACGCCCGCGCGGAGCAGCTCATCGGCCTCGGGCCCGGGCTGACACCGGCGGGCGACGACTATCTCGGCGGCGTGATGGTGGCCCTGCACCTCCTCGATCGCAGCGCCCAGGCCGCCTCGCTCTGGCGCTGGCTCGAGCCGCGCGTTGCGCGACAGTCGAATCCGATCAGCGCCGCGCACCTCGCCGCCGCCGCCGCCGGCGAGGCGCACGAGGCGCTGCACGATTGCCTTTCAAGCCTGTTCCAGCGGGAAGCCGACTGGGCGACGATCCTCGAGCGGCTTCAGGGCTCGGGCTGGAACGCGCTCGCGGGCGCGCTCGCGGTCTTGCAAAAACAGCGCTACTAGCGCCGCGCGCGCCAGCGAAGCTGCGGGTAGCGCTCGCGCGGCCCCGAGGGCGCGAGATACGAAGGCGCGATCGCTTCCAGCGATTGCGCGGGGATTCCGAAGGGCAGCGCGCAACCCTCGGCACAGACGTTCGCCACCTGCATGGAGCGCACGTTGTCGCGCGTCATCAGCTTGCCGGGCAGATGCTCGAGCATCCACGCCTGCGCCAGCGATGCCCAGTGAGGCAATCCGATCAGCACGCGCCGCCGCCGGGTGACAGCGCAGACGTACTCGACGAGCTGGCGCAGCGTGGCCAAGTGCGGGCCGCACAGGTCGTAGCGCTTGCCGAACGATTCGCTCTCGCCCAGCGCGCTGGCCATGACGCGCGCCACGTCGCCGACGTATACCGGCTGGAACTGCGCCTGCGGGCAGGCGAGCGCCAGGGCCGGCAGAAAGCGCGAGAGCTGCGCGAAGAGGTTGAGGAAGCGGTCCTCCGGCCCGAACACCACCGAGGGCCGAAAAACGGTTGTTTCGAGGTCGGTGGCCGCGAGCACCGCGTCCTCGCCGAGCGCCTTTGTGCGCAGGTATTCGGAAGGCGCGTCGCGTGACGCGCCGAGCGCGCTCACGTGCAGCAGGCGCTTCACGCCCTGCGCGCGGCAGGCGTTGACGATCCCCTGCGGCAACTCGACGTGCAGGCGATGGAAATCGCCGTGCAGGATGCCGATCAGGTTGATCACCGCTTGCTTGCCGGCCACGAGGCGCTCGAGCGCGCCGCGCGCGAAGACGTCGACCTCGACCACGTCGACGGTTGGCAGCAGGATGAGATGCTTGGCGCGCTCGCGCCGCCTTGCGGGAACGGTGACGCGGATGCCGCGCGCGGCGAGCGCGGCGACGAGATGGCGGCCGATGAAACCGGAGCCGCCGACGACGAGCACGTTGTCGAACTTCACGACGGCTAGGGCAGCTCGTCGTCCTGCGAAGCGGCCGCGCCGCGCGGCGGAATGGTGCCGAGCCGCTGCTTGAGCGGCTTCTGCTCGGCGTGCATCAGCTGGCTGTAGAAGACCGAGTTCGCCATTACCTTCTTCACGTAGCGCCGCGTCTCGCCGAAGGGAATGGTCTCGGCGTAGATCGCGCCTTCGAGCGATTTCTCCGCATCGCGCCAGCGCTTGGCACGGCCCGGACCGGCATTGTAGGCCGCCGAGGCGAGCACCGGGTGGCCGAGCTGATCGAGCACGAGCTTGAGGTAGCCGGTGCCGAGGTTGACGTTGGTCTGCAGCTCGGTGACGCTCTTGGCGCGATAGTTGCGCATGCCGATGCGCGAGGCGACGTAGCGCGCGGTGCGCGGCATCACCTGCATCAGGCCGGCCGCGCCGGCGCTCGAGCGCGCCTCGGTGACGAAGCGGCTCTCCTGGCGCACCAGGCCGAGCACCCAGGCTTCGTCGACGCCGTGGCTCTTGGCGTAATCGCCGAAAAGGTCGCCGTAAGGCACCGGGTAGCGCAGCGCAAAGTTATGCAGGTTTACGGTCCGGTCGGCGGTGGAGATCGCCCGGTCGTAGACTTCGGCGCGCCGCGCCAGCTCCGCCGCGGCGATCAGGCGCGGGTCGTCGTAGTAGCGGATGGCGAACTGCCATTCGCGCACGCCCTCGTTGCGCAGGCCGAGGCGAATCAGCTCCAGTGCGCGGGACAGGCCGGAGTCGCGCTCCGCCACCTCCAGCTCCTCGACGCTCGGCGAATACTTCTCGCGCGGCAGGACGATGGCGGCACCGACCTCCTCGCTCGCCAGCAAGCCATAGAACTCGGGCGCGCCGGCGATGCGCAGGAAGTAGGCGCGCGCGCTTGCGTCGTCGCCGGTGGCAGCGAGCGCGCGGCCATACCAGTAGGTCCAGGTCGGGATGTGGCGCTCTTCCGGCGACATGCGATCGATCGCAGCGCGCACCACGCGCCAGTCGGCCGCGCGCAGCGCCGCGCGCGCCCGCCACGCGAGCTGCTCGTCGTCGAGCGGCGTGTTGCCCGCGCGCACGTACCAGGCGAGCGCATCGGGGTGATGCTGGCGCGCGCCCTCCAGCGCGACGCGGCCCCAGAGGTAGCGGGTTTCGCGCTCGGGCAGCCGCTCGCCGAGCCGGCCGAGCAGCGCTTCCGCCGCCGACTCGGGATCCTCGCGCGCGTAGCGCACGCCGGCGAGCACCGCGACCTCGCGCGTCGGACGTCGCTCTAGGCTGGCGGGTAGAGCCTGCAGGAAGCGCTTGGGACGGCGAGCCGCCTCGGCAAGCGAGCGCTCGTCGGGCAATTCGTCCTTCTTCAGGTAGCCGAGCGTGGTCTTGGCGGCGGTGATCTGGCCCGCCTCGAACAGCACGCGCACGCGCTTCCAGATGTCGGTGATCGAGACGCGGCCGCGCGTCACCATCGTGTCAGCGAGCTTCGCGCAGCCGTCGGGCAGCTCGCGCGGCTCGGCCCAGATCAGGCTCGCCTCGGCGAAGGCGCTGTCGTCGCCGTGCTCGAGGCGGCGCGCCCAGCCGTAGCAGCGCACTTCGAGCTCGTCCTCGCCATAGGCGGCGGCTTCGCGCTCGAACTCGGCCCATTCGCCGCGCCGGCCGAGCACGCGCAGCCACTCGCCGCGCAGGCGCTCGGCGACGTAGGCGTCGGCGTACTTCGACAGGAATTCACGCACTTCGGCGCGCGGCGCGTCCTCGAGACGCAGCGACAGGCGCCAGTACTCGAGCCAGGGCGTGAGCAGGTGGCCGTCGAGTTTCTTCGCGTGCTTCGCCAGCTTGATTGGATCGCCGGCGCGGTAGGCATCGAAAGCGCCGAGCAGGGCGTCGTCCGCGCCGTTGGCGGCGAGCGTCGGCGGCGCGACGAACGCGAGGGCAAGCGCGAGATTGCGGAACCGCTTCAGAATCACGAAACTCCCGACTGCATGACTTCCCATCCCCCAGATCTCAAGGCCTGGCGCCGCACCGAGCGCCAGCGGCTGATCGCCGCGCGCGCCGCGCTGCCGCCGGCCACTCTCGAAGCCTGGCGCCTGCGCATCGATCGCTATCTCGAGCTTTCTTTTCCCGGGCTTGCCAACCGCCGCCTCGCTTTTTGTTGGCCCATCAAAGGCGAGTACGACGCGCGTCATTTTGCCAGAACGCTGAGGGAGAAGGGGGCGTTGACCGCGCTGCCGGTGGTCGTCGCGCCGCGTACGCCGCTCGCTTTCCGCGAATGGCATCCGGGTGTCGAGCTCGCCAAGGGTCCGCTCGATATTCCGTATCCGGTAAATTCTGCCGAAGTGACGCCGGACGGCGTGCTGCTGCCGATGAACGGCTGGGACAAGCAGGGCTACCGCCTCGGCTACGGCGGCGGCTTCTTCGATCGCACGCTCGCCAGCCTGAAAAAGAAACCGGTCGTCATCGGCATCGCTTACGAGATGGCGCGCATGGAAACCATTTATCCGCAGTCCTGGGACATCCCGGTCGACTACGTCGTCACGGAAGCAGGCGTCTACCGACGCGATCCCGAAGGACTCGCCTATCTTGGAACACCGCAGGATGGTGAGCCGAGCACGCTTGCCTCGCCGGTCTGCTACGCCGACGAAGTGAAGCGCGACTAACCTAGAAAGAGCCGGTAGGCGGGATTGCGCGTCTCGTCGGCATGCGGATAGCCGAGCTTGTCGAGGAAGGCGCGGAACTGCCGCATCTCGTCGCGCGGCACCTGGATTCCCACCAGCACGCGGCCGTAGTCGGCGCCGTGATTGCGATAGTGGAAGAGGCTGATGTTCCAGTCGCTTCTCATGCTGTCGAGGAAGCGCATCAGCGCGCCGGGGCGCTCGGGAAACTCGAAGCGGTAGAGCAATTCATTGCGGGCGAATGGCGCGCGGCCGCCGACCATGTGGCGCACATGCCACTTCGCCATCTCGTTGTCCGAGAGATCGATCGTTTTCAGCGCATTTCTCTTCAGCGTCCTGACGATGCGCGCCGTCTGTGATCGGTCCCCGACCTCGACGCCGACGAAGATGTGCGCTTCCTTGGAGTCGGCGATGCGGTAGTTGAACTCGGTGATGTTCTTGGCGCCGAGCGTCGCGCAGAACCGGCGGAAGCTTCCCGGGCGCTCGGGAATCGTCACCGCGAGCACCGCCTCGCGCTGCTCGCCGAGCTCGGCTTCCTCGGCGATGAAGCGCAGCCGGTCGAAGTTGGTGTTGGCGCCCGACGCGATCGCGATCAGGGTTTTGTTTTTGAAAGAATGTTTTTCAACCCAAGCCTTCGCGCCGGCGGTGGCGAGCGCACCTGCCGGCTCGAGCACCACGCGCGTGTCCTCGAAGACATCCTTGATCGCGGCGCACATGGCGTCGGTGTCGACTAGCACCATCTCGTCGACGAGCTGGCGGCAGAGGCGGAAGGTTTCCTCGCCCACCTGCTTCACCGCCACGCCGTCGGCGAACAGGCCGACATGGTCGAGCTTGATCCGCCTGTTCTTCTTCAACGACTGCGCCATGGCGTCGGCGTCCACCGGCTCGACGCCGACGATGCGGATGCGCGGATTGATCTGCTTCACGTAGGCGGCGATGCCGGCGATGAGGCCGCCGCCTCCCACCGGGACGAAAATCGCGTCGATCGGCTTCGGATGCTGGCGCAGGATCTCCATGCCGATCGTGCCCTGGCCGGCGATCACGTCGGGGTCGTCGTACGGATGGATGAAGGTCAGGCCGCGCGCCCGCTTCAGCTTCAGCGCCTTCGCGTAGGCATCCGAATAAGAGTCGCCGTGAAGCACTACGGTTGCGCCCCGCGACTTCACCGCTTCTATCTTTATTCGGGGCGTGGTGACCGGCATGACGATCAGCGCGCGGCAGCCGAGCTTTTGCGCCGCCAGCGCCACGCCCTGCGCGTGATTGCCGGCGCTCGCCGCGATGACGCCCTTCTTCAGCTTCTTGCGCGGCAGGAGCGCCATCTTGTTGTAGGCGCCGCGCAGCTTGAAGGAAAAGACCGGCTGCTTGTCCTCGCGCTTGAGCAGGATGTTGTTGCCCACGCGCCGCGAGATGGCGGGCGCCGGGTCCAGGGGAGTCTCGATCGCGACGTCGTAAACCTTCGCGGTGAGAATCTTTTCCAGGTAGGCGGATGTTTTCATGGGAGGAAAAGGATAACAGGCGCGAGCCACGCGGCGCGAGAAAGGGCCGGGCTCGATCTCGCGCCGCGTGCCTCGCGCCTGTTATTCTTCCCC
>JAXDQC010000003.1:0-3851 GCA_034668045.1 Betaproteobacteria bacterium | reverse complement strand
GACGACGCGAATGTCCTTGCGGTTCTTCAGGAGCTCACGCAGTCGGCCGAAGAAGTCGGAGCGGTAGCGCTGCAGCTCCTGCACCTGGCGGGCGAGTGCCGCGTTGAGGCGCGAGCCAAGGTCCTTGATGCGCGTCTGGCTCTCGGCATCTTTCTTCTCGGAGGCTTGCAGCGCATCATTGAGCGCTGCGATCTGCCGCCGCAGCGACAGAAGCTGCTGATTGAGCAGGTCCACCTTGGCCAGCGCCTCATCGGAGACCTTCTTCTGGTTCTCCAATTCGGTGGTGAGACCGGAAATACGCGCGTCCGCGGTCTTGGCGGCTTCGTCTCCAGAGAGCGCCGAGCCCGACAACTTGGCATTCTCCTCGCGCAGGGTCGACAGCGTTGCCTGCATGGCGGCAAGGTCGTCGGCGGTCGACTTGCTCTTGCCCTTCTCGAGCGACAATAGATTGGTGAGCTCGTTGATCTGCAGGGTGAGCTGCTTGAGCGCCGTGTCCTTGCCGCTCGCCTCCTGGCTGGCGAAATACTGCGCCAGCATGAAGATCGACATGAGGAAGGTGACGACGAGAAGCAGCGTCGACAGCACATCGACGTAACCCGGCCAGAACAAGCCGTAGTCGCCGCTGTGCCGGCGCGAGCGTCCACCCGCCATCCGCTATCCCTTGCGCCGCATGTTGGTTGCGAGCTCCTTCAGCGCGCTCGCCACTTCCGAATGCTGCGAGGCCTGCTCATCCACCCATTCGCGTACGACTTTCTGCTCGGCACGCATCTGGGTGACAAGCTGGTTGACGCCGCGCGCCAGCTCACGAAGCTGCTCGTCCCCCGCGCCCTGCCCAACGATGGCGCCGGCCATCGATTGATCTGCGAGGCGCGTCGACAAATTTTCGACGGCGCGCTGCATGTGCAGGATGGCGCTGGAAAGCTGCCGGTTGATCTGATCGCCGGACACATTGCTTCCGGGCGTCAGCTCCGTGATCCCCGACAGCCATTCCTCAAGCTCATTGTAAAACCGGTTATGCGCGTGACCCGCCTGCAGCTCCAGGAAGCCGAGGATGAGCGAGCCGGCAAGGCCGAGCAGCGAGGACGAGAAAGCGGTGCCCATGCCCTTCAACGGCGCGGCAAGGCCGGCCTTCAGGTCCGAGAACATGGTGACGTTGCTCGTGTCGCCGGTGTTGATGGAGTCGATGGCGCCCCCGACCGACTGGATGGTCTCGAGCAAACCCCAGAAGGTGCCGAGCAGGCCGAGGAACACCAGGAGGCCGACCATGTAGCGGCCGGTGTCGCGCGCTTCATCGAGGCGCGAGCCGATGGAATCCATGATCGAGCGCAGCGAGGCGGTGGAGAGAGACAGCACGCCCGTACGGTCGCGCAGCATCGCCGCCATCGGCGCCAGCAGCACCGGCTGATGCGAAATGGCAAGGCCCGGATCGGCGATGCGGAAGGCGTTGATCCAGCGGATCTCCGGATAGAGCCGCGTCACCTGCCGGAAGGAATAGAGGATGCCGAGCGCCAGCACACCGACAATGAGCCCGTTGAGGCCCGGATTGTTCATGAAGCTGTCGATCAACTGCTTGTGCAGGATGGCCGCCAGGAAGGCGACGAGGGTGAGGAAGATCAACATGCGGATGAGGAAGACGCCCGGCGGCGTCAGCGTCCTGTGACCCAGCACCCCGGCAGGGTCGCTCTGTCGTCTTCTCGCCATCAATGAGCTCCGCTGCCCGCCGCCTTTATTCAGCAGGTGATATTACCCGAAGCCAGTGACAGCACAAACGGGGCAACATCGTGCCCGCCGGCTTCAGGTGCCCGCCAGCATGGGAAGGAACTCCTTCTGCAGCGCGCTATTGGTGGCAAGCACCTCCGACTTGGCGAACATCCCGGTGCCGCCGGAAAGGTCGGTGACGATGCCGCCCGCCTCGCGTACCAGGACGATTCCCCCGGCCATGTCCCACGGCTTGATGCCCCTCTCCCAGTAGGCATCGAAGCGGCCGGCGGCGACCCAGGCGAGGTCGAGCGCGGCCGAGCCGGTGCGGCGCACACCGGCGACGTGCTTGATCACCTCTTTGATTTCGCGGACGAACGGTACGTGGCCGGGGCGGCCGAGGTGCGGGATGCCGGTGGTGACGAGCGCGTCGGAAAGGTTCTTGCGCACGGCGACCCGCATCCGGCGGCGATCGTTGAGATAAGCCCCCTTGCCCTTCTCGGCGGTAAACAACTCATCGGAGATCGGATTGTAGACGACGCCGGCAACGATCTGACCCTCGCGCTCCAAGCCGATCGAGATGGCGAACAGGGGAACGCCGTGCAGGAAGTTGGTGGTGCCGTCGAGCGGATCGACGATCCAACGATGCGTATCATCGTCGCCGATGATCTCGCCGCGCTCTTCCATCAGGAAGCTGTACCCGGGACGCGCCTTCGCCAGCTCGCGGTAGATAATGTCCTCGGCCTTGTGGTCGGCGGCCGAGACGAAGTTGCCGGGCCCCTTCACCGACACCTGCAACTGCTCCACCTCGCCGAAGTCGCGGGCGAGGCTGCGGCCAGCCTTGCGGGCGGCGCCGATCATCACGTTCATAAGCGCTGAAGCGGGCATGGGGCCGGAATCCTTCTGGCGCCTCGCATGCGGCGCAAGGCGCCCGACTAACGCCAGACAGCCGCGCTGGCAAGGCGCATCGACGCTTCTAGAAAAGTCCCGCCTTCTCCCGCCACTCGCTGGCTGCCTGCTGGGCGGCGAGCTGCTGCGCCTTGGGCATCTTGGCGACGACGGCGTCGAACTCTGCGTCCTTGAGGCCGCCGGCCTGCGCAATGAGGCGCCATTTCGCGGCCTCTTGCGGGCTTTTCTTGACGCCGACACCCTCGGCGTAGACGTAGGCGAGGCGGTTCTGCGCGGACGCCAGCCCCTTTTGCGCGGCGGCGCGCAGGTAGGGGACGGCCTTCGGCTCATCCTTGGTCAGGCCGAGGCCGCGCAAAAGCACCACGGCGTAGTCGAACTGCGCTTCCGCCATGCCCTGCTCGGCAGCCTTGGAAAGCCAGCGGGCGGCATCGAGCGCGTTGGGCTTCACCCCGTAGCCGTTCTGATAGAGGCCGGCGAGGTCGTACTGCGCCACGGCGATGCCCTTCTCCGCCGCGTACTGGATGTGCATGGCGGCGCGATACTCGTTCTGCGGCTTGCCGTCGCCCTTGAGGAAGAGCAGACCCAGATTGTAGTTGGCCAGCGGATGCCCGGTGCGCGCCGCCTTCTCGAACAGCTCGGCCGCCTTGTTGCGATCCTTCTTGACGCCGCGGCCCTCCGCATAGAGGACGCCGAGCGCGAAGGTCGCTTGAACGTCGCCGAGCTCGTCGGCGCGCGCGTACCACGTGGCGGCGGTCAGGGGCTCCTTGCTGACGCCCAACCCGTCGGCGTAGAGGCGGCCAAGCAGCGTGTGCGATTGCGGGTCGTTGCGCGTCACGCCTTCGGTAGCGAGCCTGAAGGCCGTGAGATACTGGCCCTGGTCGAAGGCGATGTAGGCGGCCTCATCGCCGGTGGCGGGCACCAGCAGTTTGGCGTAGGCGCTCTGGCCCGGTGTCGCCGGACCTTGAAAGGTCAACCCTTTCGCCGCGTCGGGCGCCGGGGCGAGCTTCACCGGGCGGCCGCGCTTGGGCTTGGGCGCCTCGGTCGTCTCCATCACCCACGAGCTGGTCTCGGCGGCAACGGACTGCGTCAGCGCTACGACGCCTATGACGATGAACAGGGCGCGGCAGTGGATCATGCCAAGGCCTCGCGCTGTTGCGCCGCCTCAGCGAGGTCGCGCGCCAGCGCCTTGGCGTCGCTGGCAATGAGTTCGACGTCGCGGCGCAGGGCGATGAAGTCGGCCCCCA
>JAXDQC010000002.1:0-3230 GCA_034668045.1 Betaproteobacteria bacterium | reverse complement strand
AGCGCGGCCCGGCGCGGTGCCAGCGCGCGAGCGAGAACACCATCGCGGCGAGGCCGAGCACCGCGGTGAGCAGCACCATGGCGGCGGCGAGCCGGCCGAGGTCCTGCGAGGCGAGCATGCCGATGATGCCGAAGGCGAGAGTCGCCATCCCGCCGTAGAACAGCAGCTCGCTGCCGACGCCGCCGCCGAAGAACAGGAGCCAGATCCTGAGCACCGCGTAAAAGCCTACCTTGCTGAGGATGGCGAAAAGCGCCGCGGCGGGCGCGCTCGCCGCGGCATAGGTAGACGGCAGCCAGAAGCCAAGCGGCCACATGCCGGCCTTGACCAGGAAGGCGATGGCGAGCACCGCCGCCCCGGCTTCGACCAGCGCGCGGTCGCCGGCGGCGATCTGCGGAATGCGCTGCGCGAGGTGCGCCAGGTTGAGCGTGCCGGCGACGCCGTAGATCAGGCTCACGCCGATGAGGAAGAGGAGCGAGGCGCCGAGGTTGATCACGATGTAGTGAAGGCTCGAGCGCACGCGCGCCGTTCCCGAGCCGTGCAGCGCGAGGCCATAGGACGCAGCCAGCAGCAGCTCGAAGAACACGAACAGGTTGAAGAGGTCGCCGGTGAGGAAGGCGCCGTTCAGGCCCATCAGCAGGAACTGCAGCAGAGAATGGAAGCGCGGCCCGGCGCGGTGCCAGCGCGCGAGCGAGAACACCATCGCCGCGAGGCCAAGCACCGCGCTGAGCAGCACCATGGCGGCGGCTAGCCGGTCGGCGACCAGCACGATGCCGAACGGCGCCGGCCAGTCGCCGAGCGCGTACACCGGCGCGACCGGGCCGTCGGCGAGCTGCAGCAGCGCCAGCGCGGCCACCAGCAGCTATAAAAGGGAGGCGATGCTGATCGCCGCCTTGAGCGTGCTGCGCCGCTCGTCGAGCACCAGCATCAGCGCGCCGGCCGCGAGCGGCAGCACCACCGGCACGACCGGGAGGTGCTCGCTCCAGCTCATGCGTCGGGCTCCTGCCCGTCGACGTGGTCGGTGCCGGTGAGCCCGCGCGCCACCACCAGCACCACGAGCAGCAGCGCGGTGGTGGCAAAACTGATGACGATGGCGGTGAGCACCAGCGCCTGCGGCAGCGGATCGGCGAAGCGCGCGAAATCCACCACGGCGCCGGGCTCGACGAACGGCGGCCGCCCGCCGCGCACCCATCCCATGACGAAGATGAAAAGGTTGACCGCGTACGAGAGCAGCGACAGGCCGACGATGACCTGGAAGGTGCGCGGCCGCAGCAGCAGCCAGACGCCCGAGCCGGCGAGCGTGCCGATCAGCAGGGCGACGATCAGTTCCATGGATGGCGCACCGATTGATGGGCGAGGACGATGAGGATCAGCCCGGTGGCGCCGACCACCAGCGAGAAGATGCCAAGATCGAACAGCAGCGCGCTCGGCAGGTGCAGCTCGCCCAGCACCGGCAGCTGCAGGTGGGCGGTGTGCGAAGTGAGGAACGGATGCGCAAAGGCCCAGGCGCCGGCGCCGGTCGCGCCGGCGAGCAGCAGGCCGGCGCCCATCCATCGCGAGGGCCGGATCGCCAGCCGCTCCTCGGCCCAGCGCGTGCCGCCGGCCATGTATTGCAGGATTACCGCGAGCGCGAGAACCAGGCCGGCGGCGAAGCCGCCGCCCGGCAGGTTGTGGCCGCGCAGCAGCAGGTAACCGGCGAGCATGCCGGCCATCGGGAACATCAGGCGCATGATCACCGCCGGCACCAGCAGGTCGTCTTCGGCGTCCTGCGGCCGCGGCGGTGTCTCGAGGCTCTCACGCGCAGGGCGGAAACGGCGCAGCAGCGCGTAGACGGCGATGCTGACCACGGCCAGCACGCTGATCTCGCCCAGCGTATCGAAGCCGCGGAAGTCGACGATGATCACGTTGACCACGTTGGTGCCGCCGCCGCGCGGCCAGGCATTCTCCATGAAGAAGCTCGAGATGGTCTCGGGCAGCGGGCGCGTCATGACGGCGTAGGCAAGGGCGGCGACGCCGACGCCGCAGGCGCCCGCGAGCGCCAGATCGCGCAGCCGGCGCGGCAGCGCGGCGCGCGCCCCCTCGTTCGTCCACGCGAATGGAATGCGCTTGGGCAGCCAGCGCAGGCCGAGGAGCAGCAGCACCGTGGTGACGATCTCCACCAGCAGCTGGGTGAGCGCGAGGTCCGGCGCGGCCATGCGCATGAAGGTCAGGCAGACGACCAGCCCCGCGCCGCCGGCGAGCATGAGCGCGGCGAAGCGGTGGAACTTCGCCTGCCAGGCGGCGCCCAGCGCGCACACCGCGCCGATCGCCCACGCGACGGCGAGCCCCGGATCGATCGGCGACCACGGCAGCGGACCGGCATCGAGCCCGGCCCGCCAGGCCGGCCATACCCCGGCGACCAGCGCCGCGAGCACCAGCCAGCGCAGCTGCGGCTGCAGGCGCCGGGTGCCGAACAGCGTCTCGACCGAGCGCGCCCAGCGCCAGGAGACGACGACAAGGATGCGGTCGAAGATCAGCCGCGCGTCGATCGCCGGCAGGAGCGGCGTGCGCTCTTCGCCGCGTGCCAGGTAGCGGAAGAGGAGCGCGTAGAGCGCGGCGCCGCCCGCGAGCGCAACCAGGCTCATGACGAACGGCGTGGTGAAGCCGTGCCATACGGCCAGGCTGTACGACGGCGCTTGCGCGCCGAGCAGCGAGCGCACGCCGATATCCAGGAACGGCCCGATGGTCAGCGTGGGGAAGGCGCCCACCGCCAGGCAGGCGAGCACCAGGAACTCGATCGGAAAGCGCATCCAGCGCGGCGGCTCCTGCGGTACGCGCGGCAGGCCGGCCGGCGGCGGCCCGAAGAACACGCCGTGGATGAACCGAACCGAGTAGGCCACGCTGAACATGCCCCACGCCGTGGCGATGAACGGCAGCGCGCGGTCGATGGCGCGCACCGGGCCTTCGGCCTCGAGCGCCTCGGCGAAGAACATCTCCTTGGAGAGAAAGCCGTTCAGCAGCGGCACGCCCGCCATCGCCGCCGCCGCTACCATCGCGAGCGTCGCGGTCACCGGAAGGTAACGGTACAGGCCGCTCAGACGCCGGATGTCGCGCGTGCCGGTCTCGTGGTCGATGATGCCGGCGGCCATGAAGAGCGACGCCTTGAACGTGGCGTGATTCAGTGTGTGGAACACGGCAGCCACGACGCCGAGCGGCGTGTTGAGCCCGAGCAGCACCGTGATGAGCCCGAGGTG
>JAXDQC010000001.1:0-12666 GCA_034668045.1 Betaproteobacteria bacterium | reverse complement strand
CCGCCGAGCTGGCCGGCGAGGCGCTTGAGCTCCGCCGGGCCGACCAGGCCGGTGAGGAACAGCACCGGGATGTCGCGCAGCTCGTCGTCGGCGAACAGCGCGCTCGAGATGTCGCCGCCGTCCACGTCGGGCATGTCGACGTCGCACAGGATGAGGTGCGGCTTCTCGCGGCGCGCGAGCGCCAGCACCTCGCCCGGTGCGGCGCTGGTGAGCACCTCGTAGCGCGAAGCGAGCTTGGCGCGCCAGAACTCGAGCACCGCGTCGTCGTCGTCGACCACCAGGATCCTGCGCTGGCTCATCGGATCACCACGTTGTCGAGATGGCTGCGCAGCACGGTCACGCGCCGCGCCAGGTCGGTCGCTTCGCCCTGCGCCGCCGCATCCTGCAACGCGCGGCACTGGGCGCCGGCCCACTTGAAGCCGTAGAGCGCGAAGCTGCCGGCGAGCTTGTGCGCGAGGCGCCGGAACTTCTCGCGGTCGCCGGCGGCGAGCGCCTGCGGCAGCTCGTCGAGCGCCTCGCGGCGCGAGCGCAGGAACTCGGGCAGCGTCGCGCGCAGGTCGGCGTCGAGGTTCACGGGGTCTTTTTCATGGGCGTCTTCCTCCCGCTTGCGCGCCGGGGTTTTTTCGCTGCCGGCGAGCACCGCCCAGAGCGTCTCGCGTGCCGCGGGCTTGACGAGGTAATCGTCGCAGCCGGAGTTGAGCGCGCGCTCGATCGAGCGCGGGTCGTCGTTGGAGGAGATGGCGACGATGCGCAGCGGCTTCTTCAGCCGGCCCTGCAGCTGGCGCAGGCGCCCGGCGGCCTCGTAGCCGTCCATCACCGGCATCTCGAGGTCGAGCAGCACCACGTCGGGCCAGTCGCCCTTGGCCGCGTCGAGCGCGGCGCGGCCGTTGACCGCCATCGTCAGGTTGAGCGGCGGGGTGGGCAGCATGCGGCGGAACACCAGGCGGTTGAACTCGTCGTCGTCGACCACCAGCACCTTGAGCGGCGGCAGCTCGGGCAGGCGCTCGGCGCGCGAGCCGGTGGGCGCCGCCGGCGCGTGATCCTCGAGCGGCGCCGGCGCGTGCGCGGCGCGCATGCGCACCGAGAGCGTGGTGCCGGCCTGCGCTTCGCTGTGCATGGTGATCTCGCCTTCCTGCACGCGCGCCATCAGCCGCGCCGAGTAGGCGCCCAGGCCGAGGCCGGCGTGCTTGCCGGTGGTGACGTACTTCTCGAAGAAGCGCGGCCGCACCTTGGCGGCGATCTCGCCGGCGTTGTGGACGTGCACCGAGACATTGTCGCCCGCGCCCTCGACCGTGACCGTCACCGCGCTCGCCTCGGGCGCCGCCTCGATCGCGTTCTTCACCAGGTTGGCGAGCATCGAGTAGGAGAGCACCTCCTCGGCGCGGGCCGTGGCGTGGCCCGACTGCTTGAGGTTGATCACCACTTCCTTCGACGCCGCCTGGCTCTCCAGGTCGGCGGCCACCTTGCGCGCCACCTCGAAGAGATCCACCGCCTGGGCGCGGAACTGGTAGTTGCCCTGCTCCATGCGGAAGATGTCGAGCGACAGGTTGACCATCGACAGGATGCGGTAGCCGGCGCGCTCGACGATCGACAGCAGCTCCTCGTCGTCGCGCGAGAGCTTGGCGCTCTGGCGCAGCAGGCGCGAGACGGCGATGACGCTGTTCAGCGGCGTCTTCAGGTCGTGGCGCGACATGCGCTCGACTTCGTCGCGCAGGCGGATGCTCTCGCGCAGCGCGTCCTCCTGCGCGCGGCGCTGCGTCGCGTCGCTGAGCGTGGCGATGAAGCGCGTCGAGTAGCCCTTCTCGTCGCGCACCGAGACGCCCTGCGCCTGCACCCAGACGTACGTGCCGTCGGCGCGGCGCAGCCGGTAGTCGAGCGGCTCGTGGAACTCGTCGCGCGAGACGATGTGCTCGCGGAAGATCGCGCGCACGCGCCTGGCGTCCTCGGGATGCAGCAGGTCGAAGTAATCGGGCCAGCCCGAGGTGTCGGCGTCGGGCGCATGGCCGAGGATCTCCTTGAAGCGCGGCGAGTAGTAGGCGGTGCGCGTCGCGCCGTCCCAGTCGAGCATGCCGAGCTTGGACGAATGCACCACCAGGTTCAGGCGCTTGTGCTCCATGGCGAGCTCCTGCTCCATGACGCGGCGCTCGCTGGTGTCGATGCTCGCCGTCAGCACGCCGAGCAGCTTGCCGCGCGAGTCGGCCATCGCCGTGCGCGTCTGCAGGAAGCGCCGCTCGCCCAGCTCGAAGTCGGCCGGCGGCGTCGGCACGCCCGGCTCGGCCGCCATCGCCGCGCGGTCGAGGGCGAGCAGCGCATCGGCCTCGATCGTGCTCGCGCGATCGCGCGGACTGCTGCCCAGCACCGCCTCGCGCCGGTGGCCGTAGTACTTCTCCCAGGTGCGGTTGACGAACACGTAGCGGCCCTCGAGGTCGCGCATCGACAGCGCCACCGGCACCGAATCGAAGACGTCGGCGGCGAACTTCGCCTGGTCGAGGGCGCGCCGCGCCTCGGCGTCGAAGGCGCGGATCGCCCGACGCGTCAGGATGATGCCCGGCGCAACAACGTAGGCGATTGCGCCGGCGACCTCCATCTCTTCGGCAGAGACGAGACCGAGGGTCAGCAGCGGATACGCGAACGCCAGCACCATGATCGACATTGGCCAGGCGTTGCCCCGCTCGCGCACCATCCGCGCCGCCACGACCGTTGCCCAAATGGCGACGGCGAGCGCGAGCCCCTGGGTCACCGCGAGCGCGCCCGCCGCGGCGGCGACGAGGCCCGCGACCGCCACCGCGGCCGCCGCCCACCGCTGCCGCGCGCCGGGGTGCAGCTCGGCGACGAAGGCGGCGAGGAAGGGCAGCGCGAGCAGGGCCGAGAGGCTGGCCGCGACGCCCGTGAGCAGCAGGCCGGCGGCGATCAGGGAGAGGAAGCAGCCGAGCCAGAACGCCACCACGTCGCTGCGGCGCGAGACGAACACCATCAGCGCGCCGAATGCCATCGCGCTGACCGCTCCCGCGAGAATCAGTGTCGCCCCCATGTTCCCCGGGCGAAATAGTACGATGGGCCGCGCAAGGAGGGATTGTCATGCACAAGGAATTGCGTTTCACCGCGCCGCTCGCAGCGCTCCTTCTGCTGGGCGGCTGCGCCGGCTACACGACGAGCGAGATCGACGCGGTCGATCGCAGCGTCGCGGTGCCGAGCGTGCGCGTCGCTGTCGACTTGGGCCGCGGCCGCGCGACGGAGGAGATTCCGCCGCCCGCCAGGGTGCACACCTCGCACGCGCTCGAGCTCGGGCTGAGCTACGCGCGCGGCAGCGGCACGCAGCACTTCGACGCGACGCAGCAGCCCATCACCTTCGGCGGCCGGACGTTCGTCCCGCCGCAGGACCTGCACTACGACTTCGACCTGCGCTTCGTCGAGCTCGCCTATCGCTACCGGCACCTCTTCAGCGGCGCGCGCCTGGGCGTGGAAGGCCTCGCCGGCGCCGGCTACGCCGACCTCGGCCTCACCGTGAACAGCGCCACGCAGCGCGCCTCCGAGCGGCTGCGCAACGGCGGCCTCGTGCTCGGCCTCGGCGGCCTCTGGGGAATCACCTCGAGCACCAGCCTGCACGCGCGCGGCACGCTGTTCTATTCGGGCGCGAGCGACGACGTCACGAACGCGAGCCGCTTCGAGATCTACCTCGCGCAGGCGCTCGGCCGCAACGTCTCCGTGCGGGCGGGCTATGCGACGTGGAGCCTGCGGTCCGAGCGCGAGTCGGACCACTTCTTCTACACGCGCAATTCACCGCTGCGGGTGCGCTTCTCCGGCCCCGCGCTCGGCCTGGAACTGATGTTCTAGCGTTCCAGGATGGCGGTGACGCCCATCCCGCCGGCGGCGCAGATGGAGATCAGGCCGCGTCCCGAGCCGCGCTGAGCGAGCTCTTTCGCCAGCGTGGCGACGATGCGCGCGCCGGTGGCGGCGAATGGGTGGCCGATGGCGACACTCGATCCCACAGGGTTTAATTTAGAAAAATTTATTGAACCGAGTTGTTCACGATTCAATTTCTTTCGACAAAAATCCTCCGACTCCCAGGCCTTGAGCGTGCAGAGCACCTGCGCGGCGAACGCCTCGTGGATCTCGTAGATGTCGAAGTCCTGCAGCTTCAGCTTGGCGCGATCGAGCATGCGCGGCACCGCGTACGCGGGCGCCATCAGCATGCCCTCCTTCGGCCCCGCCATGCCGACGAAGTCCACGGCAGCGGTCTCGGTGAACGTCAGATAGGCCTGAACAGGAATTTTTCTTGAAGAAGCCCATTCCTCGCTCGCCAGCAGCACGCAGGCCGCGCCGTCGGTGAGCGGCGAGCTATTGCCGGCGGTGAGCGTCGCCGCCGAGCCGCGGTCGAAAGCGGTCTTCAGCGTGGCGAGCTTTTCCAGCGACGTGTCGGCACGGACGTTGTTGTCGCGCGAGAGGTTCTCGAACGGGAAGACGAGGTCGGCGAAAAAGCCGTCCTGCCACGCCTTCGCCGCGTTCCGGTGGCTGGCGAGCGCCAGCTCGTCCTGCTCGCGGCGGCCGATCTTCCACTCCTTCGCCATCTCCTCGCAGTGCTGGCCCATCGACAGGCCGGTGCGCGGCTCGGCGATGCCCGGATGCGTCGGCTTGAGGTCTTTCAATCTCACCGAGCCGATCGTCGAAAGCCTTTCTCCGAATGTCCTTGCACGGTTCAACTTCAACACCGCGCGCTGCAATTTCGTGCCGTAGCCGAGCGGGATGTCGCTCGCGCTGTCGACGCCGCCGGCGATCGCCGAGTCGATCTCGCCCGCGGCGATGCGATGCGCGAGCTGCGCGGTCGCCGAGAGGCTGGTGCCGCAGGCGCGCTGCAGGTCGTAGGCGGGAGTGGTGGGATGCAGGCCCGCGCCGAGCGTGCACTCGCGCGCCAGGTTCCAGTCGCGCGAGTGCTTGATCACCGCGCCGGCGGCGACTTCGCCGACCCGTTCATTCTTCAATGAATATTTGTCGACGAGAAAGCGAAAAGCGGCGGTGAGCATGTCCTGATTGCTCGCCTCGACATAGGCGCTGTTGGCGCGCGCGAAGGGGATGCGGGCGCCGCCCAGAACGGCGACCCGGCGTGGTATGTTGGCCATAGTGCTGCGAACTCTAATACTTTTTCTCGCCGCCCTGCCCGCCTTCGCGCAGGACTACCCGCTACGCGAGATCCGCTCGATCTGCAATTTCTCCGCGGGCTCGGGCGCCGATATCGCCGTGCGCTTCTACAGCGATCGCCTCTCGAAGCTCGCCGGCAAGCCGGTGGTGGTGGAGAACCGGCCCGGCGTGCAGGGTGCGCTGGCGAGCGACGTGGTCGCGAAGTCGAAGCCCGACGGCTACACGATCATGATCACGCCGGCATCGTCGACCATCGCCACCGCGCCGTATCTCTTCAAGAAGCTGCCGTTCGACCCGCAGAAGGACTTCGCGCCGGTAACGACCATCGCCTCGCTCAGCTTCGTCTTCGCCGTCGACGCGGCGGGGCCGATCCAGTCGATCCCGGACCTGATCGCGCATCTAAAGCAACAGGCGAACCATGGCTTCTACGGCACCGGCTCGAACAGCGGCCAGGTGGCGGCGGAGCTGTTCAAGGAGCGCAACGGCCTGAGCACGACCTACGTTCCCTACAAGGTCACGACCGACGCGCTGACCGGCGTGCTTCTGGGCCAGGTCGCGTTCATCTCCTACGACGCGACCTGGGCGGTGACGCAGGCCGGTCCGGGCGGCAAGCTGCGCGTCCTCGCCGTCACCTCGGCGAAGCGCTCGACCGCTCTGCCGAACGTGCCGACGCTCGCCGAGCTCGGCTACCGCGACTTCGACATCACGCCGTGGTGGGGCGTGGTGGTGCCGGCGGGCACGCCGAAGCCGATCGTCGACAAGCTCGCCGGCTGGTTCAACCAGATCACCGCCGCCGAGGACACCAAGGCCTTCCTCGCGCGCTCGGCGCTCGACCCCTTCCCCGGCTCGCCCGAATCGATGGCAGCGCTGCTCGCCACCGAGACTGAACGCTGGGGACGCTACGTGAAGCTGGCGAAGATCGAGCCGCAGTAACCCTAGTCGAGCGGCTCCATCTTGACGATGGAGGCGCCGTGGTTCGAGCCCACCCAGAACGTCACCGGCGTGGTCGAGTTGTCGACGAACACGCGGCGGATGTTGGTGGTGCGCGGCAGCAGGTACTCGACCATGCCGCCGCTCTTCGGCTCGAGGCGCGTGACGCGGTCGGTGATCATCGAGCCCGTCCACGCCTCGCCGTTCTTGTCGAGAACGACGTCGTACGGCGATGCCCAGCGCGTCGGCAACTGCCAGAGCTTGAATTCGCCGCTTTTCGTATCGAGCATGCCCATGCGATCGTCGCGGTAGAGACCGAACCACAGACGATCCTGCGCATCCATGTTGCCGCGCCGCGGCGCCGACACCGCAGCCTGCGTCGGGATGGTGAAGAGCTTCACCTCGCCGGTCTTCGCGTCGATGCGGCCGATGTGGCGATGGCGAAAGTCGGTGAACCAGGCATTGTTCTGCGAGTCGGGCACGACGTCGTAGATGTTGTGCGGCTCGCCCTTCGGCGCGCTCTTGAACGGCTCCCAGGTCTCGATCCTGCCGCTGGCGACGTCGAGCCGGTGCACGCCGGCGAAGCCGTTGTTCTGCGTCCAGACCTTGCCGTCGACGTGCGAGGACTGCGGGCTCACCATGTTGACCTGCGCCGCGTCGATGTTCTGCTCCGGCGGCAGGGTCCAGACGGTGAACTTCTGCGCCTTGCGGTCGAACTTGACGATCGTCGCCTGGTACATGTTGCCGAGCCAGAGATTGCCCTCGCGGTCGGCGCGCAGCCCGAGCAGCCCGGTCGGGAAGCCGGGCTTGTTTTCCTTGATCGGATATTCGGTCACCTTGCCGCTCTTCGGGTCGAGGCGGCCGAGGTTCTGCTCGCCGAAGCTCGAGTACCAGGCGATGCCCTCGGCGTCGACGATGACGTCGTGCGGCGAGATGGTCTCGCGCGGCAGGTCGTACTCGGTGTAGATGACGCGCGTCGCGCGCCCGCTCGGGCGCGGCAGCGTGCGCAGCGGGTAGGTCCACATCTTCTCCGGGCCGAGATTGATCGTGCTCAGGTACTCGGCGGCGGCGCGGTACACCTGCACGCGCTGGTCGCCGCGCTCCTCCATCAGGCGCTCCGCCTTGCGCAGCTGCGGGTGCTGCGGAATGCTCTGGTTGACGTAGGCCTGCATGCGCGGCAGGACCGCCTTCATGAACGCGTCGGCGTCGTAGGGCGAACGCACGATGCGCTCGAGCGTGTGGCAGCCGACGCAGTTGAGGAGCTGGCCCTTCTGCGCGTCCGTGCCCGGCATGCTCGCCATCCACTCGCCGTTGGAAAGCTGCGCGGCGAGGTCTTTCGTCTTCCGCAGCTCGAGGTTCGCCGTCCCCGGGACGGCGACTTCCCCCGCCAGCTCGTAACCCGCTGCCCGGACCTTCAGGCTGTATTTGCCCGGCGCAAGGCGATCGGCGGGAAAGCTGTAGCGGCCCTTCGCGTCGCTCACCACGGTGACGGTGACGGTCGAGCCGGCGCGCTTGGCGCTGACCAGCACGCCCTCCATCGCGCCTTCTTCTTTGGAGGTGACCTGCCCGGCGAGCTGGGCCTGGGCGGTACCGAGGAAAAACGAGAAGAGCAGAAGCGAAAAACGCATGGGAACCTCCTCGCGGAAAAGTCTACTCCGGAAGCTTGAGCTTTCCCTTCATGATTTTGCGCGTCGGCGTCAGCGGCATGTCAGAAACGATGACAAGCCTTTCCGGTAATTTGTTTTTTGCAATCTTCTTGTCCAGCAAGTACTGGGTTAATTCTTCCAGACGCACCGGCTCTTCCGCTTTCCTGAGAACAACGAAGGCGCAGGCCTTTTCGCCCAGGATCGGGTCGGGCATCGGCACCAGCGCCGACTGCAGGACCTTCGGGTGCAGGTCGAGCAGCTGCTCGACATCGGCCGGGTTGAACTTCACGCCGCCGCGGTTGATGAGGTCCTTGGTGCGGCCGGTGATGGCGATGTTGTCGCCGCGGCGCTCGCCGAGGTCGCCGGAGCGGAACCAGCCGTCCTCGGTGAAGGCGTTCTCGCTGCTCTTGTGGTAGCCGGTGAACACCGACGGGCCGCGCACCTGGATCTCGCCGTCAGGAGACAAGCGAATCTCGGTGCCGGGGCTCGGCCGGCCGGAGCTGGTCGCCGACACCTCGAGCGGATCGCCGGGACGCGAGTACAGCCCGGCCTGCAGCTCGGTCATCCCCCAGAGCTGCGTCACCGCGCCGCGGATCTTCGATTTGAAGTAGCGCACCAGCTCCGGCGGCGCGAGCGAGCCTGAAACGATCGCCAGCTCGAGCGACGACCAGTCGTGCTTGTCGAACAGTCCCGCCGCGCGGCAGGCGGCGACGTGGGCGGGCGCGGTCCAGAGCGCCGTTGGTTTCAGGTTTTGGACGGCGAGACTCAATTCTTCCGGCTTGAAAGCGGGCAGCAGGACCGTGCAGGCGCCGACCGCCCAGGCGCAGTGCAGCGAATAGAGCCCGTACAGATGGGAGAACGGCGCCGGGCACAGCACGCGGCTGTTCGCACCGACGCCGTGCTCGCGCGCGCCGTTGCGGCTGTTGCCCAGCATGGCGCGATAGGAGTGGAGCACGCCTTTCGGCGAAGCGGTGGTGCCGGAGGTGTACAGGAGCAGAAACGGGTCGCTCGCGGCCGGCAACTCAACCTCGAGCGCATCTGCTTCCAGCTCGTTGACCAGGGAAGGCGAGTTAAGGAAGAGCTTCGCGCCGCTGTGGCCGAGGATGGTTTCGATCTCCGCGCCGCGGTAAGGCATGTGGATCGTGCAGAGCACCGCGCCCAGGGCGTTGATGGCGAGGTGCGCGATGAGGAATTCCAGCGTGTTGGGCAGCTGCACCGCCACCACGTCGCCGCGCCGCACGCCCTTCTTCGCCAGGCCGCCGGCGACGCGCAGGACCCGCGCCTGGAGCGCCTTCCAGGTCAGCGTCCCTGCGGAGGAGACGATCGCCGTGGCAGAAGGCCTTTCCGAAGCATGTTTCTTCAGCCAGTGCGGCGCGGTGTCGTCATCGCGCCACCAGCCCTGCTCACGGTAATCCATCGGCCGTATAGTAGCCGCCGTGGACGACACCCTGCTCCTGGCGCGGGCGCAGTTCGGGCTCAACATCGCCTTCCACATTCTTTTCCCGACGATCACCATCGGGCTCGCCTGGCTGGTCGCGTATTTCCGCATCCGCTACGAAGTGACCCGCGACCCGGCGTGGCTCGCCACGTACAAGCTGTGGGTGAAAGTGTTCGCGCTGTCGTTCGCCATGGGCGTGGTCTCGGGCGTGACGATGAGCTTCCAGTTCGGCACCAACTGGCCGGGCTACATGGCGAGCGTGGGCAACATCGCCGGGCCGCTGCTCGCCTACGAGGTGCTGACGGCGTTCTTCCTCGAGGCGACCTTCCTCGGCGTGATGCTGTTCGGCATGGACCGCGTCTCGGGCCGGGTACACGTCGCCTCGGCGCTCATCGTCGCCTTCGGCACCACGGTGTCGGCGTTCTGGATCCTGGCGCTCAATTCCTGGATGCAGACGCCCGCCGGCCACGTCGAGATCGACGGCGAGCTGATCGCCGGGAGCTGGTGGGCGGTGATCTTCAATCCCTCGTTCCCCTATCGCCTGACGCACATGCTGCTCGCCTCGGGGATCACGGCGTCGTTCCTCGTCGCCGGCCTGTCGGCGTGGCGCCTGCTCAGGGCGCCGGAGGACGCGGCGGCGAAGAAGACGCTCGTCTTCGGCGCGCGCATCGCCGCGGTGCTGGTGCCGCTGCAGATTTTCGTCGGCGACCTGCACGGCCTCAACACGCTCGAGCACCAGCCGGCGAAGATCGCCGCGCTGGAGGCGATCTGGAAAACCGAGCGGGGCGCCGCCTTGACCCTCGTCGGCATCCCGAACGAGGAGGAGAAGCGCACCGACTACGCGCTCATGCTGCCCAAGGGCGCGTCGCTCATCCTCGCGCACGATGCCAACGCCGAGCTGAAGGGCCTGGACGAGTTCGAGGAGCACCCGCCGGTGGCGCCGGTGTTCTTCGCCTTCCGCGTTATGGTGGGAATGGGCATGCTGATGCTTGCCCTTTCCTGGGTCGGCACTTTCATCCTGCGAAAATCGACGCCGAGATGGTTGTTGTGGAGCTTCGCCGGATTCAGCTTTTCCGGCTGGATCGCGACCCTCGCGGGATGGCTCGTGACGGAGATCGGCCGCCAGCCGTGGCTCGTCACCGGCATCCTGCTCACGTCCGACGCGGTCGGCGGCGCGACCGGCGGCGAGCTCGGCGCGAGCCTCACCGCCTACGTCGCCACCTACGCGGTCCTGCTCCTCTCGTACATGGTGACGCTGACGCACATGGCCGGAAAGGGCAGCGGATGAGCATCGACCTGCCGCTCGTCTTCGCCGCGCTGATGGGCGCGTCCATCCTCGCCTACGTCGTGCTCGACGGCTACGACCTGGGCGTGGGCATGCTGATGCTCGCCTCCGAGCGCGAGGACCACGAGCCGATGATCGCCTCGATCGGTCCGTTCTGGGACGCGAACGAGACCTGGCTCGTGCTCGGCATCGGCCTGCTGCTCGTCGCCTTCCCGGTGGCGCACGGCATCGTGCTGGGCGCGCTCTACCTGCCGGTGGCGGCGATGCTGGTCGGGCTGATGGCGCGCGGCGTCGGCTTCGAGCTGCGCATCAAGGCCGAGGGCTGGCACCGCGAGCTGTGGAACTGGCTCTTCTCCGCCGGCTCCTACCTCGCCGCCTTCGCCCAGGGCCTGATGCTCGGCCGCTTCATCATCGGCTTCGAGCCCGGCTTCGCCGGCTGGGTCTTCGCCGTGCTGGTGGGCGCGAGCCTGTGCGGCGGCTACATGCTGCTCGGCGCCACCTGGCTGGTGCTGCGCACCGAAGGAGACCTGCGCGACAGGAGCGCCGTGTGGGCGCGCTGGGGACTGGGCTGGGTGGCGCTCGGCGTGGCGCTGGTCAGCCTCGCGACGCCGTTCGCGAGCGAGACGGTGCGCGAGCGCTGGTTCGACTTCCCGCGCACGCTCGGTTTGATGGTTCTACCAATAACAACTTTTCTTGCCTGGCTATGGGTTTGGAAAACGCTGAAGTCGTCGGACTGGAAGCCCTTCGCCGGCGCGGTCGCCATTTTCGTCCTCGCCTTCGCCGGCCTCGCCTACAGCCTCTTCCCTTACGTGGTGATGGACTCGTTGACGATCTGGGACGCGGCGGCGCATCCGAGCGCGCTCACCTTCATGCTGGTCGGAACGTCGATCGTGCTGCCGTTCATCGTCGGCTACACTTTCTACGCGTATCGGGTCTTCAGGGGCAAGGTCAGAGGGGGATCGCCGTATGGATAGCAACCGTCGCCATTTCATGCAGGGCGTTGCAGCCGCCGTTGCCGCCACGCGCATCCCGGAAGTCCTTGCTCAGGATCCGCCGGCCAACGTCATCGACAACGAGGCGGTGAAGAAGCTGAAGGTCTCCGCCATGGAATATCACAGCGACCGGCCGCTCACCGGCAGCGTGCCGGCGCACGCGCACGACTTCGACGTCACGCCCGCCGACCGCATGTTCGTGCGCAACAACCTGCTCACCCCGGCGGTCGACATCGACAAGCACCGCCTGACGATTGCGGGCCTGGTCGACAAGGAGCTCAGCTTCTCGGTCTACGACCTGGCGAAGGCGTTCACGCCGGTGACGGTGCAAGGCATGCTGGAATGCGCCGGCTCCGGACGCTCCAACTACCAGCCGCGCGCGAGCGGCACGCCCTGGGGCGCCACCGGCGGCATGGGTTGCCCGAGCTGGGGCGGCGTGCGCCTCGCCGATGTCCTCAAGGCGGCGGGCCTGAAGCCCGGCGCGGCGCACATCGCCGGCCAGGGCGTAGATCCGGGCATGGTCGCGACCGCGGCGCCGGTGATCCGCTCCATCCCGATGGCGAAGGCGATGGACGACAACACGCTCATCGCCTGGGCAATGAACGACGCGCCGCTGCCGTGGATCCACGGCTACCCGCTGCGCCTCGTCGTGCCCGGCTGGGTCGGCTCGGCTTCCACCAAGTGGCTCTCGACCCTTACCGTGCTCGACGCGCCGTTCAAGGGCACCTATATGACCGGCAGCTACATCCGGCCGCGCGATGCCGTCGAGCCGGGGCAGAAGATGCCGAACGACGTCGTCTCGACCGAGGGCTGGCCGGTGAAGTCGATGATCACCTCGCCGGCGCCGAACGCACGCTCCAAAGTAGGCGCGCCCATCGTCGTGCGCGGCCGCGCCTGGGTGGGCGAAGGCTCGATCGAGCGCGTCGAGATCTCCAGCGACGAAGGCAAGACCTGGCAGCGCGCGCAGCTCGCCGCCGCGGGCGACGCGCGCCACGCGAAATACGCCTGGCGCACCTTCACGCACGAGTTCAAGCCTTCGGGCCCCGGCTACGTCACCTTCCTCGCGCGCGCCTGGGACGATCGCGGCAACGCGCAGCCCGCGGTGCCGGCGTGGAATCCGCTGGGCTATTTCTGGAACGGCTGGCTTCGGGTTGGGGTTGTTGTTGAGGCTTAGCGCATTTCTGCTGTTCATTTCCTTCTCAGCAGGAGCGCAAGACCGGTTGATCTCGGGCCCGGGCT